>JAPOYU010000025.1:3733-58465 GCA_026706395.1 Chloroflexota bacterium
GCGCGGCGAGATAAAAGAAAAAAAAGAAGAAACCACCGAACAATTGTGTTTGACCGCCCCCCCCCCCCCCCCCCCCCGAAAATCTGTTCTATCGCCCCAATTGTCTGTCATAATCCCCGTTTACAACGGCGAAAAATACCTTGCGGAAGCCATCGAAAGCATCTTGGCGCAAACCTTCACTGACTTTGAACTCCTGATCGTAGATGATGGCTCAGAGGACGCCTCGGCCGAGATCATCCGCTCTTACGAAGAATTGGACGACCGCATTCGCTTCTTTCAGCACGAACGGAATATGGGGCAATCCTGTGCGCAAAACACTGGCGTCGCCGCGGCTGCGGGCGCATATCTCACTAACATGGATTGCGATGATGTGAGCTTGCCTCAGCGCTTCGAGAAGCAGGTGAACTTCTTGCGATCACACTCGGAAATCGGCGCCGTCGGGACCTGTGCCCGAGCGGTCAATCATGATCGTACAGCGACCCTCTTCGACTTTAATGTGCCGCGCCAGCATGCGCTCATCGCTTTCAATCTGTTTTTCGGCGCGAGTTTCGTCGGCGCCACGGTCATGACGCGGCGCGAGTATATCGACGCGGTTGGCGGATACACGCCGGGAAAACAGATTAGCGCAGACCTCGATCTGTCAATGCGTCTGCTTTGGCATACGCCGATTAAATTCGCTAATCTGCCGGAAATCCTGATGCTCTACCGCCAGCACGAAATGGCGAGAACGATTGTCGCTCCAGGAAAAACCCACGCTGCGGAACGCAAGTGGAGAGGGCACATGCTTCAACATCTGTGGGGCGATGTGCCGCCGGGCGCCGTCGAGCGTTTCCAGCGACTGCGTCTCCAGCACAAGCTCAGCTGGGCGGAAAAAAGGGCGGCAAAGAAAGACCTCCGCCGGTTAATAGAATCTTTGATCGCTCACAACTTGGTCGACGCCGACGATAGACCGCTGCTCCTTGCCGCAATGAACCGACGGCTGGAACAGGCCAGCCCGCGCCGCTGGCAGCAATTCTGTCACTGGCGTCGCCATCGCCTCCGCTTTTGAGCGCCACTATAATATCAATGTTCTGTACTCTCTGTGGTGAAACGCACCTGATTCCGATACGCGAATATATAGTCGCCTATCACGCTCCTGTTTCTGCTACCCTGAGTCAGCGCCCAACATTCATTCGATCAACTCCGTGCCCTCGGTCGTGAAAATCGCGCCTGCGGAAATTAGCGAAAATTGGACATAAAAGGCTACAGAATAGACAAGTAATGGACAAAAAATCGAGTGAAATTAGCGAAGAAAATCTCAGGATTCTTGATGCCGCCGCCAGCTTCCATCGCCGAGGATCTCGCCGATCGCCATCAGCGCCGCTCGCGTTTCCGCCTCGGAGTTGTAGAAATGCGGCGCGATGCGGATGCCCGCGTTCGGCCGAAAGTCGATCATGATATCCCGCGCCAGCAACTCCTGTGATACCTCCCAGGCATGCGGCGGCTTGACCGTCACCGTACCCGCCCGCGCATCGGGGTCACGCGGCGAGACCACGTCGTAACCCAGTTCGTCCGCCAGCTCGATGATGAGCGCGGTCAGGCGCATCGACTTCTCGCGGATCGCGCTTATGCCGATCTCGGCGATGATGTCGACGCCGGGCTGAACAGCGTGCAGGGAGGCGATGCCTGGCGTGCCGTTCATCAGGCGGTAGGCGTCCTCGCGCAGGTCCAGCTTCTCGACATCAAAGGCGAATGGGATGCGACTGGCGAACCAGCCCGTCACTTTCGGATGCAAAGTTGGCAGCAGGTCGGGACGCACATACATGAAGACGCCGCCCGGCCCGCCGCAAAGCCATTTGAGCACGCCGCCGATGTAATAATCGACATCCCAGGCGCCCACATCGACCGGGATGACGCCGACGCTGTGGTAGCCGTTGAAGAGCACCTGCGCGCCGACGCTGTGCGCCTTTTCGGTGATAGCCTGCGCCGGCATGATGAAGGCGCTGCGGAAGAGGACGTGCGAGGTGCTGACGAGGCGCGTCCGCTCATCGATAGCGTCCAGCAGTTCGTCGATGTCGATGCTGACACCATCGCGGGAGCGGATCGTGTGAACGCGCATATGATCGGGCAGCCAACTGCGCAGGGCGTAGACATCGCTGGGGAAGTCGAGCTCGGTGATGACGACCTTGTCGCGGCGAGGGTCGCTGAAATCCAGGCCGCCGAGGAGGATGCTGTTGGCGATGCTGGCGTTCTGATGCGCGAGCACGGTATTCGGCGGGGCGCCCATCAGCGGGGCGATCTTATTGCCGACCGTCTGCGGCAACTCGAACCAGCCGCTGCCCCAGGCGGCGACGCCCTGCTCCGCCCAGGTATCGGCGTAGCTGTTGAGGCTGTCGTAAACGCCGCGGGGCATGGCGCCGAGGGAGTTGCTGATGAGGTAGTTGCAGCGGCTGAGGATGGGGAATTCCTCGCGCCATTGCAAGAGGCTGTTTGTGGACATCAGGCTGCTTTCTGATAACTGGTTCGGCGCTGCGCGGGATTATAGTCCGCGAGAACTCAGAATTGAACGGTTGTCGGGCAATTTCGTCCTATTGAGACAATTGGAACGTATCCGGGAACAGGCGCGGGAAGTGATGGCGCCGCCAATGACAGAATTGCTGCCAGAGCCGCGGGCTGGCCTGTTCCAGATGGCGATTCATGGCGTCAATGAGCAATGGTCTATCGTCGGCGTCGACCCAGCTGTGCGCAATCATGGATTCGACAAGCCGAGTGATGTCCCGTTTAGCGGCTCGACGATCAGCCCAGCCAAGCTTCTCGTTCGCACGCAGGCGTTCAAAGCGCTCCACGGTCGCTTCCGGCCGTTCTCCCCCCAGCAACTTCAACGAGCGCAACTGAGGCTGTCGCAGGACTGCGCGTCTTTCGGCGGTCAAGCTGCGGCTCTTCCCAAGCGGATGAATTCGATAAAGCACCAGCACTTCCCGCAAATTAGCGAAGCGGATTTGTGTATCGGCCAACAAGCGAAAATAGAGATACAAATCGTCCAAATGACGATACTTGGTGTCGTAACATCCCACGGCATCCAGATACTGTCTCCGAATCAGGGTAGAAGAGTGTACGAAGAAGAAACCTATGAATAGATTCAAGGCAATATGCGCATGTTGTCTGGGCAAATTGAACAAATAGGTTGGGTTCAGGTCGGCGTCTACAGCTTGAACGCCGGTCCCGAGTAAGCCTATATCGGGATTGGCTCGCATAAATGCGATCTGCCTTTCGAACCGCTGCGGCAAGCTGATATCATCGCAATCCATAGTAGCAATGTATTCACCGCGCGCTTCAGCGATACCATGATTTCGAGAAGACGGCGATCCAAGGTTTTCCATGTGCTGGAAACAGCGAATGCGACTATCTCGGTTTCCGTATGACTTGATAATCTCAACTGAGCGATCGGTAGATCCGTCATCTACGATCAGGAACTCGAAATCCGTGAAGGTTTGCGCCAGGATGCTCTCGATGGCTTCGGCAAGGTATTTTTCGCCGTTGTACACCGGCATGATGACAGACAATTGGGGCGATAGAACAGAGTTTCGGGAGTAATGTTTCATATTCGCAAGACTCTAGCCTAGCCCGTCCTATTGAGACAATTGGAACGTATCCGGGAACAGGCGCGGGAAGTGATGGCGCCGCCAATGACAGAATTGCTGCCAGAGGCGCGGGCTGGCCTGTTCCAGATGGCGATTCATGGTAGCAAGGAGAAGCGGTCTGTCGACGGCGTCGACCAAGTTGTGGGCGATCAGTGCCTCAATGAGCCGGCGGAGGTCTTTGTTGGCCGCTCGCCTGTCGGTCCAATTGAGTTTCTTATGCTTACGCAAGCTATAAAAACGGTCCAAGGTTCCTTCCGGCGCCTCCCCCCACAGATGTTGAAGCATGCGCCCCCTAACTTCCAGCTCTGGCGCCACATATTTTCTAGCCTCGCGGTCAGCGGATAAAGAATGCTCGTGCTGGCGATAAAGCATCAGGTTGTCAGGCAGGTTTGCAAACCTTATCGGTGTCTTCGCGAGCAAGCGTAAATTCAGTTCGAGATTGGTAACATAGCGCCGACCGGGCTCATATCCTTGGACCGACATCGGAAACTCGCGCCGTACCATGACCGTAGCCTCGACGAAACTCGCCCCGAAAAACAGATTGAACGTGATGAGCGCATGCTGGCGCGGCACATTAAAGTCGAAAAATGTCGCGGTCAGATCATGGTTTACAACTCGGGCACAGGTCCCGACGGCGCCGATTCCAGGATGGGACTCCAGGAAGTTCACCTGTTTTTCCAAGCGGACTGGCAAGCTCACATCGTCGCAATCCATGGTAGCTATGTATGCGCCTGTGGCCTCGGCGAGGCCTGTATTCAATGTTGTTCCATGCCCCATATTCCGTTCGTGCTGAAAGAAGCGAATGCGGTCGTCCAGATTTTCGTAGGAGCGGATGACCTCGACTGAGCCGTCTTGAGAGGCGTCATCGACAACCAGCAACTCAAAGTCAGCGAAGGATTGCGCCAGGATGCTCTCGATGGCTTCGGCAAGGTATTTTTCGCCGTTGTACACCGGCATGATGACGGAGACTAGGGGCATAGGTTCGTTGTTTCCAAATCTTCAATCAAGCTTCAGCCAACTTCGTCCCGCTGGGCGGATGGGCGCTGGAAATGACGGCGCCGCCAGTGACAGAATTGTTGCCAGGGGCGGGGCGATGCCGCTTCCAGTTTTCGGTTCACCGCGCCAAGGAGCAAGGGGCGATCACGGGGCTCGACCAAGCGTTGGGAGAGCAGCGCCTCGATGAGACGGCGGAGGTCAACCTTGGCCGATCGGCGCTCCGGCCAGTTCAGTTTGCGTCCAGCCGCCATACGCTGGAAGCGGTCTAGCGTTGCTGGCGGCGCCTCTTGCCAGAGCTGGCGGAGCATGCGCGCTTGCACTTCCGCGGACTCCGCGAGCTCGCCTGCGTCACGGTTCAGGCTCGTCGATTGCTCATGCCTGCGATATAGCATCAGGTTTTCCGGCAGATTAGCGAATTTGACGTTTTTCTCGCAGAGCAGCCGCCATGGCAATTCTCTATCCTCGCCATGACGCCGCCCCGTCTCAAACCCACCAATCGCCCGTAGCGGGTTTTGCCGCAGCATAAGGGTAGAGTAGATGAAACCCACGGCAACAAACATATCGAGAACGATGAGGCAATGAACCTGTGGCAAGCGAAAACTGTGCAACACAGTTTTTAAGTCGCTGGATGTTAAGAGCCCGCAGGTGCCGAGCAAGCTGATTTGGGGATGCGATTCAAGGAAAGTCGCTTGTTTTTCCAAGCGTTGCGGCAAGCTTACATCATCGCAGTCCATAAAGACTATGTAATCGCCCGATGCGGCTTCAATGCCACGATTGCGGGCGGCGCCAGCCCCCAGATTTTGTTCCAGTTGGTAAAAGCGGATGCGACTGTCGCGTTCTTGGTACGAACGAATTATTTGCGCCGAGCTGTCTTGTGAAGCGTCATCCACGACCAAGAGTTCAAAATCCGTCAATGTTTGAGCCAGGATGCTGTCGATAGCTTCGGCGAGATACTTCTCACCGTTGAATACCGGCATGACAACTGACACTGTGGGCATGGGATTTCGCTAGCGCGATTATCGTGAACCAATTTGCGATTATAGCACTGGTCGAAGGTCAGAACATCGGGAGAAACAGAAGTTGGGCAGTCCGCGCCTGTTCCCTTTTCAGGAGGGGCGCCCAGGCTTTAGAATAAACCGTCACAGAGAGGAACGAGGCAGGCGGCATGTCGGAACTTAATGTCAAGACGGTCGGGGGGAATGGCAGTTTTGACGAGGTGGTCGCCAAGGCATCGCCCGAGATTCAGTTGCTGGCGCGGGAAGCTCGCGAGTTGCTGGCGGAAGTTATGCCGGGAATAACGGAGGTGCCATGGGCGCGGCAGAAGATCGCCGGCTATGGAGTTGGCCCCAAGAAGATGTCGGAGCACTTCTGTTATCTCGCCCCATTCAAGAAGCATCTCAACTTCGGATTCATGTACGGCGCTCATTTGCCCGACCCGGAGAACCTGATGGAAGGGAGCGGCGCTGACTTGCGACATGTGAAGATACGCAGCCGCGCCGATCTTGAGCAGCCGGCGCTGCGGCAACTGGTCGAGGAAGCGTCGCGCTACCTGCCCAAGCTGCAATGACCAGCCGCCGGACTGACGCGCTGTCGCAAGCGCTTTTCGATTTTGATGGCAGGAGCACCGGTCCCCTGGAACGATTTGCCGCGGCGCACAGCGCTGATGCGAGTTTGGTCGCGGAGTTGTGTGATTTCGCCGGGGGCGACGATCACAATCTGCAAACGGCCGCTACCTGGCTGCTCAAGCGTTTCGGCGTGACTGGCGCGCAGTTATCCCCAAGCCAAAGTGAAATGCTGTTGCGCCTGCTGATCCAGGAGACCGGCTGGCTTCCCCGCATACATGTCCTGCAAATGATGGATACGCTGGTAGTGCCATCGTCGCGGGCTGCGCCCCTGATGGACGCGCTGGCCGCCCAAGCCCGCGGCGCCAACATCTTCATCCGCGCCTGGAGCGTCCACGGCGCTGCTGTGCTCGCCGATCAGCATCCCGCGTACCGCGATAGCGTCTTGGACCTGCTCGCCGCGGCCGAGCAGGATGACGCGGCATCGGTGCGCGCGCGGATCCGGCGAACCCGCCGCGCCTTCGATTGGTGTTAAGCGCCGGCATGGGCGCGTATCTTGCCGAACATATCGCGAAAGATTGGATCGCGCTGAACGAAGCTGGCGACCCGAACCAGATGGCGCGAACGATCCACGCTCCAGGTAACCTGATCGGTGAGCACGGGGCTGTGCGCGATATCGCTGGGCGCCCAATCAGGGTTGATCAGCCAGGCGATGGTCGAGATGTCCCAGATCACGCTGGAGGCGGCGAAGGAATCGGGGCGGTATTCGCTGAAGATCTGGCAGAGGTAATCGCCGACACGGCCCGTGCCGCCGATGCAGGCCTGAAGCTCGGGCAGCGTTGTGAGCAGATGAGAGGTTACGCCGAGGCAGGGCACGATGACGAAGGGCACGCCACTATCGAGTACAATTTGCGCCGCGGGCACATCTTGTACCAGGTTGAATTCACGGGTGTGGGGCCAATTCAAGTTGTGGCCGCCAAGCCAGACGACAACGATATGTCGGATGATCTCCGGTTCCAGCAGCAGGGCGGAAGCCACGTTAGTGATCGCGCCGATGGCGACGACATAGAGCGGGTCCTCAGCCGGGCCGGCGAGCGCTTTGTCGATGAGATCGCGGACGGCGGGATTGTCTTGCGGCTGGCGGGCTGCGCCAACGTATTCTGTAGAGCCGCGGAAAGCGAAGCCGTCGGCAGCGACGCCGAGGAAGTCCAACAGGCGCAGAATTTCTTCGTAACTTTTTTCCATGCCGTCGCCGGGACCGCTGGAGCGGGCGTTATGAAACGGCGCGGCGTACACAGCTTCCACCTGGAGTTGCTCCGGCGAGAGCAGGGCGTAGGTCAGCGCGAACTGGTCGTCGATTTCGTTGTAGGCGTCGGTGTCAAGGACGATGCGCGCTTTGCGTCCAGGATGCTGCAAGCGGCGAATGCGGAATTCTTCACTCAGTACTGGAAAAGTCATCGGGTCTTCCTAACTCGTTTGGGGCAACACAAAACGAGCGGGCTATGAACCCGCCCGTCAGTCCGAGCGATTATAGCGCCTTTACGGCGCCGGGCACAGCCGCTCGGCGGCAGCGATATTGGCTCCCGCGCTCACACAAAATATCAATCCTGCTCGGCTACCGCAATCAGCGGTTTGACAAAAAGATTCAGGGCGTCGTCCCGTATTCGATATAGCTCGTGCCGTGCGTCTGATACAGCGGCGGATAAACCACGGCGGCGTCGAGCGCGTCTTGCCCTGGCTCGAAGTATTGCATGACGGCCACGATCGGGTCGGGCCACTGGTGCCACATATACGCGGGCGTACCCTCGGGCAGTTCAGGATTGTGGCTGCCATACTCGAAGTAGTAGCGCCCTTGCGAGAATTCGACATCAATCGTTTCCAGCGCCGCCACAATCGCATCGGGATCGGTGAAGGTATCGGCGCTGTCCATCGCATGCGCGATCAAGCGCACGCTGTCGTAGGGCTCCATCACAAAGCTTGGCGCGACGCCGCCAAAGGCTTCAGCATATCTCGCGTTCAGTTCGTTGGCCAAATCGCCAAACTGCACCGGCGTGATGCCGACGCGATCAAAGACGCAGTAATTGCCATCGGGGACATTATTCCAGAATTGCTCGGAATCGACGGCGATATAACCGGCGATGCAGATGGTGTCTTCCGTGGGAGCGACCCCCAACTCCGCCATCTGCTGCACGAGGTTGAAGGAGGTTTCGCCCGTGACCAGCAGTCGAATGACATCGGGCGGTTCGGGCCGGGCAAGGATACGACCGAGTATAGGAACGAAGTCTTCGGTGCCCAGCTCCACATCGTACTGCTCGACGGTGAAACCGGCCGGCTCCAGGCGCGCTCTCAAGTCTGCGGCGGCCGGCCGGCCATAATCGGTATTCTCGGCGATCAAGACGGCATCGTCGAGGCCAAGCGAGATCAGCCATTCGGCGATAATAGCCCCAACCATGGCATTGGCCGGCGAAATCCGGAATACATAATCGACGCCGTCGCCAATTCTCGGCGGCCGCCCTTCGAAGTCGATGATGCCGTTGGCGGTGATATTGTCGTTCCAGGGTCCGGCGAACAAGGTGGGGATCTGGTGCTCTTGCGTGATACTCATGACGGCCAGGGCGACGGCGCTGTGATAACCGCCGACGACCGCGTGGATGTTATCATCCAGTATCCAGCGCTCGGCAACCGCCTGACCTCGTTCTGAAATGCCTTCAGAGTCACCGGTGATAACTTCTATCCGGTGGTTGACGCCGGCGATATCGACGCCGCAGGCGGCATTGACATCCGCCTCCGCCTGTTGGTAAGACCAGTCGATGACGACCCCGGCCCCGGTCGCGCCGGGCGCAGAAAGGGGAGCGATGCCGCCAATCTTGATCGTCTCGTCAGCGAAATCGCAGTGGCCCTCGGCGTTTATCCAGCCAATGCTCAACAACAGCAGCAGCGTCACAGCTGCTATAACAAGAAAAAATCTGGTCGCCATAATGAACTCCTCATACTTGTCTAATCTTCACTTAGATATGAGTTTCTCTTTTCTTCAGTATATCACAAATAGTGAGAGCGATTGATTCATGTCGCGTTGAAGCACCTATGCTAGCAGGATTTTGCGAATATAGCGTTGGACTTTGTTAGCTGCCCGGCTGGAAGTAAGCCGTGCCATGGGTTTGATAGGCTTCGGGATAGACGACGGCGGCATCAAGCGCGTCCTGTCCAAATTCAAAGTACTGCATGACGGTGATGATGGGGTCGGGCCATTGATGCCACAAGAAAGCGGGCGCGCCGGGTGGCATATCGGGATTATGGCTACCATAATCGAAGTAATAGCGCCCCTGGGTCAATTCCGCATCCGATGTTTCCAGCGCGGCGACAATGGCGTCGGGGTCGGTGAAGCTGCCGGCCCGCTCCATCGAGTCCGCCAGCAGCAGCACGCTGTCATAGGGCTCCATGGCGAAGCTGGGCGCGGTGTCGTCCCAGTAATCTTCGTATTTTCGGTTGAGCTCGGCGCCCAGCTCGCTGAAGAGGGAAGGGATGACGCCGGTGCGATTGAAAGCGCAGTAATTGCCGTCTTCCACGCTGCTCCAAAATTGCGTCGACTGCTCGGCATCGTAGCCGGCGATGCAGATCGTGTCCTGGCTGGGCGCGATGCCCAGTTCCGCCATCTGCTGGTTGAGGTTGAGGGCGGTATCGCCGGTGATGATGATATGGACGGCGTCGGCTGGTTCGGGGCGCAATTCGATGCGGCTGAGTATGGGAACGAAATCTTCCGTGCCCAACTCGACGTTGTATTGCTCGACCCGGATGCCAGCCGCTTCCAGCCTGGCTTTTTCGTCAGCCGCGGCCGGCTGCCCGAAATCGGTGTTTTCCGCCAGGATGATCACATCGTCAACGCCCAGCGAGATGAGCCAATCGGCGATCACCGAGCCCACCATCGTCCAGGATGGCGAGATGCGGAAGATATAATCCACCCCGTCATTGATGCGCGGCGGTCTGCCTTCGTATTCGATGATGCCATTGGCGGTGATGTTGTCGTTCCAGGGGCCTCCCCATACCGTCGGGATGTGGTTTTCCTGCAAGATGCTCATCGCCGCCAGGGCAACCGCGCTGTGAAAGCCGGCGACCGCGCCGTGAATGCCCTCATCAAATATGAAGCGCTCAGCCACCGCCTGCCCGCGCTCGGAGATGCCTTCAGTATCCCCAGTGATGACCTCCAGCCGGTGATGCACGCCGTTGATGTTGATGCCGCATTCGGCGTTGATGTCGTCGGCAGCCTGCTGCACCGCCCAGTCAATGACGACGCCGGCAACGACCGCCCCGGGCGCGGACAGCGGCGCGAAGGCCCCAAACTTGATGACCTCGTCGGCGAAGGCGCAACCGGACTCCGCCTCTACCAAATTCCATGGCAGCAGCAAAAGCGCCGCCAGCAGCAAGACTTCCGCGGACTTCTTCACGTCAGCCTCCTTAGTTGGAACCGCCGGGGTGGAAATAGGATCTGCCGTGAGTCTGATAGACCTCCGGATAGACCACTGCCGCCTCCAGGCCACTTTGACCATGCTCGAAGTATTGCATGACGGTCACGACCGGTACCGGCCATTGATGCCACATATAGGCGGGGACGTCCTCGGGCAATTCCGGATTGTGTCCCCCATAGGTGAAATAGTAATGGCCCTGCGACAGGTCAATGTCGATCTGTTCCAGGGCGGCGACGATGGCGGCGGGATCATCAATGCCGCCGGCCCGCTCGATCGCGTCAGCCATGAGCCAGACGCTGTCGTAGGCTTCCATGGCGAAGCTGACCAGGATATCGCCGAAGTCTTCCTGATAGCGGCGGTCGAGCTCCTCCGCCAGCTCGTTGTACAAGCTTGGGATCGTGCCGACGCGGTCGAAGGCGCAGAAGTTGCCATCGGGAACGGTGTTCCAGTATTGTTCCGATTGGAAGGCGAGGTGATTGGTGACGCAGATGGTATCGGCGGTGGGGGCGATGCCCAGTTCGGCCATCTGCTGGGTGAGATTGTAGGAAGTTTCGCCGCTGACGAGGATGCGAATGGCGTCGGGAAGGGCCGGGCGCGCCCATAGGCGGCTGAGTATCGGCACGAAGTCTTCGGTGCCCAATTCGACTTCCAGTTGCTCGACATGGACGCCGGCGCGTTCAAGGTGGGCGCGTTCCGCCGCGGCGGCCGGATGCCCGTAGTCGGTGTTTTCCAGGATAAGTACTACATCTTCGACGCCCTGATCGACCAGCCAGTCGGTGACGATCTTTCCGACGATGGAGCTGGGCGGCGAGGTGCGGAAGACGAAGTCGATGCCCTGGCTGAACCGGGGCGGTTCGCCTTCGTATTCGATGTAGCCGCTGGCGCTGATGTAATCATTGCGCGGATGGGCATAGATGGTCGGCACCTGGTATCGCTGCACCATGCCCATCGTCGCCAGACCGACAGCGCTGTGATAGAAGCCGACGATGCCACCGACTTTGTCTTGCAGAATCAGGCGCTCGACCGCGACCTGTCCGAATTCGGAGATGCCTTCCGAGTCGGCGGTGATGACGCGGATACGATGGTTGACGCCGTCGATTTGGAGGCCGCAATCGGCGTTGATATCGGCGACGGCTTGCTGAAAGCCCCAATCCATGCCGATGCCGCCAGCTACCGAACCCGGCGCGGAGAGCGGCACGACGCCGCCGATGAGGATGGGCTGGTCGGCGAAGTCGCAGTGACCGTCTGCATGCGCGACGCTTACAGGCAGCGAGACGAGAAATAGCAGATTAATCATTAGTCTCAAGTTCTTGAAGATCAAGTTCATGCCATCCCATCCCAACGCAAATTTCAGCCGCAAATCTGACCATCATACAATGTAAAACTTAGCACAGACTTTCGACGTGTTACAGCATAGATTCGTCGGCGCTAGAGGGGTAATGCCCGATCAACAATTATTCCTGGTCGTGGCCATTTAGCGGTTTGAGATCTGCGTCCGTTCTGTTTGATTCCCTTAGAAGATCTCCGCGATCAACGCCGGCCATGGTCTGCGACTTCCTGCGGGGCCGTTCCTCGCCCCCTTCGTCGGCATGCCAAAGGTTTTGCTTGTCCCAAGAGCGGAGCGGGGTCATGATTCGATTGAACAACTGTGACCCAAATAGCAAAAGCATATTATTTGCGGGTTTTGCTAGTTTACATAAAGACGCGATGAGGCCGGCGCTCGTAGCACCATTATTCAACTTTTGTTTTCTCCGGGCGCTTTGCGATGTATTCAATGTGACACGCAACTCCTGCGGCGCATAAGTCGGATCAAGATACCAGGCAATCCGATACAGGCATTCGAAAATGAAGGCAAGAATCCAGGCGGCAGCAAACATGAACAATCCGCTTTTCGCCATCACCTCAACAAGTTCCATATCTAGGAACAGGACCGCCGCCGCGCCAGTGAGCGTCATCAAGAAACCGCAGATTGTGGAAACGAAGCCGAAAAGCCAAGCCGACCATCTGCCGCGCATCCTAAATCTGCCCATGCTGACCATTTTGCTTCGGAGTGCCCGAAGACCCCATAACAAGATAGCTAATCCGGCAAAGGTCGATCCAAAGGCCAATTCGATCATGGCAAATGAGCGCTTTCCAGGTGTTACGCCGACAGCACTTTGCGGGCAGAGCAATCACAGCAGAATCAATGTCGGGGTCACAAAGTTTGCATGATGTCAGACATGTCCAAACAACATTGTGACGACCCCTTTATTGCCTCATTTCAAGCCCTTGCAACATGATTTTTTATGTCACTGCGATTGCTCATGCCTGCGGATGTTACAGGTTGTATATCAAGAGAATCTGGATATACATGCAACTCTGTTTACGTTAACCGCGTCGCTCAAGCGACGAGACGGCAACCAGTTTTGCGTGAGCGGGGCAGACCCTTTCGCTGTCGCCGAGCGGCTCTTAGCGGACGAGTCTGAATTCACTATATATTCCTCAAAAAACCCCATTTTCATTCGGTGAATCTTTTGGGACTTCTTGAGCCGATTCCCACTCCTCGATGATTTTTTCGTCCTTAAATCGAAAAATGTGAATGAGAGCAAATACATTCTCGGGGTCGAGCGTAATCTTGCTGTGGACAGCAACCAAATCACGATCTTCGAGGGTGCGCAGGATCTCGCATTGTTTATTAGGAAACTGCTGTGCATTTTCCTCCATTCCTTTAAGGATTGCCTCGCGGTCCCCCTTGAAGTAGGCGTTGTGATGAATAAAGTCAGGGTGAATATATTTTTCGTAGGCCTCACGCACCGCACCTGACGAAGCCGTTTGAAGAAATGTTATTGCGATGTCCTTTTTGAGCATATTAGTTTTGTTTCCTAGCTCGCTTGGCTTGTTATTGTAATGGAAGTTAGAAGTATAATCACATATTGGAACGCTGTAAATCAGGATCATACATGCCCCGCCTATTCGTCGCTATCGACCTGCCAGATACGACAAAGGACCGTGTGCTCAGCCTGCGCGAGGATGACTTGCCTCCCGGTCGCTGGACGAGGCGCGAGGCCCTGCACCTGACGCTGCACTTCATCGGCGATGTGCCGGAGGCGGTGGCGCGGGCCTATCAGCGGGCACTGGCGGGGGTGGATGCCCCGGCCTTTGAGTTGCGCATCGCGGGCGTCGGACAATTTCCGATTGAAGCGCGGCCCCGCGTGATTTGGGCGGGCTTGGAGAATACGCCGGCTTTGCGCGCCTTGTACGAAGCGGCAGGCAATGCCTTGGAGAGCGAGGGCTTTCGCCGAGAGCGGCGGCGCTTCCACCCGCATATCACGCTGATGCGCTTCAAGAAACCGCTGCGTCGAGGACTCGCGAGCAAGTGGCTTGAGGCGCATATGGACTTCTACACCGAGCCGTTTCGGGTTGAGCAGTTTGTACTGTACGAGAGCGACCTTCAGCCGAGCGGCGCGGTTTATACAAAGCGCGGGGTCTACGATCTTTCGGCCGAATCCGACTAGCTTACGGCGATGTCTGCGCGGGTGGCAGCCTGTGCACCCTGAGCAGCAGTCCCGCCAGCAGGATGACGGCGCCCATAACGACAAAAGTCACTTCGAGCGATTTTTCGGCGAGTGCAGCGTAGATGGGCAAACCCAGCGCAAGAAACAAGCTGGTGAACATGCTGATCAGCGACAGTACAGTCGCGCGATTCTTGCTCTCGATGAGCGCGTTCTGGTAGGCGGAGAAGAGCGGCGCCTTCATATCATTGACGCCGTAAATCAGGATCACGACCAGCAGGGAGGCGAAGGGGCCGACAATCGCCGCGAATAACCAGTACAGCGCGCCGGGCAGCAGAATCAGTACCGCGATTGCCCGCGCCTGCCCCAACCATTCTTCGAACTTGTAGGCAGAACGCTGCGTCACGGCGGCGAGAAGGCTGCCCAGAGAAAGCGCCACGCCGACGGCGAAGGGTGATACATCGTTCTGCACGAGGTATGGCGGGCCGAGGGTGGTGACGATGGCGCCGGTGAAGGGAGCGGTGAAGACGACCAGCATTGCCAGCTGGCGTAGACGCTTGTGATGACGCAGCAGGGAGACACCATCACGGAACAATTCCACGCTGCCGGGTTTTTTCTCGGACGTGTGGAGGTCTGGCTCGCGCAGGGTCAAGCAGACGATGACGCCTATGAGCAAGGCGGCTACGGTCAAGGCGATGGCGGGGATGAAATCCTCCGTACGAGCCTCGCCGATGATGAGACCGCCGATGATGGGCGCGACGACGAAGGCGATCTGGGCGTAGAAACCGAGCCGACCCATCGCTCGTTTCATGGCATCTTCGCGCCCTTTCTCGGGCAGGCTGTCATAGACCAGCGCTTCTATTGCGCCGGAAGCGAAAGCGAAGCCAGTGCCCGTCAGCAAGGCGATAATCACGTACCATTCGAAAGTTCGGGCGAAGATGAAGATGAACTCGGCGCACATCAGCAGAAAGGTGGAGCAGAAGATGGACCACTTTCTGCCAACGCGATCGGCCAGGATGCCGGTGGGCACTTCCATCAGGAAGATCGTGCCGATGACGATGGACTCGATCAGGCTGATTTGCACCAGCGTCAAGCCGCGGGCCAGCAGCAGCAGGGCGTAGGCGTGGATGTAAAGATGGAAGCGCTGGCAGAAGTTAATGAATATGACTTTGTTGATATTGGCGGAGTACATGCGAGATACCCTCAGAGGACAACACCGAATTGGGACGGCTGCGCAGCGGTGCGGACTAGGCCGTATCGCCAGCGCTGAAACGACGATTAGGAAGTAAACAGACGCTACTTCACGGTATTGAGGGTACCAGCCATCGGGGGA
Source organism: Chloroflexota bacterium (assembly GCA_026706395.1). Next base: position 19,199 of record JAPOYU010000025.1, read on the forward strand.
CTCATTTACTAAACCGGTGGACGACGCAGGGAATTGTATCAGATAAACATCCGATTACCACTCAGCTTTGGGAAACCAAGCGCCAGGCGGCTATAATCGGCGGCGGATTCATGTGTAGGGAGAAAGAGCGTAATATGCGAGAGAATCGCGTGCGGAAACTATGGGCGGAAGGGGTGCCCGTCATCAACGGCTGGCTGCATAGCCCCAGCACCTGGTCGGCTGAGGTCATGGCGCATTCGGGCTGGGACAGCCTGGTTGTCGATATGCAGCATGGCATGATGGGCATGGAGACAGCGATACAGATGCTGCAAGCCATCTCCACAACGGAGACCGTGCCGATGGTGCGGGTGAACTGGAATACGCCGGGCGATACCATGCGCCTGCTGGACGCGGGGGCCTATGGCGTGATCTGCCCGATGGTAGAGACGCGGGAGGAATGCGAGGCATTCGTCGGCGCCTGCCGATTTCCGCCGCTGGGCTACCGCAGCTTGGGACCGACGCGCGCGCGGGTTTACGCCGGCGAAGATTATGCCGTGCACGCCAACGAGACGGTCATCACCTTCGCTATGATCGAGACGCAGGCCGGTTTCGACAATCGCGATGAGATCATGAGCGTGGCGGGGCTTGACGCCGTCTTCGTTGGCATTGGGGATTTGCGTTTGAGCATGACGGGCAAAGCCGGTTTGGTAGCGGATGACGCGACGGTGGACGCGGCGCTCGATACGATTTTGGAATCGGCGCGGAAGCACGGCATTAAGGCCGGGCTGTTCTCGGCGGGCGCGGAACACGCGATCGAGATGATCAAGCGCGGTTATGAGTTCGTCGCCGTGATGAACGATGTATCGCTGATGGCCAGCGCGGCGGAAAAGATCGTAGGGCGGGTGCGACGGGAAGCAGCCCAATAAGCTACATCGGTTCGCCCAGGCAGATTTCCAGGTCGCGGGCGGTTTCCAGCCAGGGGTGATCCAGGGGCACATTCTTGCGTTTGCCCGCCACATCCTCCAGAGGCACGGGCGCGATACCGTCGCCATGTACGCCGACCATGATATTGGACATGCCCTCGGCGATGCAGTTGGCAGCCGCTGTGCCAAGTCGCGTGGCCAGCAGGCGATCCGTGGGCGATGGCACGCCGCCGCGCTGAATGTGGCCCAGGATCGTCACTCGCGATTCGAGGCCGGTGCGTTTCTCCAGTTCCCGGGTGAGAAGCAGAGTGCCGCCCCGGCGTTCTTTCTCGATCTCAGCTACTTCCGTACGGGCTTCACGCCGCCGCCCACGCGCTTCCTTGTATTTGCCCTTGTCATCAGCGCAGCTCTCCATTTCAGCTTCAATCTCAGCGACTTTGGCTCGGGCGTCCTGCAGCTTCTTGCCGACGCGTTGCGTCATGGCGCCTTCTGAGACGGCGACGATGCTGAAGCGTTTGCCGCCGCGGCTGCGGGCGCGGATGGAATCGGCAATGGCTTCGGTATTGAAAGGGATCTCGGGGATCAAGATGACATCGGCGCCGCCGGCCAAGCCAGCGCCGAGGGCGAGCCAGCCGGTGTTGTGCCCCATGATCTCGCAGACGATGATGCGGTGGTGGCTGTGGGCGGTCGAGTGGAGCCGGTCGATGGCTTCGGTGGCGATATTCAGCGCTGTATCGTAGCCGAAGGTGACATCGGTGCCGCTGACGTCGTTGTCGATGGTTTTGGGTACAAAGATGACGTTGATGCCCAACTGGGCGAGGCGCCAAGCATTCTTCGCCGTGCCGCCGCCGCCGAGGCATACCAACGCTTCCAAATGGTGGCGGTGGTAGTTTTCGACGATGACATCAGTCATATCGCGGCTTTTGCCGCCGATGGGCATCTTGTGCGGCTTGTCCCGGCTGGTGCCGAGGATGGTGCCGCCGAGGGTCAAAATCCCGCTCAAGTCATCCCCGCCCAGCCAGACGACTCGGTTCTGCATCAAGCCGCGGAAGCCGTCGCGGATGCCGACCAGGCGCATACCATGCTGGGTTATCGCCGTCTTGCCGAGGCCACGGATGGCGGCGTTCAATCCGGGGCTGTCGCCGCCGGCGGTCAGTACGCCTATCGTTTTGCCTATCATAAGAAGCAGCCTTGTAACATCTAGTTTTGACCTGATTATAGCGGGTTTCAGCCACGTTGTGCAGCAATGGGCGCGAGTTGCCTTTGCGGACAGTCGAATCAAACTATGTTATGCTATGCGCAAACTAGGTGATCGCGAGAAGGCGATGGAACTGCGGCAGCGGCTTTATGACATAGATGAGCTGTGGGAGCTCTACTGTCAGCCAGGCAATGACCACATGCGATATGAGTTGATCGACGGAGTGCTGATAGAGATGTCGGGACCGGGCGGAAGACACGGGAAGCTTGCAGTTAGGCTGGGGCGGTACCTAGATATATTCGCGGAAGAAAACGACTTGGGCATCGTTACCGTAGAATCCGGTTATCATCCACCGGGCGATCGTCATACACTGCTGCTGCCAGATCTCGCCTTTATTGGCTTAGAAAAGGCTCCCGAGCCGTTCCCTGAAAGATTTGTACCGGTAATGCCGGACTTGGCTGTCGAGATACAGTCGCCGAGCAATACGATGACTGAATTACGAAATCGGGCCAAACTCTACTTTCAGCTAGGCACGACGCTTGTGTGGATAGTCATGCCGGCAGCGCAATGTGTCGAAGTTCATCGCGCCCAGACAATCGGCGTCCCCCAGTACGATACCTTGCGTCTAGGCGACACGCTCAACGGTGAGGACGTTTTGCCCGGCTTTGCTCTGGAATTAAATCGCCTTTTTCACTGAGTACATGCCTACCGACGCCCGACTCAACAAACTGAAGCAGGTCGCCGCGCAGAGACAGTCCGGCTTCACGGTTGTGATCGAAGACGTCTTCGACCCGCATAATCTGGGCGCAATCGCCCGCAGCTGCGATGCTTTCGGCATCCAAGAAATCAATGTGATCTTCGAAGAGCAGCCGGCCTTCGACCCCAAAGAAGTGGGCAAGAATAGCTCCACCGCCACCAATAAGTGGCTCAATTACCGCATCCATCATAGTACGGAAAGGGCGCTGCGCGCGCTCAAAACCGAAGGCTGGCGGCTTGTCGCCACGATGCTTGATCCGGCCGCCCAGCCGATCTATCAAGCCGATCTGTGTCAGCCGAAGATCGCGCTTTTATTTGGCAACGAGAAGACCGGGCTATCTGCGACGGCGATGAATATGGCGGACCAGTTGGTGACGATCCCGATGGCAGGCATCGCGCAGAGCATGAACGTCTCTGTGTCTGCCGCGCTTGCGATATATGAAGTGACAAGCCAGCGGCGCGCGCATTGTCCTGGGCTGCTCCGCGCTACGACCGATGAAGCGGCGCGGACGCTGGATTATCTGCTTGAGATGCACGAGAATTTGGGCCGGCGCAACAAGCGGCTGCGCAAAGAGCGGGCGAAGAAGCGTACGACGAAGCTGAAGTGAGCGACTGGCACGGAAGTGGGCGGGCGGCTCACAGAATCGCCCCTACACCGTTACCGGTGAGTTGCGCGCGCGGGATACGGGTAAAGGATGATTTCAGTTGATTCAGGCGCGGGCGAAGATGCCGACGGTTGGGCGGTGGTCGGTGAGATCATCGAAGGGGATGGCGCTTTGGATGTGGCAAGAGATGACTTCAAACTGCTCCGCCGGGTCGTTCAGCAAGATATGGTCAATCAAGACGCGATGCTGCTGATGGGTCCATAATTCGTCTTGGCCGTTCTCCGGCGTCAAGAGACGGAAATGCCGCTGCAGGATCTCCATCTCCGGCGCGGCCGGCTGGGCATTGAAGTCGCCGGCGAGTAGAATCGGGCGTTCCGGACTTTCGTTGTTCTGGTCGGCCCGCTTCAATTCCTCAACGACGCGCAGGATCTCACTGACCTGCGCTTGCCGCATTTGCGAAGCGCTGCGCGAACGCTCATAGTTCAAATCGCGGCGGTCTTCGCCGATGAGGACACCGAGATGCGTGTTGATAAAATACAGGGGAATACCGCGGTAGTCCAACGAAGCGACCATCAGATTTCGCGGCTGCGTATCGCGGTTGCCGCTGCTGTATAAAGTGGCGCGGCTGATGATGGTATGCCGCGCCCATGCGCCGCTCATATTGCAGTCGTCGTAATCCGGGTAACTGCCCCAGGACCAGTCAGCAACGGGCAGGTTGGTGACGATGGCATTGCCTTCGGCAGCGCCGGACATGCTGCGATAGGCGGGACGATCCCACAGGTTCGGATGCGGATGGTCACACATGGTGACTTCGGGCGCGAAGGCGTCGATGAAGTTTGAACCCAGCAGGCTGGCCATCTTGCGGCCGACATTCTTGAGGCTGCCGTTTTGGACGGCGATGCCGGATTCTTGCAGGGCGATGAGGGTTGGCTGACGCGGGTTGATCACCTGCTGCAAGGTGCTGTAAGTGTCGACCGCCAGTTTCTCATGATCGTGCGGCGCCGGTCGCATACTGCGCGCGCCACCGATATTGAAACTCACCACCTGGAGCATTGAAATGTCCTGGTCCTCGAAGTTTCGGCGCATTATATCATAGGGATTGGGCAATCCTAGAGCGTGAGGTTCCTAATAGAGTGTTCAGCGCGCGCTGCTCCAAACCGAGCCACCCTCTACAAGACAGCGCTGTGAACGTATCATGGCGCGCAAATGTGGCGGAAGGACGGACAAGGTGGCGACGATCGATGAGGGCACCGCGCTAATCATCATTGACGTGCAGGAGGGCCTGGACGACCCGAAGCTGGGACGGCGCAATAACCCGATGGCCGAAAAGAATATGGCTCGGCTGCTGCAGCGGTGGCGCGCGCTGGGTCGGCCGGTTTTCCACGTGCAGCATATGTCTACCGAGCCGCATTCGCCGCTGCGGCCGGAGTTGCCGGGCAACGCGATCAAGCGCGTCGTCGCGCCAATTGGCAATGAGCCGGTCATTCAGAAACAAGTGAACAGCGCCTTCATCGGCACTGACCTGGAGCAGCGCCTGCGGGCGGCGGGCATCAATGCGCTTGTGATCGTCGGCTTGACCACCGACCACTGCATATCGAGCTCGGTTCGCATGGCGGGGGATCTCGGCTTCAATGCCGTCGTGATCGCCGATGCGACCGCCGCGCACGAACATCGCAGCACCGACGGGCGGCATTACTCGGCCGAATTGGTGCATACCCTCGCGCTGGCGAGTCTACACGGTGAATTTGCCGCGGTGCTGACGACCGATGAAGTGTTGGACGCGGAATGAATTGTGGATGTGTCGATTCGATGCGCCAGGCCGGAGGAGGCGTCTGCCTTTCAGGGACCTAACTTGAGCGAATTCCGTTTCCGGGCGCGGGCGTGAATCTGCGCTATGCTAGTGTTGTGATGGAACGTTTGGAACGGTGAGCGCCGCCGATGTCCGTTGCGATCATCTCTTCTCTCTACCGTTGTGAGGAGCACTTGCCGGCGTTTGCGGCTGCGGTCTTCGGCTTTGCCAGGCGGGTCAGCGAGGTTGGCATTTCCGTGCACTACCTGCCGATCGTCAATGACGCTACGCGGGGCGAAGTCGAGCAAATTGATCGGCTGGCGCGGGAAATCAACGCGAACTATTTCGGTCGCATGACGCCGCGGTACGTGCCGCGCGAGACCTTGTACGCCTCCTGGAATCGCGCCATTGATTCCACGCAGGCGCGGTTTTTCGCGCCCTGGAATGCCGATGACATCCGCTCGGCTGATGCCTTCATTGAAGGATTCCAAGCCCTGCAAGCCGGCGCTGAATTGGTCGACTTTGATTTCACACGCGCCATGCTGCATCGGCGCTTGGGCGTCCTGAAGCGGGAGCGCCGGACGAATGTACCCTGCTTGTACGATCCCGCTCGATTCACAGGCCGCAATGGGTTGGGACCGTTCTTCATGGCGAGCCGAGCGCTTGTCGGCCGGGCCGGGCGCTTTGATGAGCATTTTCGCGTCGCCGGCGACATGGAATGGGCCAGCCGCGTCCATTCCAGCGCGCGCTTTCAGCCGGGGCGGTTGAACGGCGGCGAATTCACGATCCATGGCGGCAACCTGAGCAACACCGGCGGCGAGATTGAAGAGATCGAGGTCGACATCATCTTTATGCGGCGGCGCGACTGGAAGCAATTGCGGCCCGCCAATCCGCGCGCGCTGCGCGAAGCCTGGGAAAACTGGGGAAATCCAGGGGGTATCGCCTTGCGGGCTGATGTCGCAGATTTCCTTTGGGGACCCGATGCGGAAAGGCGCTGGCGGCGTTATCGGCGGGAGCGGCGACAGTCGCCGAGCTTGCGCCGGCTGCGGCTGGCATTGGCATCGCGCGGCTGGATATACAGCGAAGAATGGGCGATGGCGCAGCGAGGCCGCGACCTGACATGAGACCTGCGTCCTGGAAGCATGCCCTGCCCTTCGTCGGCATCCTCATACTTAGTCTGCTGTTTTTTCATCAGTTGGCCTTCAGCGGCAAAATCCTGGCGCGAGGAGATACCTACCAATACTTCTATCCGTATTGGGACGCGCGCAACGAGGCCTTTCGCGCGGGGGCGCTGCCGCTCTGGACGCCCGACTTGTTCATGGGCGCGCCGCTGCTGGCGAATCCTCAGCTCGGCACGTACTATCCGCTGAACTGGCTGACCGCGCCGTTTCGCGCCCCGACTGCCATCGCGATCAGCATCGTGCTGCATGTGGCGCTGGCGGCGGCCGGCACGGCATTTCTTTATCGTCAAGTCATCAGCGAGCAATGGATGCCGGCGCTGGTCGCGGGCATCGTCTTTGCCTTCGGCGGCGCCGTGAGCGCCCACATTGAGCAGATTAATCAACTGCAAGGCTTGGCCTGGATGCCGATCTTGTTCGCGCTGTATCACCGCCTGCTGGTCAGCGAGCGGGCGAGCCGGGACGGGCTCCTGCTGGCGGCGGTTTGGGCGCTGCAAATCTTCAGCGGGCACACGCAGACGGTCTTCATAAGCGGAGTTGGTTTGGCGGTCTACGGGCTGGGCTTCAATGCATTCGGCGGCGGACGGCGGACTCAGGTTTCGCGGCTGCTGCGGTCGCTATTGCTATTGGCGCTGTGCTTCTGCGTCGCGCTGCTGCTGGCTCTCCCGCAACTGCTGCCCAGTCTGGAGCTGATGCAGTTGTCCAACCGAAGCGGTGGATTCAGCGCGCAGGAGGCGACCGCCTTCTCGCTGCCGCCGAAACTGCTGGGGCGCGCCTTGTTGCCCAGCTACGATGGCCAGCTCTTCGGTGAATATGTCGCCACGCCGGGCATTCTTGGGCTTGGGCTGGCGCTTTGGGGCATCGCGTCATTCCGCGGGGATGAGCGGGGGCGTCGTCTGTGGCTGGCGCTGGCGCTGGTCGGCCTCGCCCTGGCGCTGGGGAGAGTCAACCCACTTTACTTGCTGGCGGCGGAATTGCCGGGGTTCAATCTGTTTCGGGTGCCGGCCCGTTTCCTGGCGCTATTCAGCCTGGGGATGGCGCTGCTGGCGGGCATGGGGACCCAAGCGCTTTCGCAGCCGACGCGGTCCCGACGCCCCATAGTCATGATCGCGGGCGCGATTGCGCTGTTGATCAGCGTCACGCATTTCCTGCTGCCGGGCGATCCAGCGCTGATCTTCGGTGGCGCGACGATCAGTGACCGCTCGCTGGCGCTTTGGATCTACGCCTGGCTTTTATTCATCGGGATCCTCCTAAATCGCCAACCTCAGATGCAGTTTACGGCGATGGTATTTGTGGCTGCCGAACTGTTTTTGGCCGGGCAGCGCCTGCCATACAACGATCTTGCGCCAGCCGATGTCTATCTGAGTGAACGACCGGCCATCAGCGAATTGCGGTCGCTTCAAGCCGGCGCCATTGCGGCGGGCCGGACGTTTTCCGCCAGTCAGATTTATTTTGACCCGGTCGATATCGGCGAATTGAGACGCCGTTATGACGACCTGGGCATGGACTATAAAGCGCAGTTCCACGCGCTGGACGCCGTGAAAATGCAGGAGACGCTGTACCCCAACCTGTCGGTGACCTGGGGCATTCCATCGATCGATGGCTTTGGCGGCGGCATCACGCCAAGCCACGCCTATTCCTTGTACGCCTCGCTATTGCTGCCGGCGGATGAGGGGCTGCCCATAGATGGCCGGTTGGGCGAGCGCATGTCAGTACCGGATTGCTGGGGCGCCTGCCTGCCCGCGCGGCGCTGGCTGGAAGCGACCGACACGCGCTACGTCATCACGGACAAAGTCTATGACATCTGGCACGACGATATCGCTTACGACACGGCGCTGTCCCGCTATTGGAGGGAAGCCGCGCGCTTGCCGGCCCTGCCCGACTTCGCCGACGAAATTCGCATTCTGCACCGTTACCCGCTCGGTATGGACTCCCCGGCGCTCGGCCTGGAGCATGACCTGCTGCTCACGATCATCGCCCCTTCCGCATTGGAAAGTATCCCGCTTGATAGCGAAGGCATTCTCGCGCTGACGGCCGTGAACAGCCAGCAGCCCGCGATGTTTCAGGAACTTCAGCCGCCGCCTTTCGAGCGGGTATATTCCAGCGCAACCAAGATTTTCCGTCTGCCGCCGACCGGGCAGCGCGCCTTCCTCGCCGGGGATGCGCAAGCGGTTCCGGACGATGACGCGGGCGATAAAGCGGCGCTGCAAATGCTGCGCCAGGGTGTGTCGGTCGTTGTACATGGGGAGACAGCGCTGCCGGAGGCTGACTTGGATGGGAGCGAGAGCGTCGAGATACTAGAGTATGGCGATACTCGCGTGACGCTCTCCGTGAAAGCGCCGAGCGAGGCGCTGCTCGTGCTGGCGGACGCTTGGCATCCAGGCTGGGCTGCGACGGTGAATGACGAGCCGGCGCCGGTTCAGCGAACGAATCTGGTCTTCCGCGCCCTGCCCGTGCCCGCCGGCGAGAGCAGGGTCAGCTTTCAATTCGCGCCTCCGCTTTGGCGTCCCGCACTTTACATCGGCATCGGCTTGTGGTTCATTACACTGCTGCTGCTATTTCTGACCGGCCGCCCTGATTTCGATGATTGGCTGAGGCGGCGGAGAATGGAGGAGAACGACGGATGAGATTAGGCGAATATGTTGAGATTCTGAATTATGTCGATGATACCGCGGCTGCCGGCGCGTATTACGAAAAATTGGGTTTGGCGCCGCTTGGGGGCGATGTTTATACCGACGGGCGTTATCACCTGCATCTAATCACGGGCAGCGGGCCTAACCCGAGCTTGCGCTACTTCGGCAGCGACCTTGACGCGCTGCGGGAGAGCGGACTGGACATTGTCGACGGGACGCTGACCAGCCCGGCGGGCGTACATATCCTGTTGAGCGCTGATCCGCCGCCGCGTGAACTGCCGCATGACAACGTGGCGCGGGCGCAGGACATCACGCGCCTGGGCAAGTTCGGCGAACTCTCCGCCTTCATTCCCGACTTAGAGGTGGAATGCGCCTTTTGGGAGGCGGCCGGTTATGACGTGCTGGGCAAATACACCATGCCGAGTCCCTGGGGCATCTGGTGCGACAAGCTTTTCCTGATCGGCTTGCATCAGGACGATGTCGACGAACCCTTCGCCATTTGCCATTTCGCGCCGGATATGAAAGAAGTCAATGGGCAGCTGATCGCCGAGGGCTTTGACTTGCAGCCTTTCGAAAGCGGCGACCTCCCAGCCGACTTGACCTATCAGAAGTTGATGACGCCCTTCGGCATTCTGTTTTATCTGTTCACCGGCGATATCTCCGACGCGAATCCTTAGCCGACTCGGCGAGTAATTGACGATGCGCTGTGCTGTTTCACGCGCCGATGTGAGGCTTCAAAGTTGAGCAACAACGGTATCACCAGAATCGCAGATGACATCGTACAGGTGCAGATCCCCCTGCCCTACGTCCTGAACATCGTCAATTGCTATCTGTTGCGCGGGGCTGAGGGCTGGACGCTCGTCGATACCGGCTTGAACACAGCGGCGGCGCGCTCGCAATGGAAAAGCGCGCTGTGGACGCTGGGCATCAAACCAGCCGATATCAAGAAGATCGTGCTGACGCATATGCATCCCGATCACTACGGCATGGCGGGCTGGTGGCAGCGGCTGACCGAGTCGCCGATCCCGCTCACTATTCCGGAGCGCGAGCAGCGTCAAATGCGGGTTTTCTATGAGCGCCGCAATACGCCGCTGTATCATCAGTGGCTGCTCGATTGCGGCATGGACGAAGCATCGGTGGAGAACCTGGAGGGCGCGCTGTACAGCACGCGGGACTTGACCCAGCCGCACCCGCTAGAGCAGGACTTTTTGCCGCCGGACATGACGATCAGATTGGGCGCGCGCGAATTTCGGGCGATTCACGCGCCGGGGCATAGCGATGGCCAGATGATTTTCTATGACGCGGCCGACCGCTTGATGATCTGCGGCGACCATGTACTGATGCGCATCACACCCAATATCGGCGTCTGGCCGCATACCGAGCCGGATCCCCTGGGACGATTTCTGGATTCGCTGAATGAGTTGGCACTCCTGGATGTTCGGCTGGCGCTGCCCGGTCACAAGTGGCTGATCACCGATTGGCGCGGGCGGATTGAAGAATTGATCGCGCATCATCACGCTCGCCTGGAGGCGACTCAGGAAGCGCTGGCTGATGGCGCGCGGACGGCGCTTGAAGTGGCGGCGCAGCTCTTTGATCTTGAACGACTGACGCCGCATGAATGGCGTTTCGCCCTGGCGGAGACGCTGGCCCACCTCGAATATCTGCGCGAACAGGGCCGGGCCTCCCGCAGCAACCGCGGAGGAACCGGGGCGACCGAGTGGACCGCCCCCGCGAGTCAACCAAGCAAGATGGATAGCTAGCGCTGCAATTGCGCGATGGTCTCACAAGCCGGGCAACTGCCGTCGCGACGGATGATGGCGTAGCCGGCTTGCGGGTCGGCGCCATAGGTATCGAAGTCGATATTCCAAATGATCGCCAGATCGACCGGCATATCTTCGAAGTTGGACATGATCAGCAGGGCTTGCGAGAGCCAGGCGGCTTGCTCGGAGACCGATGTCGTCGAGGCCCAGGCGAAACCCTGTGGCAGCGGCCCGTAGCCTTCGGGCGAGAGATAACCGATCTCGGTCATGCACATCGGGATTTCGGTATTGCGGAAGGGCCAGGCGACGCGCTTCAACATCGTGATCAAGTACCATATAGGGAATTCGCCGCGCGGGTCGCCGGCTCGCGAATCCGGTGAAAGCCTGCCCTCTGTATATCGCAGACCGATACAATCCGCGTGGTCGGCGACGCCGGCCTTTGCCATACCAGCGTAATAGTGATCGTCATTCCAGACATGCCTTCGCCCAAATGCGTCCTCGGCATTGGTCGGCGCCAGCGCCCCTGTAATGACCAAGGTATCCGGGTTGGCTGCCTTAATAGCGGCGAACGCTTTCTGCAGCATGTGGGCGTACGCGGCCGGATCGATCTGCCCAGTGGGCCATTCGCGGTCGATATTCATCTCGCGCCAGACTTCGACGGCGTCAGCGCCCAGCGCAGCTGCTTCGCCCAGGAAATCGGCATAAGCACCTACGTAGTCGCCGCCGCCGTTCGCCAGGTCTTCTTTGTGGCCTGTGATGCTTAGCAAGACAAGGAAGCCCGCCTCGCGCGAGCGGTTGATGCGGTCGCGGACGACAGCAAGGTCAACGCCTTCAAAGAAGGGAATCTGCCATTTGACCCAGGTCATGCCGGTCGAATGCATCGCGTCTTGCGCCGCTTCGCCAAAGTGCAGGACTTGGCCGCCGACGGGCACGGGCAAGCGATTCTCGACGGCCGGAGCGCGCGTTGCGAGCATCCAGGCCAGGTACAGGCTGAGGATGGCAATACCGACCGACGCCAGCGCAAGGTCGCGAAAGCGGCGTTGATTCAAATGCCATCACCTTTGCAATTGCGCGATGGTCTCACAAGCCGGGCAACTGCCGTCGCGACGGATGATGGCGTAGCCGGCTTGCGGGTCGGCGCCATAGGTATCGAAGTCGATATTCCAAATGATCGCCAGATCGACCGGCATATCTTCGAAGTTGGACATGATCAGCAGGGCTTGCGAGAGCCAGGCGGCTTGCTCGGAGACCGATGTCGTCGAGGCCCAGGCGAAACCCTGTGGCAGCGGCCCGTAGCCTTCGGGCGAGAGATAACCGATCTCGGTCATGCACATCGGGATATCGGTATTGCGGAAGGGCCAGGCGACGCGCCGCAGCATAGGTATGAGATAGCGCGTCGGGTGTTCCTTGCGCGGGTCGCCCCCTTGCGCGGTTGGCGGCAGGATGCCCTCGTTGTAATGGACGCCGATGCAATCCGCGTAGTTGGCGACGCCAGCGTTGGCCATCTGCAGCATAAACACGTTGTCATCGCAGCCGCCATAGCCGCAACTGTCGCCAAAGAAGCCGGTCGGCGCCGGCGCGGCGCTGATGACTATGGTGTCAGGATTGACCGCTTTGATCGCCACGTAAGCAGCTTCGAGCATACGCGCGTATTGGGCGCCATTGATACGGCCCCGGGGCCACTCCCGGTCGATATTGGGCTCATTCCAGACTTCAATGGCGTCCGCGCCAATTTCAGCCAGGTAAGCCACGTATTCCGCGAATTGCGCCACATAATTATCGAAGTCCGCCGCCAGCCCGTTTTTGTCCCCCTTCGCGCCCAGCAGCACCTTTAGGCCTTGGGCATGGGCTTGGTCGATAAGGTCTTTGCCATCCGAGATGCCGAAATGCACCTGCTTCTTGACCCAGGTCATTCCGGCTGACGTCAAAGCCGCTTGGGTGGCTTCATCGAAGTTCATGATATGCCCGCCGACTGGCAGGGGCAGACGGTTCTCGATGAATGCAGTGGGCGCAGCTGGCGCATCGAGGACCTGCACCGGCTCGGTGTTGACGAGGCCGCCGTCGTTGTTGACGGCGATCGGCCCCAATACATAGAATAAACTCTCTTGATCGCTGTTCACCGCGTGCAGCCGAATCTGGTAAAAGCCGTCAGACAATACAGTGGTATTCCAAGCGCCGAGGCTGCCGTCGACAACCGGGGACATTTGAAAACTTACGATTGGCGCCCAGGATGCTTCGGCGCCCGGTTCATAAGGCGCCGCTTCGACAAAGAACCACTGCTGATCGGGAATATTTGCGCTGCCGTGAAGGTCGACAATCTCGCGGACGGTATTGTAGACGGGGTCCCATTCCAGCATCAAATCGGCGGATTGCGCGCTGACGACTCCGGCGAATCCGAGAATTATTGCCAAGAGAGTGTATAGACGTCGCATTTGTACTCCGTTTCACAGGTAAACATCGCCTCGATTATAGAACAGGCGGCTCAAGGCGGCTATCGGAGAAAGCGCGCAGTTATTCCCGCGCCGGCAAGTTCACATCGGGCCTGCGGATGCGCGCGCCCTGTGTTGTAAGTCTATCCCTTTTTCTTGTCAAACTGCTGTTTGCGGTAGCCGAGCCTGTCTGGTATTTTCTGTGAGTATGGGAGCCCGTTTCGCCGCCGAGCGGTTGCGGTTTACAATTCGCCCTGGAACGGTCAACGACGGTTTCATCGGTTTCGCAAGATGTGGACATATTCGGAGTTGGAGCTATGTCGATGATTCGCGACGCTGCAAGGGTCGAAGGCGAGATTCTAGAGAGGTATCGCGAACGCACGGTTGCTTCGAAGGCGCGGCACCACGAAGCTCAACAGGTTATGCCCGCGGGGGATACTCGCGCCGCCACCTTTTTCGAGCCATATCCGACCTACATGGCCGCGGGCGCCGGCGCCTGGCTCAGGGACTGCGATGGCAACCGCTATCTCGATCTGCTGAATAACTTCACATCGCTGGCGCATGGTCATGCTCAGCCCGAAATCGTCGAATACGCCGCCGATCAGCTGACGCGGGGGACGGTCTTCGGGACGGCCGCCGAGCCGCAGGTGGCGCTGGCGAAGCACCTGATCGAACGTGTGCCGAGCATCGGGATGCTGCGCTTCACCAATTCCGGCACTGAAGCCACGATGATGATGATGCGGGCGGCGCGGGCATACACGGGGCGCGACATCATCGTCAAGATTGACGGCGGCTACCATGGCTCGCACGACTTTGTCGAGGTGAGCGTCAGCGCGGATACGCAAGCGAGTGGTGGACCGACAGCGCGACTGGAAGGGCGCGGTGTGCCGGAAGCGGTGCTGAACGCCGTCATGGTCTCGCCGTTCAACGACTTGGCGGCGATGGAAGACACACTTCGACAACATCATAAGCGAATCGCAGGCATCATCATCGAGCCGATGCCGAATTCCGGAGGCATGGTGCCGCCGGCCCCGGGTTACCTGGCCGGTTTGCGGGGGCTAGCGGACAGGTACGGCGTTCTGCTGCTCTTCGATGAAATTGTGACGCTGCGCTTGAGCAGCGGAGGCTTCCAAGCCATCGCGGGCGTGCGGCCCGATATGACGGCCATCGCCAAAATCATCGGTGGCGGCTTCCCGGTCGGCGCATTTGGCGGGCGGAAAGAGATCATGCAGCTTTTCAATCCGCTGGTCGAATCCGAGTCTCTGTTTCATAGCGGCACATTCAACGGCAACAACATGACGATGACCGCCGGTCTTGCGGCGATGCGCCGGCTGGATGAGGCGGCGATTGAGCGCATCAACGGCCTCGGCGAAAGACTCCAAGACGGGATCAACGGGATATTCGAGTCGCAAGGGATCCGGGCGCAATGTCTGGGATACGGCTCGCTGCAGCAGATTCAGTGGACTGACCAGCCGGTGGTCACGCTGGCGGACGCGCGCCGCGCCGGCGACGACACCGGCCGATTGCGCGAGCTGCTGCATCTCGAACTGCTGAATCGCGGCGTCTATACCAGCAATCGCGGCATGTTCTGCATTTCAACGCCGATGCGGGACGAGGAGATCAATCTGGCGCTGACGGCCCTCGAAGGCGCGCTGGAGCTTCTTCAGCCATATATGCGCGAGGCAGCGCCGCGGCTGCTGCAGGACCGAATTTAGCGCCAAGCACACTGAGGACTGCGCCTGCACAGAGATAGCCCCTATCCCTGAACCTCTCGCCGTCTGGGTTAGAAAAAATAAACACACACTCATACACGAACATATGGTCTACTATGGGATCCGAAAGTATGCTACCCTCAGCGTATGACCGTCTCAACACAATCCCGGCTCCGGGCACAACCACATGCAATCTATCAGGCCAGATGGCCAGATGGCCGAAAAAAAAGTTTTTCTGCGGACACAAAATCGACACAGCCGCGCCCGACCCGGCAAATCTCGCGGATCGCACGAGAAATTATCACAAATCCCCACTTTTATGAAAGATATGATAGAAAAAAATATTCCCTCTATCGATAATGCGCTCCCCGGACCAGGCTCGCTCCCGCTGCACCGCGTCATTGCTGGGCTTCAGCGCGCCAGCCTCGCTGCGCCGCGACCCTGCGGCAGACAAAACTTGCCTGCCGATTGTGATAATTATCGCAAAAGCCGCCGAAACCAGTCTCCGGCAAAAGAAATTAAATTCAGCGAGGGCGGAACCCGGGCCGACGAAAAAGGAGACTAATCTGCGCCCTTCGCAATCTGGAACCGGGCAAGTCGTACAATTGCCGACATCGGACGGTCGGATGCGCGTAAAGAGGAGCGCCAATCCGAACATGACCGGGTTAAAGAAGGCCGGCCACTCGCATATGCGCCTGGATGAGATCGAAGAAACGCTCTTCGGAGTTATCCTGCGGCGCGTAGCCGATGACGCGGCGGGCATTGGCGATGCTCCAGATCGCGTGTGGGTTGGCACTGATGCCATAGAAGATCTGGAAGGGTATTCCCAGGTCGTCGCGGATGTCCTCGGTTTCGATGCTCTTGATGAAAAGCTGGGCCATATCGCGCTGGCTGATGTAGACCGCGAGAGCGCGGCGCATCCGGCGCAGATCGCCCGGCGGCGCATCGGCGACATCCGTTTCGCGGGGACCGCCGATGCGAATCTGCACATTTTCCAGTGGCCGTCCGCCATGCGTGACGCCGCTGGCGTAAACTTGTCCGATCTGCTCGAAGGCGATTTTCGCCCAGCCATACCAATTGTCGGAGGCGTTCATGTCAGGCCTGACCATCGGCGCGGCGCCGTCAAGAGCGTAGTTCTCGTAGAAATCAGCGGCGTGATTGGTGCTGGCGGCGACCAAGCGCCGTACGCGTTCTTCCCAGGCGACTTGATAGACGTTGTAGGCGAGTTGCAGGTTTTCCAGTTCGGACGAGAAATAGGCATCGTCGCCTTGATCCTGGACGCGGTAGTAAGCGCAATGCACGACGGCGTCCGCGCCGCTGAAGTGGCCCCGGTAGGCATCGCGATCTTTGTCCAGCAAGTTCACAATCCGGACGCCTTCGACTTCGTCCCCGTCCTTGTTGGTCGTCCGGGTATCGAGCAGGGTCAGATCGTAGCGCTCGCGCAGGGCGGGCAGCAGATCACCGGCGATGGTTCCGCTGGCGCCGGTGAGGACGACTTTCTTTTTGGACATATTGGATTCTCCTTGTGCTAAGCAAACTGTTACGCAACGTGGGCCGACCAAACGAAGCCGGATCGCGGCTCTATGATTTAGGGTGTGTCCTGTTCGTCACTAACCTCGTACACGCGCACGTCGTCTTGATAAAACACCACGTCCAGATGCATGTCAGCCGGCGGTTCAGCGCCAGACGAAACCAAAACGAAGTTGATCTGATCGACTCCTTCAGCATTGCGCCTCAGGTAGTCCCACTCGAAGGTCCTGACGGCGTTGAAGTCAAGGGCGCGGCGTTCAGCGAAGACCGGCAGCCAGGCCTTGCCGTCGGCGGCCATGACTACCGCATCCGGCGCTGTATTCTCGCGCAGCCAGGCCATCGCGACAATGTCGCCGTCTGAAATGGTGGCGTGCGGCAAGTCGAGCAGTGGGCGGAAGGCGTCAAGGATCGGCTGAAATGCGCCGCCAGCAAGCAGAATGAGCACGGCGGTCAAGGCCATCAAACGGTAGGCCGAGCGGCGCAGCCTTCGCTTCAGCGAAGTCGGCACGCTGCCATCCCATATCTGCAGCAGCGCGATACCGCCAAACCAGGCGTAGGGCAGGATGATGCCGTGGCGGGCGATGTTCGGCGCGTTTGTCAGCGCGCCAAGCGGAGGCAGCAGCGAGCCCAGAGCGCCGACAAGCGAAGCTTCGACGACAAGCAGCAGCCAGATCAACATCAGCCAGGACACGAAGCGCAGACGGCCATACATGCGCAAGCTCATCCAGATGCCGAAAAGCGCCAGCGGCAGTATGACGAAGCCTTGTCCGCGGGTCAAGTGTGCGAAGTTTCCCATTTCGGCGGTGAAGGGAGAGGGGCTGATGGGCAATATATGGGGCAGGTTGTTGATCAGCCAGGGGGCAATGCCAAGCAGCGCCACCAAGGGAAGGCCGACGGTCAGGCTGATGCGCGACTTCATTGTGATCGCGCGGCGACGATCGAGCCAAGCGAGGCTCAGCAGCGAAAGAAACCCGAACAGCATAACAAGACTCAGGCTGAGGTTAGCGGTGATGACCGCGCCCATCATCAGACCACCGGCCGCCAGATCGGCAAGATTGAACCGCCTCAGGAGGCGAATCGCGTAAAGCGCGAAGGCCTGCATGAAGAGCAGCGCAAGCAACTCACTGAAGTGTCCGTCGAGGAAGCTACGGTGTATGCCGAAGCAAAGCAGCAGCGCAATGGTCATGGCGCGCCCCAAGCGCTTGTCACTTAGCTCGGCGCCGAAGTCGTATGCCAGCCAGAGGAGAAGAAAGACGACGACGGCGGAAACGCTCAGTTGGATGAGTGGGATGGTGTGGTCGAGCTGCAGACTGAGATAGGCGGACAGGGCGTGGAAACCGGGCGCGATGACCACAGGCGCCTGCGGAGCAAATGGCGCGAGGGAATTAAAGGATTCGCCATCACGGGTGGTCAAGCTATGGAAGCCGGTGACTTGTCCCTGTGTGCCCAGTGGCGCGGCCAGGTGGAAAAGCGGCATGATGACAAGCAGCGCAACCAGGGCGAAGAAGGCCAAGTCTTCCGGACCGGGCCAGCCCAGGTCATGATCTTGCAGTCTCTCGCCGCGGGCCTCGGCACGCGCCTGCGCTGTGGAGAGGGTCCCGCCGAGCACAACGCCGGACAGGAGCGCGAAGAGCAGGTAGTCGATGACCAGCGTGTCCCAGCCGAAGGCTTCGGTGTAGAAGACGGCGCCTCCGGTTAGAAGAGCGAGGCAAAAGGCCGCTGAGAGCGCGATGCGGGGTTGGGCCGTGCGCCAGGCGGGCGAGAGCATCGCGCCCGCGCCGAGCAGAACTGCCCCGAAGATGAAGACGACGAAGAGGCTCATTGCTGGCTAGCGGAGTTACCAGAGGCGCTGGATCTCATAGCTGTCAAAGGCGCGGTCGCTAGTGATGATTGGGAGATCTTCCACTAGAGATTGGGCGATAATCAGCCGGTCGAATGGGTCGCGGTGGTGAAAGGGGAGTTCGGCAACCTGTTGCAGATGAGGAATATCTATCGGCAATTTTTGGAAATCGTACCCTTCCACTTCCTGAGAGATAAACTGCGAAAAAGAAGGCTGGAAAATTTCCAAACGTCCCGCACTAAATTTGATCGCTATTTCCCAAATGCTTGCATAACTCAAGAAGACGGCATTACTGCCGTCTTCCAGAATTGATATTGCGTTGGAGCTTAGCTTCTCATACTCACCAATGAACCAAAGCAGTGTGCACGTGTCCAATAGGAAATTCATTCATCGTGGGGATCAAACTCAGGAAGGGGTGCGTTAAAGTCATCCGAGATCTTGAATTTTCCACGAGCGCTGCCGGCCTTACGCGGTTTCACATTCCGGACTGCAGTAGGCACCAGCTTAACGGTGGAACCATTTTCAGCTTTGATAGCAACATGTTTCCCATTATGTGCATCGGAAAGCAACTTGTTTAAGCTCTGCTGAGCATCGCTGATCGTGTAAGTCTCCATTACTCTACTCCACAATCTTCCGGCACCCATATTGTACAACAGTCAAGTATCATGTCAACAAACGCATATAATACTCATACAATCTAAACTCAGATTTGAACTAGTGCTCTTGAGTGCAATCACCAGTAGGTTTCAAAATGAATGCGGAAGTATCCAGCAGATAATTCATTCCATGTAAGGCTCAAATTCGGGCAACGGCGCATCAAAGTCATCTGCGATTTTGATCTTGCCCTTCAGACGACCGGCTTTACGCGGACCTTTCTTAGGTGCGATTGTGGCGACGAGTTGGTAGGCTTGCTCATCCTCCGCAATGATGATGACGGTTCCACCGTGTTTGGCATGTTCCAGTACGTCGTCAAGATTCTGCTTCGCCTCATCAACGGTGAAGGTCTTCATTGCTGAACTCCTGCGGCTATCGTATCAACCCAGATTATACACAATCGCTATGGGAACTCAAAGAGCGGGGCTCTTCCGAAGATGGCAGTGCAATTAAGCTGGCCTGGCAAAAAGCCACCAGAATTCCGAGGGCGGGTACAAGGGTTTCAGGAGCGATGACCAGATGAAGCCGGCGGAGCGCACGAGACGGCGCAAGGCGATGTCCGTTTGCTCGACCCCCGGCGTGATGTCACGTCTTTCGTAACCGAACTCTTCAAGCGCGAGAAGGATTTCCTGCACGATGGCGCGGCGCAGCGCTTCCGGCGGATAAGCGGAGGCGCAGCCGGTCGGGTTGTCCTGGCAATCGCGGAAGAAGGCGCGCATCTGCTTCAAGCGCGCTGGCAACTCCCCCTTGAGTTTGTGTTCGTAGTGCACGGTCCACTCGCGTTGAACCGCATCGTGTTGCTGCAGAGCAGCGTCCAGTCGCTTTTGCTGCGCGGGATTCAAGGAAGCGCGCAAGCCCTTCAGCCGACGCCGGCGCAGCAGCAGCATGCCTATGCTCAACTGCGGCAGCGTGGAACTGCGCGCGTAGCCGGCGGATAGCGGCAAGTAAAGCCTCTCGCTGAGGATGTACTCCTCAAGTCTCTCCGCCATCTGTTCGAGTTCGGCCAGATCGCGTTCAAGCGAGTACTCACGTGACATCGCAATCGGCCAGCCAGCTACGCTTGGTTTATCGCTTCCCAGATGCGGCGCGGCGTCAATGGCATATCGATATGACGCAGGCCGAATGGACTCAAGGCGTCAACAACCGCATTCACGACCGCCGGCGTCGAGCCGATTGTTGCGGCTTCGCCGATGCCCTTTGCGCCGAGAGGATTGAGCGTGGTCTCGGTGACGGTCTTATCGATGGTGAAGGTCGGGAAGTTATCGGCGCGGGGCATGGCGTAGTCCATCATTGAGCCGGTGAGAAGCTGGCCTTGATCGTCAAAGACGACCTCTTCAAGCAGCGCTTGACCGATGCCTTGCGCCAAGCCACCGTGGATTTGCCCTTCGACGAGCAGTGGCGAGATGCGCGGGCCGCAGTCGTCGACAGAATAGAATTCGCGCAGGCTGATGCAGCCGGTCTCGCGCTCGATCTCCACGACCGCGACATGCGTGCCGAAGGGGTAGATGAAGTCGGGCGGGCGGAAGAAGTCGGTCGCTTCCAAGCCGGTGTCGATGTCATCGGGAAGGCGATCGCTATAGGCGCGAGCGGCGATGTCGTTGAGGGCCAAACTGCGGCTGGGCACGCCCTTGACGCGGTATTCACCGTCGGCGAATTCGATATCACCGGGCGCGGCTTCGAGCATGTGAGCCGCAATCGATATGGCTTTGTCCCGCACTTTGATGGCGGAGCGGATGATCGCCGAGCCACCGACCGCCAAGCTGCGACTGCCGAAGGTGCCGACGCCGACGGGCTGCGCGCCGGTATCGCCATGCTTGACGATCACCTTATCGTAATCGGCGCCGATCTCGTCAGCGACTATCTGGGCGAAGGTCGTCTGCAAGCCCTGCCCGTGAGGCGATGTGCCGGTATAGACGGTGACGACGCCGCTCGGCTCGACGCGGACGACGCCGCTCTCGTAGGGTCCGAAACCGCACATCTCCACGTATGTCGCCATGCCGATGCCAAGCAAGGAATCGGAATTGCTCGCCCGGCGCGCAGCTTGTTCGTCGCGCAGGGCGCCGTACTTGGCTGTTTCCAGAGCGGTGTCCAGGTTCGTTTCATAATCGCCGGTGTCATAAGTTGAACCGGTAGGGGTCTTGTAGGGGAATTGATCGGGCTTGATGTAATTGCGGCGGCGAACGTCAGCCGGGTCCATGTCGAGTTCTGCGGCGATCATGTCGATGGCGCGCTCGATATAATAGATGGCCTCCGGGCGCCCGGCCCCGCGATAGGCCGCCACCGCGACCGTATTGGTGAAGACATTGCTCGCTTTGAAGTGCACGGCGGGGATGTCGTAATTGCCGGTCGCCATGAGTCCAGTGAGGTGGGCGATGTCATAGAACGGCGGGTAGGCGCCCAATTCGCCGATGACATGCAGGCGCAAGCCGAGAACCCGGCCGTCATCATCAAACGCGACAGCGACATCGGCTATTTGCGAGCGGCCGTGCGTCGTGGAGATAAAATGCTCGACGCGCGTCCCGGCCCATTTCAGGGGCAGGTTAAAGCGCTGAGCCAACTTGGCGACGGCGATTTCTTCCGGATAGAGCTGGTTCTTGACGCCGAAGCCCCCGCCGACATTTGGCGCTATCACGCGCAGCATGTTTTCCGGCAGGCGCAGAACCCCCGCCAGGGCCGAGCGCAGGCCATGCGGAATCTGCGTGCTGGACCAGAGCGTTAGACCGCCGGTGACGGCATCGGGAGCGGCGGCAACTGTACGGACTTCCATCGGCACGCCGGCGACGCGCTGACTCAGCATGCGCTGGCTCAGCTTGCGCGGCGCATCCGCGAAGACCTCGTCGACATCGTCGGTTTTCTTCTCGCCCGTATCGATGATATTGCTGTCCAAGCCGTCGAATACCGGCGGCGCATCGCTGCCATAGGCGCTGAGCAAATCGGCCGCGGCCGGCAACTCCTCCCACTCAATGTCGACATCGTCGATCGCGTCTTCGGCGATCTCCGGCGATTCGGCGATAATGGCGGCGACAACCTCGCCAACATGGCGAACGCGGTCGGCAGACAGCGCCAGGTGACTGTACTTTTCTTGCGCGACATCGCCGCCAGCGACAGGCACCGCCTCCCATTCTCCGCGCATATCATCGCCTTTGATCACCGCGAGTACGCCGTCACGCGAGCTGGCGGCAGTAGTGTCGATACTGAGGATTTTGGCGTGGGCGTAGGGGCTGCGCACGAAAGCGACGTGGCGCATGCCGGGCAGCTTGAGGTCGCCGACATATTTGCCGGCGCCGGTGATCAGGCTTGGGTCTTCTTTGCGCTTGACGCTTGCGCCTACCATCGAGCGTAAAACCATCGCCATTAACTCCTTATTTTGATTGCGACTAAGTCAGTTGTCCTTGCATTGCCGGCCGGGGCGCTAGGGCGCCTCGATACTATCAACTTTATAACCCTGCTTCATCCAGCCTTTGGTACCGTCTTCGAGATTATAGATGTCTTCGTAGCCCATGCTCGCCAAGAACAGCGCCGCCTGCGACGAACGAACGCCGGTGTTGCAGACGAGCAGCACGGGCATATCTTCGCTGATTTCGTCAACCCGCGCCATGAATTCGCTCAACGGGATATTAGCCGTGCCGGGGATATGACCTTCGGCATGTTCGTCTTCTTCGCGCACATCAATGAACTGGCATTCACCGCCCTCGCCGCTGGCGAATTGTTGGCGAAACTCGTCGATGCTGATATCAATGTACATGGCTGGTCCCGGTTGGCATTTCCATTGCGGGCATTATAGCCAAGCTCACCTGGATTACCAAACACAAAGCTGATGCAGCATGTAATGACTTCTGCGCAGCGAGACTGTGGAATCAGCCAACCGGTGGTACGTTACGAAACCAATCTACCGTGCGGCGAAGCCCCTCGGCAAAGTCGATGATCGGCTCGTAGCCTAAAAGCTCGCCCGCCTTGGTCATATCGGCTTGTGAATGGCGGATGTCGCCCGGGCGCTCGGCGGCGTGCATGGGCGCGAGTTGGCTGCCGATGATGGCGTTCAGCTGGGCGACGAGCTCGCTGATTGTGATGCGTCCGCCGGCGGCGAGGTTGATGGTCTGGCCGACTGCCTTTGGGGCTTTGCAAGCGAGAAGGTTTCCGTGTACGACATTGTCGACATAGGTGAAGTCGCGGCTGTGCTGGCCGTCCCCGTAGATGGTGGGACGTTGGCCGCCGAGCATCTGGTTGATGAACTTGGGGATGGCGGCGGCGTAGGTTGAATGTGGATCTTGCCGCGGACCGAAGACATTGAAGTAGCGGAGCGAGACTGTTTCCAGGCCGAAAGAGTGCGAGAATGCGGCGCAGTAATACTCACCCGCGAGCTTGGCGACACCATAAGGCGAGATGGGCGCGGGCGTCTGAGATTCTGTCTTTGTGCCGTTGGCTCGGTTGCCGTACGCTGAGCCCGAGGCGGCGTAGACCACGCGCTTTGCATCACAGTCACGCGCGGCAATCAGCACGTTTAGCGTGCCGGTGACGCAGTGGCGGTGGGTTTCAAGCGGGTGGGCGATGCTGCGCGGGACTGACGGGAGCGCCGCCTGATGCATAATGTAGTCCGCTCCGCGGAAAAGTGACTGAAGCGTTTCCAGGTCAGTAATACTGCCGACGGTGATCGACAGGTCACCGTTGAGTGAACGCAGATAGTCTAGGTTTTCGCGCTTGCCCGTGACCAGGTTATCGATGACTTTGACGCGCAGTCCGTCGCGCAGGAGGCGTTCGGCAATGTGCGAGCCGATGAAGCCGGCGCCGCCGGTGATGACGTAGGTTTGCGGCATGGTTTCCCTCGCTTGTATGCGTCCGCCACCTTAGCGTTGATGGCGCAAAAATGCAAGCGGTGCGGGAGGCATCGCGGCTCGGGTTTGCCGGTGCTTGGCCGCGCCACTTTGGGTTATAATCACTTAACATCGTGACGGGAGTCACGGAAGATGGAGGGCGGTGTCATGGACCCGATGAGCAAAGACAAAGCCATAGAGCGGCAGGGACCGAATATCCGGGACGAGATCAAGGGTGTCAAGTTCAGGAAGCTGGCGCCGGGCATCACGACGCATCCGCTGATTCGCGGCGGTCGGCCCTGCATTGAAGGTACTGGTATAAAAGTGACGGATATTGTTGCCGCTCAGAAGTACCACGGGATGGAACCACAAGAAATCGCTGACCACTATGCGATTGAGCTAAGCACGGTGGTAGACGCACTGGCTTATTACGCGGCGCATACTGACTACATTGATACCGATATTGAGATAGACAGTCTCAACGACGATCAGTTGGCGGAAGCACAATATGGAACCCGACCCGATTCGCTTCTACCTCGACGAAAATCTGTCTCCTGAAATCGCCAATCAATTGGCGCGACACGGTATAGACATTATTCGGGGACCGCTCAGAGTCGACGACATAAGCCACCTGAAGCGCGCCAGTACATTAGGGCACGTCGTATGTACGAGAGACCGGGACTTTGTGCGATTGCATGCGGCGGGGAAAGAACATGCAGGCATTATCAAAGGCCTGAAGCATCATACAATCGGCGATTGGGTAAACTACCTGAGGTTCGTTCATTCTGTCTGTGCGCCCGAGGATTTGCGAAACAATGTCGAGCATCTCTTTCGCGTCGAGTGACCACCCCGAGCTGGCATCAGTGGTCAGAGTGATTTGTTGAGCATATCGATATGAATAGCGAGACGCAGCACAAAAGCAAAGCCACCGAACTCGAGCTGATCGTCGAGGGATGGGAGCGGCGGCACGAATGGCGGCTGCTATCCAAAACCGTGCCGCGTTCGCTGATCGCCGCGCTGATACTTGGCTTGGTCGTCGGCGTAGTCGGATACTTCCGTTTTCAACTGGGGGCGGAGCAGCTCGCCTTGATCGCCGGCGGGCTTTGCGCGCTCGGTTGCCTGCTGAACTTGCTCTATACCCTGCTTTTTCCCCGATCTCTGCCAGTTCGCGCCAAGTACTTCGATCTCGAATTCGGCTTGCAGGAACGGGTATCCACCGCCTTCGAGCTGATGCATGGTCGCATTAAGACGCATCCGGAAATCGAAGCGCGACAGATCGAAGACGCGCTGAACCACGCGCGCGCCATTGACCCGAAGGCGCAGATCACAATGGACTTTCGTCCGCGCGAATTGGCTGCATTGCTCGTGTTTGTGATCGCCATGGCGGGACTGGTCTTGCTGCCGGCCATAGCAGGTGAGGACTTCATCACAGATGCCCCGTCGGTTGCGGTAGAAGCGGCGGAGGAAGATCTGCGCGAGATCTTGGAGACGGTGGCGACGGACACGAATCTGGACGATATCGACCGGCAGAACTTGCTCGATGCGCTGGAAGTAGCCCTGGAACGATTGCAGGAAGAAGAAATCAGCGAAGAAGAGGCCTTCGCCGCGATGAGCCAATTGCAGTCGCAGTTGGAGGAGGTGGAAAACCGCCTCGAAGATACGGTGGAACTGGATCAGTCGGCTCTGGAAGCGGCGCTGGAAGCCTTGGAGAATTTCATCCCGCCGTCCGAAACAGAAGGCGAAAGCGCGGAAGCGGCCGGTGTGACGCAGCCCCCGGAGGGCTTGGAAGACCTTTCGCAGGCGCTGGAGCAAATGGCGCAGGATGCGGCTGAGATGAGCGCTGAAGAACTGGCGCAGGCGAGGGAAGCGCTGCAGATGGCGGCCGACGAGATCGCTCAAATGAACAGTGAAATGGCAGAACAGATGGATGCCATGGCGGAGGCGCTGGAAGAGGGGAATCCACTCGACTTGCAAGAGCAGCTAGACGCAGCGCAGGAAGCTCTGTCGCAAGAACAGGGGCGGCAAGAGCAAAACGAAAACGCGCAAGCGCTCTTGCAGGAGCAAAGCGAGCGGCTTGAAGAAGCGGCGGAATCCATAGCCCGGCAACAGTCGCAGGAGGGCCAGCAGCAGGGGCAGCCGGAGCCCGGCGAATCGGGACAGCGGCGTACGTCCCAGCAGGGCAGTCAACAGGAGGCGGAAGCGAGGTCGAGCGCAGACCAGGGCGATCAAGAGGCACAGCGGAATCGACCCGCCTCTGGCGAAAGCCAGCGCGGCAATCAAGACAGCCGGGCATCGGGCGCCGGCGCCGGCGACGCAGCGCCGAGCAACGAGAGCTTGCCGGGCAGCGCCGGCGAAGATCAAGGCGCCGATACCAACAACAATCCGACCGGCAACCGCCGGATCGAATACGAAGCGCTGTATAGCCCGAGCGGTATCGCGGGCGGCGGGCAAGACGAGATTAAGCTCGAGACGGACGCCAATGATACCGCGATCGCCGAGGGGGACTTCGACGACAATCCCATAGGCGAGTCGCGCGTGAGTTATGATACGGTCTTCAGTGACTACCAGAATGCGGCGAATCGCGCGCTGGAAAGCGATTATGTGCCGCTGGGCTTGCGCGATATCGTGCGGAATTACTTCACGTCGCTGGAGCCGAACAGCGGCTAGGCACTTGGCGTCACGGATTTCGCCAGCCGCAGCACCCCCCAGCGCTCGTTGTCGATCGTAACCTTTTTCGATTCGCTGATCTGCTCAAAACCGGCCCGCCGATAGGCCGCTCGAGCGACGGCATTGCGCTCGTCCACATCCAGAGACAACCGGGCGCAGTTTTGTTCAAATGACATCCGCTCCGCCTCCCCCAGCAATCTCTTGCTGTAGCCCCGTCCGCGAAACCGCGGATAGATCGCCACAAATAAGATATAGAAATCTCCTGAATCCCGCTCTCCCGTAAAGCCCAGTATATCGCGCAATACAATAACGATGAAGAGAAAGCGAAACACCTGCAGGCCGGCATAGCGCAGCATCAGCCAGAGAGTCTTTCCGCTATTTGTTTGCGCCTCCTCGGCTCGAAAGCCATGCAGCATACCGACAATCTCACCCTCGACGAGCAGGAAGCGTGTATGCCGATGGCTGAATTCGTTCTGCTCCCGCAGGAACATCACGTGCAAAACCGCCCGCGCTCGCGAGCCGAAGAGCTGGGTGTATAGCTCATCAGCAGCCATCTGCGCGAGCCTATAGAAGTGCTCGGCATGGTCTCTGCCGGCTTGAGCGGAAATGAAGGACATATCAATTCTCAATTCTGTTATCTGTCGCATCGCCCTTTGTTATAGTAAATGAAGGCGGACAATGCGCAAGAGAGGCGCTAATGGTCGATCTATTGATACAGAACGCCAACGTGCTGCAACTCGACGACGGGGCGGCCACAATCCTGAATGGCCACGAGATTGCGGTAAGCGGCAAGCACATCAGCGCGATTGAGCCGACCGGCACAACCGACCCGTCGCGCGCAAAGAGGGTCATCGACGCCGGTGGTCAAGTGGCGATGGCCGGTTTCATCAACACGCACGCCCACGTGCCAATGGCGCTTTGGCGCGGCCTGGGCGAGGATGTCAATATCGATAGCTGGTTCAACGACTACATCTGGCACCTCGAAGCCAACCTCGAGCCGGACGATGTCTACTGGGGGATGCAGCTCGGTCTGCTCGAAATGATCGAAGCGGGCATCACGTCCGTCAGCGATCATTATTGGCATATGGATTACGCCGCGCGCGCTGTGGAGAAGGCGGGGACACGGGCCTTGCTATGCCAAGCGATGTTCGGCGCGAACGGCCTGGGGCAGATCGACGAGACGGCCGCCTTTGCGACGCGCTGGGATGGCGCTGCCGGGGGCCGGATCCGCACGATGCTGGGCCCGCATGCGCCGTACACTTGTGATGACGAGTTTCTGCGCGCCAGCGCGCGAAAAGCCGAAGCGCTCGGTACCGGCATCCACATCCACGCGGCCGAGACACGGGGTCAGACTCAAGCGAGCCTGCGCCGACGCGGCCAGACGCCGATCGAAGTCTTAAATGCCTGCGGGATCTTCGAGGTACCGACGATCCTGGCGCACGCTTTGGGCGCAAGTCCCGGCGATCTCGAGATCCTGGCGGACTTAAATGCGCCGGTCGGAATCGCGCACTGCCCCAAGACATACGCCAAGCTGGCGATGGGCTTCAACAACCTAGTCGAGCTGCGGTCATTGGGCATCGCTGTCGGCTTGGGCACGGACGGAGCGGTCAGCAACAACACGCTTGACCTTTGGGAGGCGATGCGCTTGACGGCGCTGGGGCAGAAGCAAGTGACCGGCGACGCCGAGAACTTGACCATTCCACAGGCGCTGACGATCGCCACGCAGGAGAGCGCTCGTGTCTACGGGCAAGCGGAAGACCTGGGCGATATCGCCCCTGGCAAGCTGGCGGATATCATCCTGGTCGATTTGAGCGGAACGCATCATTTCCCCCTCAACAGTGTCACCGCCAGCCTGGTATATAACGCGCGCGCCGGAGATGTGCGGACGGTGATTTGCGACGGACAGCTTATCATGCAGGAGCGGGAACATCTGACGCTGGACCGAGACGAGATCATCGCGAACATCAGCCCGCGGATGGAACGCCTGCGCCGACGCGAAAACGCCGGCAACATCCAGACTTACAATCCTTGAGGCTCGGCCAGCTCGATGACATAGTTCAAGGCAGCGCGCAGACTGCCCGGGTCGGCGATGCCCTGCCCCGCTATATCGAAGGCGGTGCCGTGCGCGGTGGTGGCGCCGATGACGGGCAAGCCCATCCACAACGTGGCGATGTCGCCGCGCCCCTGTAGTTTTCGGGCGATATTCATCTGGTCGTGATACATGCAGACGACGCCGTCGAAATCGCCATCAAGCGCCCGCTTGAAAACAATGTCAGCCGGTACGGGACCCTCGGCGCGGATATCGTCGCGGATGGCGTCCTGTATAGCAGGGCCAATGACATCGATTTCTTCCCTGCCGAAGAGCCCGCCCTCCCCGCCGTGGGGATTGAGCGCGGCAACGGCGATGCGCGATTCACTATATCCAAGCTTGTCGAGTACATCATGCAGATGCTGGATGTAACGGCGGACGCGATCGCGCGTGATGAAACTGACGATGTCCTTGAAGGGAATGTGCTCGGTCACAGAGACCGCCCAGACGGAACCGGCGGCGCCCAGAATGAATGGTTCGGGGCTGCCGGTCACCTCGCCGAGGAATTGCAGTTCGTCGAAATAATCGTAGCCGGCGGCGCGGAATGACTCCTTGTTCATCGGCGCCATGACGACGCCATCGGCAAAGCCTTGCATAGCGAGTTGATAGGCCTGCTGCAGGTAGCGGCCGGCGGCTTCACCCAGCTTGGGATGAACAGCGGGCGGCGGCAAGGCGCCCAAGGTGAAGCCAGGCGGGTTCAAGACTTCGATACATGGCGGAGCGAATTGGGCGGCGGAAGAATCGTCTGCTGCCTGGAATCGAAGCGCGGAACCAAGCGAAGCAGCGGTATCCCGCAGGACCTGTAAGTCGCCGATGACGAAGGGCCGGCAACGATCATGCAGGCCCTCGTCGGCGAGGACTTTGACGATAAGCTCGGGCCCGATGCCGGCCGGGTCGCCCATGGCAATGGCGATGATCGGTTTGACGTTCAACTCGCGTCCTTATTCTATAGAGGTAGGGCATCCTACCTCAGGCGCGGCCCACCTGCCACAATTTTAGGTACTACAGACGCCGATTGCCCTACTATTTGGCCATGTTTAGTTGGCAACATGACTGCAATAGGTTAGGGTGCGAATAAGTGAACGGCGTGGTACGCGAGTAAGGAGCGCGGTGTCTTATGAAAAGGCTGTTTCTGGCGCTGTTGATGGCTTTGATTTCTACGATGGCGGTTTGGGCCCAGGATTGGCGATACGACGAAGAAAACGAGTTGTATTTCAACTGTGCATTGATCGCCGGCCTAAAGGCGGACTTCGGCGAGGAAGACATTTTGAAGTTCGCTGACGACGACCGAATGACAGTGGCCGAGTTTTTCGACTGGTCTTTTGAAACCTGCGCGGAGATGGATGGAGATGACGCCGCCGGGGAATCCGATGATGCTGCGTCGGAGCCTGAGGTTATCGCTGTGTTGGCCGATCAGGAGGAATTCACCCTTTTTGATGACGGCTGCAGTGTGCGCGTGGCGGACCGTTTTGAAGAGGATCTGTATGTGTCCTTGGCGGGGAGCCGGCGGGGGGAAACGTCGGTCGATGTCTACCTGCCGGGCGAGAGCGAAAAGATCGACATGCCTAATGTAGGTCATGAAGAGGTCAACGTATACGGCATTGAAACGCCAATCCGCAACGAATGGGTCGAAGGCGACAGTTTCCCGCTGGGACTGTACCGGTTCGACGTGCACATCGGCGACTCGACATATCGTTTCGAGTGGCAACGCGCGGACGAGGCGGTCAACACGATCATCGTGAGTTGCCTTGATTTGAAGGCTGACAGCGATTTCGAGGTTGAAGTGACCGCGGAGTTGGCCGACGGCGAGCTTTTTCCATTGGAGGAAAGCGGTTGTCATGTCGGGACGATTGACCTAGAAGCCGAGTTCTTCAGCACGGTGGTCTCGGGAACGGATAGAGATAGCATGAGCGTTGAGGTCACCTATCC
Source organism: Chloroflexota bacterium (assembly GCA_026706395.1). The sequence continues at coordinate 49,681 of JAPOYU010000025.1, forward strand.
CCAGATGTCGACACCGGTTCAAATGCAGCATGTAGAGAGTTTTGTCACGGACGAGGGGATTCCCATGCGGATCGAATGGGTAGAGGCGCCCAATTTTCCGACGGGCGCATATCTCATATCGGTGACGATAAACGAGCGTACGCGTCACTTCCGCTGGGATCGGCAAGATGACGCATTCAGGACGATCGTGTTGACCTGTGATCCCGTGGAGAGCGAATAGAACTCGGCTGGCAAGGCGTTGGCAGCGACAGAGTTTCCGCCCAGTGGCGGTTAGGAGATCTCATGAAAAAGCTGATTGCCGCGACATTCGTCTGTTTAGTGGCGCTTAGCGCCCTCTCGGCGCAGGATTGGCGCCGCGACGACGAGAATGACATTCTGTACAATTGCGAATTGATCAATACGCTAAAGGACGAAGCGGGCGCGGAGAGCTTGATGCGGACGGAGCAGGGCGACCAGCAAAGTCTGGCCGGATTCCTCGATCATATTTTTCCGGAATGTGTGCAGAAGGAGAGTCTTCGTCTCGCCGAACTGATCGACTCGGAAGAAGAGGAATGGATCGTCGTGCTCTATGACAAAGTGTCGCACGAATGGGGCGAGCCCGAGTGCAGCATCTTGATCGACGATTATTTCGACGAGCACTTCACCATTTTCATCGGCGGCCACAGGCTGGATGGCTTGGCGCTGGATGTCTATCTGCCCGGCGATGTTGAAGCGGCCGAAATGGACTTTGTACAGCGTGATGTCACTTCCAGTGGCGTGCCGTTTCGGAGCGAGTACTTACTGGGGGAGGAGTTCCCCTTGGGTGAATATGTTTTTGATGTTCACATTGACGGCGAGACCTACCACTTCGCATGGGAGCGCGCCGATCACTCAATGAATACCGTCTCGCTGTCATGCCTTGGTCGGCAAGAAGAGGGCGAAGACGGCAGCGAGGAAAGCGAAGGGGCTGCTGATGCGGAGTCGCCCGAAATGGCTGTTGAAGAACCGGCCGAGGGCGAGCAGGCTGCTTCAGCGAATGAGATGGAAGACATCCTCGAACTGGTGAACGACAGTCTCTATGTCATTCCGGAAGAGCAATGTGTGGTTGGGGTGGATGCCAGCGATGACGAATACTTCAATTTGAGCATCGCCGCGATCGACCGAGGCGAATTGGCGCTTGATGTTTATTTGCCGGGCCGGGAAGAGCCCTTCAAAGCGGATGAGTCGGACGAGCACTCGCTCAGCCTAGGAGAAGCTGAATCCGCGCAAAGCGAATGGACGTCCGGCGAAGACTTCCCGCTCGGCATGTATACGTTCCATGTGCATATCAATGATCGTACCTGGCTATTCCAGTGGGAACGCCAGGATACGGCGGGACGGATCTTCGTGCTGAAGTGTTTTCACGCGGCTGTGGCGGACGATGACCCCTTGAAAGACGGAGAGAAGACCTACATCCCCGACACTACATGCCTGGTTTGGACGGAAGCGTGGGATGTCGACTTAAACATCCTGCTCATCGGGGAGGACCTGGATGAGATGACGGTTGAGCTCACCTTCCCGGGCGAGGAAGAGCCGGAAGACATTGACGGAGTCTCTTCGACCAGTTTTGATGATGGCACACCCTATCGCGTTGAATGGATCGAAGGTTCTGTCTTCCCGCTGGGCTTGTTCAACATTGATGTGACGATTGAAGGGCGGCTCTACAAGTATCAATGGCAGCGTGAGGACCAGGAAGTGAACACCTTCGGGGTCGAGTGCATCACGATAGAGGACGAGTAGGCGCAAGTTGCCAAGGAGAAGATTGTGAAAAACCTGGCATTGGTTCTAGGCTTATTGCTGGTCTTGGCTATGGACGCAGTCGCCCAGGATTGGCAAGACGACGATGAGACGAACACCCGTTACAACTGCGACTTGCTTCGCGCCGTAATCCGCGATTATGGCGACCAGGATTTTCTGCAAACGGGACCCGATAGCTACGCTTCATTGGCGGCCTTTCTCGATACGCTGTTTCCGAAGTGTCTCCAAAAAACGGCGGACAAGGATTCAGTCAGCGGTTCAGATGCGGAAAGCGATGAATCCGTCCCCGTTACCGCTGTTTTGGAAACGGGCGAAATGATGGCCTTCCGGGATTATTGTACGCTGATCATCGTGGACGACGACGTGGCTGAAGAAAACCGGGTTTACGTCTCTAGCACCGATCATGAATTGATAAGCGTAGAAATGTACTTGCCGGGAGCAGCCGAAGCGCTGGCGGTAGTCGACACAGCCGTTGAAGATCTGATGGGGCTGCCAGTGCGGATTGAAACATTCGGCGATGCGGATTTCTCCGTCGGCCGCTACACTTTTGACGTACGGGTGGAAGAAGACGTCCACCGCTTCCATTGGGTGCGAAAAGATCCAGAAAACTTTGGCTTCATGGTGAGCTGCGTCGGCGAGGAAGGTCCGGTTATCCTCCCGCAGATCCGAGCTGCAATCGCAGCGGAAAGCGAAGAGACAGATGCCGCTGCCGCGCCGCAGACCGATATGGACGCGACGGACGAGGCCGAAGTCTTTGCCGTGCTGGAGCGCAATAGCATGCACTTCCTTGACGACTTCTGCTCGGTAATGATAACCGATCAATTTGATACGCCGTTTAATGTAACGTTGACGGGCAATGAAAGGGATAGCATGTCCGTCGATGTTTATTTGCCGGGCGAAAGCGATGCGGCGGCGGTGAGCGAAACGCGGCTTGATATGCTGGAGGGCGGCATTCCCATTCGTATCGAATGGATTGCGGGCGAAGCCTTCCCGATCGGAACCTACACATTTGATGTTCACAAGGACGATGCCACGTTCCGCTTTGAATGGCTGCGCGAGGATGAGAACGATTATACGTTAATTTTCAGTTGCTCCGGCGAGCAAGGCTTTGGAGATGTATTGGCGCGGCTTGCGGACGGCGACAGCTTCTGGTTTGAGGACATCGGCTGCGCGCTATGGATCGACGTTTTTGACGCTGATATGAACATTGTTGTCGCAGGTCCCGACCCCGAAGCGATCGCGGTGGATCTGTATTTTCCGCGCGAGAATCAGCCCAGGGCGCCCGACGGCGCGCAACGGAACGAATTTGAGAGCGGGACCAAATACCGCGGCGAGTGGATAAGCGGCGACGATTTTCCGCTAGGCACTTACAATATCGTATTGCATGCCGATGGAGACAGTTATCGCGTCACCTGGGAGCGGCTGAACCCGGACTACAATCTGATCTTTGTGCGTTGCGAAGAGGCCGAATCCTAGCCAGCGCGCTTGATTCAGCCGCGTTCGGCGGGTACAATGGTGCTTATCATGAACCACATGTTCAACCCCGACAACGCCCTGCAGGTGATTCTGGTCATCGTGGTCAGCTATCTGATCGGCTCCTTCCCGACCGCGTATTTCGTCGGCAAAGCCAAGAACGTCAACATCTTCGAGGTGGGCAGCGGCAATATGGGCGGCACCAATGTGGCGCGCGCCGTTGGCAAAGGTTGGGCGATCTTCACCGGCCTAATCGATGTACTCAAAGGCGTGCTCGCGGTCTTGCTGGCGCGGGATCTGATCTTGCCGGCGCAAATCGGCGTGGCGACCTCGGTTGCAGCGACCTGCGTGGTGGTCGGGCATAATTGGTCGCTCTTCGCCACCGTGCTGACGGCGTCGATTAAAGAGGGCAAGCTCCGGCTGATTGTGCGCGGGGGCAAGGGCGCGGCAACGGCATTTGGCGCCATGCTCATGATTCAACCCTTCCAGATTCTGGTCGCGGCTATCATCGCGATCGCGGTGATCGCTCGCACGCGCTATGTCTCGCTCGGCGTGTTGATCGGCTTTACCGTGGCTAATGTATGGTTGATCCTGCTGGTTGGCGCCGAATATCAGAAGCCGATCCTGCTGCTATACGCCGTCGCGCTGAGTGTGATGATACCCTTGCGCCATTGGAGCAACATGCAGCGCCTGATGGCGGGCACCGAGCGGCGGCTGGGCGAGCCGGCTGCTTGAAAGACCGACCCCACCCCCAGCCCCTCTCCGAAGTATCAAGGAGGGGGAAGCTACTGAGCAAGTATTGGATAGGTCTGTTGAAATTCACAATAAGCTCTACTATGTACGTCGGGCTTAGTAATCCTTTGTACGGGAACCATGCGAATCGAAAGCGACAAAGACCTGCGCGGCATGCAGCGCATCGGCGAGATCTGCGGCCTGACGCTGAAGCTGATGCTCGACAGCGCCGAAGCCGGCATGAGCACGCGCGACCTCGACGACATCGGGCGCGACTTCATGACCAGGATGGGCGCCGTCTCAGCGCCGATCCGCGCATACGGCTTCCCCGGCTACACCTGCATCAGCTTGAATGACGAAGCGGCGCATGGCATTCCCCGCAAGGATCGCCTCATCCAAGCGGGCGACCTGCTCAATGTCGATGTGTCGGCTGTGCTGGAAGATTACTGGGGCGACACCGGCGCGACTATCACCATCCCGCCCGCTCAGCCTGAGCAGACCAAGCTCTGCCAAGCGACCCGGCGCGCGCTGGACCTGGCTGTCGGCCTGGCGCGTCATGGCCAGCGCGCCAACGCTATTGGACGAGCGGTGGAGAAGTTCGCCAAGAAGCAGGGCTATCGCACCTTGCGCGAGCTGGGCGGCCACGGCGTCGGGCGGCACATCCACGAAAAGCCGTCCATCCCGAATTATTACAACAGGCGCAATAAAGATACGCTTGCAGACGGCATGGTGGTGACGCTGGAGCCCTTCCTCAACACCGGACGCGGGCGGATCAAAACCGCCGACGACGGCTGGACGCTGCGCACGGTCGATGGCAGCGTATCGGCGCAATACGAGCATACCGTCATCATCAATGGCGCTGAGCCGATTTTGCTTACCAAAGTCGACGGCGGCTATGTCTGAGCGCCACTTGCAGGAAAGGGGCAGCACATGATCACAGGCATCGACCATATCGTAATCGCGGTCCATTCGCTTGAGCGGGCGATTGAGACATACCGCGGGCTCGGCTTCTCCGTTGTCGACGGCGGCAAACATCCCTACGGCTCCTACAACGCGCTGATCGGATTCGCCGACGGCAGCTATATCGAGCTGCTCAGCTTCTATGAGGAAAGCCCGGCCCATCCCTGGTGGGCGCTGCTGCAGGAGCGCGGCGGCGGCTTGATCGACTTCTGCCTGGCGACCGATGATATCCGGGGCGATCTGGCGGCGTTTCGGGCGCAGGGCGTCGATTGCGGCGAGCTCACGGAAGGCGGACGAGCGCGTCCCGATGGCTACGAGGTGCGCTGGATCAACAACAAAGTCGGCGGCGCCTGGCAGGGCTTGATCCCCTTCATCATCGAAGATGTGACGCCGAGGGAAGAGCGCCTGCCGGGGGAGCGCGAGCACGCCAATGGCGTCATCGGCATCCACTCAATCGCGCTGGCGACCAAGGATGCCACCCGCTGCGCTGAAGTCATGGCGGCTGTGCTGGGCGTCAAGAGCCAGGCGGTTTCGGCTCCCATCGCCGGCGCGCGCGGCTTCCGGTGCATGGTCGGCGGGCACGCGCTGGACTATATCGAACCGAGTCGCGCGGAGGGTCCGCTGGCGGCGCATCTGGCGGCGAATCGCCCGGCGCCCTACGCGGTCGCATTTGCGACGACCGGCGCGCCGCGGCGCTTCGACCCCGCGCAGACCGAGGACGTGCGGATTGAGTTGGCGCCCGTCGGATAGCCGCGCCTCCACGAAACTCGTGATGCAAGGCACGCGTCTGCGGGCGAGTCAATGGCTTGCCCCTGCTCACGCGGCTGGCAGCCAACCCCGCCCCGGCGCCTCCACGACGAGCCAATGGCTGGCTGCACCAGCGCTACAACCGCAGCCGGTGCAGCAGGCCGCTGTGGCGCTCGGCGACCTTGTTGTTATTCACCGCGATGTGCAGCGCCTTGCGCGTGCCCACGAGAACGACCAACTGCTTCGCCCTCGTGATGGCGGTGTAGAGCAGATTGCGCTGCAGCATCATGTAGTGCTGCGTCAGAATCGGCATGACGACGACCGGGTATTCCGAGCCTTGCGAGCGGTGTGTGCTGATGCAGTAGGCGAGCATGAGGTCGTCCATTTCGCTGAAATCGTAGCCGACATAGCCGCCGTCCATTTCGATTTCAAGTTCGTTATCGATGTCGTCGATGCTGTCGACGAAGCCGATATCGCCATTGAAGACTTCCTTGTCGTAGTTGTTGCGCGTTTGCATCACCTTATCGCCGACGCGGAAAACGCGATTTCTCAGCTTGACCTGCGCTTGCCGGGCATCGCCGTTCAGTTCGGCTTGCAGGCGTTCGTTGAGGTTGTTGACGCCGGCAGCGCCACGGTACATCGGCGCGATCACTTGAATATCCTCCACCGGATCGAAGCCCCATTTGCCCGGCACTTTGGTCTTTACGATCTTGATAATTTCCTCAGCGACCTGCTCCGGGTCCTCAATGTTGAAGAAAAAGAAGTCGCTGCCCTTGTTGTCGCTGACGGGCTGCATGCCTTGATTAATGCGGTGGGCGTTGCTGACGATGTGGCTGTCATCGTCCTGGCGGAAGATCTGCTCGAGGCGGGTGACATGGGCTAGACGACTGTCGATCACATCGCGGAGGACGTTGCCGGCGCCGACCGAGGGCAACTGATCGACATCGCCGACGAGCAGCAGATGCGTCGTCGGCTGCAGCGCTTTCAGCAGGTTGTGGAATAACCACAGGTCGAGCATCGATGCTTCGTCGATCACCACCATATCAACCGGCAGCGGATTGCTTTCATCGTGTTCAAAGCCGCCTTCATTGGGCGCAAAACCAAGCAAACGATGGATGGTGCTGGCTTCCACGCGGGTGGCGTCGGCGAGGCGCTTGGCGGCGCGGCCGGTCGGCGACGCGAGGCGGAACTGATAATCGCCCTCCCGCAGCGCATTAATCAGCATTTGCAGGGTGGTCGTCTTGCCGGTGCCGGGGCCGCCGGTCAAGACGCTGATTTTGCTGGTCAGAGCGGCGCGGACGGCGCTCTGCTGCAAGTCCGAAAGCGATACGTTGTTGCGGGCGCTCAAGCTTCCCAGGAAGCGCGCCCAATTGGTATCACGGTGGTCCCGCGTGATCAGGCTGGAGCTGTCCGCGATGTTCCGCAAGAGCCGAGCCGCACCGGATTCAGCGCGGTGAAAGCGCGGCAGGTATATCGCCGCCGTTGGCTCCGGCTGCAGTGGATCATGAAGCCTCTCCTCAACGAGTTTTTGCGCCGAGAGTTGACCCTTCAAGGCGATGTTGAGCGCAGACAAGTCATCAATTGCTAACAAGTCGGACGCTGTCTCAAGCAACTGTTCTCTTGGCGCGTAGGTGTGTCCCTCGCGCGACAGCTCTTCCAGGGCGTAATGCAAGCCGGCCCGCAAGCGATGCGCATCGTCCGGCAGCAATCCCATTCTGCGGGCGATCTCATCGGCCTTGCGGAAGCCGATCAAGAAAACATCCTGGGCCAGTTGGTAAGGATTGTTCTCGATGATGCGCGGCGTATTTTCGCGATACTCGTCCCAAATGCGCTTGGCGATTTTGGCGCTGATGCCCAGCCCCTGCAAGTAGATGAGAGTGTTGCGCATGACGCGGTTATTCGCCCAGACTTTGATGAGATTCTCAGCCAGCTTGGGCTTGAGCCCCGGCACCTCGTGAATGCGCTCGGGCTGGGAATCGAGAATGGCGATGGTCCCCTCTCCCAGGTGGTTCACAATCTTTTCCGCCGTGCGCGGCCCGATGCCTTTGACGATGCCGCTGCTGAGATAATTGACGATGCCCTTCGCCGTTTGCGGCGCCACCGGGATCGCCTGTTCGGCGCGGAACTGCCTGCCATAGCGCGAATCGTTTACCCATTCACCGATGAACTGCGCCTCTTCGCCCTCGTTGAGTTCGGGCATCGTCCCGACGACAGTGACCGTGCCATCCCGGGCCTGGGCGCGGGGATAACGCTTCTCCGGCAGGATCTTGATGACGCTGTAGCCGTTCTCATCGTTGTAATAGGTGACGCGCTCAACGGAGCCGGTGATTTCTTCTGGCATTTCGCGATCCATCGTTTGACTTATCACCCTATTGTATGGTGGATCGACCAGAACGCTATGGCGGAGCAGGCGCTCCGCTCCCAGCAGACAGGCTCTCCGGGATCCGCTTCGTTAGAAAATTCCAATACGTGAACATATGTTCTCGACACGATAGAACATTAGTGCTATACTGTCCAAGATATGGTCTGACGGCTTTCGTCGTCGGGCGCTTAACAAGGTGCGAGATCTGCGTTCGCGGTTTCACTCTCGGGTGGTAGCGATCGCTGATGTCGTGCTGCATGGCTGCCCGCCCCTGCACCACTTGATCGCCGCGTGTGGACGGACTGAGGCAGAACCGAGCAAGGAGAAGACCTGTGTCGCTGGAGGGACGACAATGCAGAACTTGACAGTAAAGACAATTGACGCGCCGGCGGGCCGCATCGGTGGTTATCTCATCACCTGGGGCGAGCCGCGTCAGCGCGATATACAGGGCGAGTATTTCACGCCGCAGACCGATGTCGGACTGGATTGGTACGAGCAGCGTCCGGTGCTCTACCACCACGGCTTGGACGGCGCGCTGAAGGCGGCTGTCATCGGCCTTATCGACACGCTGCGACCGGACGAAATCGGGCTATGGGCGGAGGCGCAACTGGACCTGCACAAACGCTATGTGAGAGCGGTGCAGCGGCTGGTGGATCAAGGCATCTTAAGCTGGTCCTCGGGCAGCCTGCCCCATCTGGTCGAGGTGGGGGCCGATGGCCAGATCAAGCGCTGGCC
>JAPOYU010000039.1 GCA_026706395.1 Chloroflexota bacterium
TGACCGGCATCATCACATTCAGCTCGAATTGCCCGGCCGCCCCGCAGAGGTTCACCGTACTATCATTGCCCATGACGTGGTACATCGCCTGGTTGAGCATCTCCGCCAGCACCGGATTCACCTTCCCCGGCATGATCGACGAGCCCGGCTGCACCGTCGGGGCCGTCAGTTCGGCGATGCCGGTGGTCGGTCCCGCCGAGAGCAAGCGCACATCATTGGCGATGCGCGTGAAATCCATCGCCAGGTTCCGCAGCGCCGCCGAGAAGAAGACCGCGTCCCCCATCGACTGCATCGACTCGAAGAGGTCATCGCTTTCGTAAAGGTCGATGCCGGTCAGCGCCGTCAGCTTCGCCACCATCCGCCCGTGATACTCCGGATGCGCGTTCAAGCCGGTGCCGGCCGCCGTCCCGCCGATGCCCAACCGCCGCAGTCCCTCAGCCGCAAACCTGACCTTGTCGCCCCCCCGCTCGATAGCTGTCGCCCAGGCGCCCACTTCCTGCCCCAGCCGAATCGGCACCGCGTCCTGCAGATGCGTCCGCCCCGTCTTGACCACGTCATCCCATTGGTCCGCCTTGCCCCGCGTCACGTCGACGAAGCGCGAAAGCGTCGCCAGCAGTTCGTCCAGCCGCCACAAGACGCCCAGCCGAATCGCCGTCGGGATCGTGTCATTGGTCGATTGCGCCATGTTGACGTGATCGTTGGGATGGACCGGCTTCTCGCTCGCCTCAATGTCGTAGCCCAGGATCTGATTCGCCCGATTCGCCATCACCTCGTTGGCGTTCATGTTGTGGCTGGTGCCCGCGCCCGCCTGGAAAGGATCGACCACGAAATACTCGTGATGCCGCCCGGCCAGGATCTCATCGCCCGCCTGCATGATCGCCCGCGCCAATCGCTCGTCCAGCAAGCCGAGCTCCATGTTCACCTCGGCCGCCGCCCGCTTGATCAGCGCGATGCTCCAGATAAAGGCGGGTAGAGGCTTCATGCCCGTGATGGGGAAGTTCTCCAGCGCGCGCTGCGTCTGCGCCGCATAGAGCGCCCCCTTCGGCACCCGCACCTCGCCCAGCGAATCCACTTCGATACGATACTCGGTCATCGGCAATCTCCCGTCAGCCAGCGCTCAAACAGAAAAAGGGCGCCGTCATTGTAGCGCCCTTTGAAATCGTTGAGAACGATAAGCCGGTTTACCCGCTCGCGGCGTAAAGCTCAGCCACCTTGTCCCAGTTGATGACATTGAAGAAGGCGGCGATGTAATCCGCCCGCCGGTTCTGATAGTGGAGGTAGTAAGCATGTTCCCAGACGTCGAGGCCGAGGATCGGCGTCCTGCCTTGCATCAGCGGGGTATCCTGGTTGGGCGTCGTGCTGATGCTCACCGCGCCGCCATCCGCGGCAAGCCAGGCCCAGCCCGAGCCGAAAACGCCCGCCGCAGCGCTGGAGAACGCGCCTTTGAAATCAGCGAAATTGCCAAAAGCGCTATTGATCGCGTCAGCCAGCGCGCCATCCGGCTCGCCGCCGCCATCAGGACTCATGATCTGCCAGAACAGATTGTGATTCGCGTAACCGCCGCCGTTGTTGCGCACGGCTGTGCGGATGTCGGCCGGCACGGAATCCAGATCCGCGAGGATGTCTTCGATGGATCTCCCGACCAGATCGCTGCCTTCAATGGCCGCGTTCAACTTGTTGGTGTAGCCGGCGTGGTGCTTGCCGTGGTGGATGCCCATGGTGCGGGCATCAATATGCGGCTCCAGCGCGTCTGCGGCGTAAGGCAGCGGCGGCAGCTGGAAGCGCCAGTCCTTGTCATCGGTCGCGGACGTCTGCTGTTCTTGAGCTGCAGCAATAATGGGTACGCCGGACAGCCCCGCGCTCATACTTCCTGCAGCCGCCAATTTCAAGAGGTCTCGGCGACTGAGTCCGTCCGTCTCTATCGTCATCGGAAGGTCTCCTCAACTGTACTGAGCAAGGCAAGAGAACACAGCGAACTCATAGGCGCGCTGTGTTCATGTTGCTGTCCAGGTTTAGCCGGCTGCGTAAAGCTCCGCCACCTTGTCCCAGTTGATCACGTTGAAAAAGGCGGCGATGTAGTCGGGACGGCGATTCTGGTAGTTCAGGTAGTAGGCGTGTTCCCAGACATCAATGCCGAGGATGGGCGTCGCCCCATCCATCAGCGGCGTATCCTGGTTGGGCGTCGACGTTACGCTGACCGCGCCGCCGTCGGCCACCAGCCAAGCCCAGCCCGAGCCGAAGCGCGTGGCCGCCGCCGCGGAAAACGCCGACTGAAAATCGGCGAAGCTGCCAAAGGCGCTGTTGATCGCGTCCGCCAGCGCGCCGCTGGGCTCGCCGCCGCCACCTGGCCCCATAATCTGCCAGAACAGGTTGTGGTTGGCGTAGCCGCCGCCGTTGTTGCGTACCGCCGTGCGGATGTTCTCCGGCACAGCGGACAGGTCGCTGAGGATCGCCTCGATGCTCATGCCGTCAAGCGACGTGCCTTCGATCGCGGCATTCAGATTGCTTGTATAGCTGGCGTGGTGCTTGCCATGGTGGATGCCCATGGTGCGCGCATCGATATGCGGCTCCAAGGCGTCTTCCGCATAAGGGAGAGAAGGAAGTTCAAAAGCCATGATTCAACTTGCTCCTTAGATACTTATCCAGACGAAGAGTGTCTACTGACATTCTAACACGCGCGTCCATGATGTGACCAACAGCAGCGACAATGTCAGCACGGTTCATAGGGTGATTGTACAGACTGTCGCGCGATCTTCATAGGCTGTTTGGGTGGGCGAATCTACCCGTAGCCTTCGCGCTCGTTGACGATTGCGACTTGTATTTTGGAGGAATCGGATGATGATTAGTTCGCCTCGCTCTGGGAGAGTTGACATTGAATCGGCCGCAAGAATCCACCACTCGTGCAACTCCCCTCAAAGCCTACTTCGTTATCCTGGTCGCAATCGTGGCAACCTCGTCGGCGGCGATTCTCATCCGATATGCCCTGGACGAGACGATGCCGCCGCTAATGATTGCGGCTTCTCGCCTGGCGGTGGCGACGGTCGCGCTGACTCCACTGGCAATCCGGGGTTACCGAGACCAAATGGCGCGGCTGTCGAGGGCGGAGTGGCTGCTCATACTGATTTCCGGCATCTGCCTCGCGATTCATTTCACCGCCTGGGTATCGTCCTTGCAACATACGACGGTGCTGGTGAGCGTAGTTATCGTCTCGACCGGTCCGATCTGGGTGGCGATTCTGGAAGTCTTCTTTCTCAAGATACGGCTCTCGCGATTGGTCGTCGCTGGTCTGCTGACGGCTTTGGCCGGCGGTGTACTGATCGGCATACCGCTCGGCGGAAATGCGCTGCAAGCCGCTCAAACGGCTGAAGATCTCAGCGCGACCGCCACCGGCGGAATCCTGGCCTGGATAGGCGCGCTTTCGATTTCGGTATACATGCTCATCGGCCGCAAGCTGCGCGCCACCCTGCCGGTGATTCCTTATGTCTGGCTGGTGTATGGCACGGCGTCTGTTTGCGCCGTTGCGGTCATGATCGCTACGCAAACACCCGCCATCGGTTTTCGCGCCCAAGGCTATCTGATCCTGCTGGCGATGGGATTGATTCCCCAACTGGTCGGGCATTCGTCGTTGAATTACTTGCTGGAGTATTTCCCGGCGGCCATCGTCAGCATGTTCTCCCAATTGGAGCCGATCGGCAGCGCAATCCTGGCGCTGGCGTTATTCCGCGAATTGCCGCCGGACCAGCAAATCGCGGGCAGCGTCATCATCATAATTGGCGTGATATTGGCCAGCAGAGGCGAGATAAGGCAAATGGAGCACGGCAAACAGGATGAGGCTTAGACTGGCCGCGCCATCGATAGCGCAGATATGGGTTTTGGTGGCGGTTTCGGCGGTGGCTTGGTCTTTCGGCCCAATCTGCGTCCGTTATGCCTTCCAATATGATATTCCACCGGCCTTACTTTCCTTTGGCAGGATGATCACCGGCGTGGTCATGTTTGCGCCTTACATCTGGTACAAGGGCCAGCGAGAGATAGCCGCGATGCCCGGTAGAACGCTATGGCTGGCGATAGGCGCAGGCACTTTATCCGGCACCAATATCTTGCTGATGATTGCGTCCCTAGAGCATATCAGCGTAATGGTCAACCAAGCCTTCATTGCGACGATACCGATTTGGGTTGCCGTTTTTGAGGTGATTCTGCTCAGAGAGAATCTCGGCAAGGCAATTTGGATCGGGATTCTGGCCGCATTCGCGGGCGGGTTCATGATCGCCTTCGCCACGTCTGGGGAACCCGCCATTATTGAAGGCCGCGACCCAACACTCGGCGTGCTGCTTGCGATAACCAGCGCCTGCTCCGCTGGCCTATATATAATTGTCGGCCGCAGGTTACGGGGCAGCGTATCCTTCGTGCCCTATATCTGGCTGGTGTATGCAGGCGGCGCCTTTGTAACGCTATTTGTTATCGCAATCAGCGGCGTATCGCTGGTCGGCTACGACCCGCGCGGTTATCTCTGGATGCTGCTGCTGGCAATCCTGGCTCAGATCATCGGTCATGGCGCGCTCAATTACGTGGTGAAATTCATGTCGCCAACGACCTTGACCATGTCCGTTCAGACGGTGCCAGTTATGAGCGCCGTTTGGGCATACTTTATCTTCAACGAGATACCAACTGCTTGGCAGGCGATAGGCGGCGCCATCCTGCTGCTGGGCGTGATGATCGTGCTCAAGGTTCAGAATCCGCCTCAGCCCGTGACAGATTAATTCCGGCAGATCGGCTCATGCCGGGAATGATTTCAAAGTCCGGCAATTCATCTGAGACGAGCAATGGCGCGGTCAGGCGATATAGTGTGCCATCGACGATAAGTTCCTGGATCGTGTAGTCCAGCAGCAGACGGATATCGGGATCGTTGTACGGCAGGGCGAAACTGTAGAAGGAGCGACTGTACCAGCGGTCTGTCAAGCGGAGCGAATTCGGATTCTCCTCAAGATGGGAAAGCAAAGCAAGGCTGTCGGCATAGATGGCATTCGCATTGTTGAAATCCAGAATCGTTTGCGCCGCACCGCTTTCAGTGGTGCGGAAGAAGCGGACGGTGGCGTTGATGCTATCCGCCCATGCCTCAGCACGTTCTTGTGCTGATCCATCGCCGATGAGAATGCCGACAATACGTCCGCGCAGATTACTGAAGCCGTGGATGCCCGAATGGGTTCGCACCATGAGGCGGTCGCCGTGCAGCAAGTACGGCGCCGAGAATTCCACCGCGGCAGCCGCGGCCCAATCGGGCTTAAGACCTACGACCAAATCGACCGCCCCGCTATTCAAGGATTGCGCGGCCGTTTCAGGATCCGTCGGAACGAGTTCAAGACGGACATTCCAGCGCGAAGCAATCTCGCTGACCAAGGCGAGGTTCAACTCGGCGAGGCGTCGCAGGCCGGCGGTAGCTGCCTGGCTGGCATCGGTCAAGCCACCGACGCGCAAGACGCCGCGAGACTTGATGCGAGGCAGCGCATATGACGTTGGGTAATGGAGGGCGGCGGGATACTGGTCGAGGCTCACCTGGTCGCCGATGCCGGACCAAAGCGTGATGACATCGCCATTGTAGGTCGCGTCGGGGAAGTACTCGCGGAATAGCACATCGATTTCCCCATCATTCGCCAGGAATTGCAGCGTGTGGTTGAGCAGAAGACGCATGGGTGCATCCTGGCGCCGGACGGCAATGGCATGCGATTCGCTGACGACGGGCTGGTCGAGCAGTCTCACGTTGTCTTCGGCGTCGGCCGCGAGGCGCAGCAGGGCCTGTTCCTCGGCTACAAGTCCCGCGATTTCGGCGCGCGTCAAGGCAGCGACGGCGCGGTCCAGAGTGAGGAAAGGCCGCAGATTCAGGTCCCGGCCAAGTCGATTGCGCCAGATATCCAGCGCCTTCTCGGTTCGGCTACCGAGGACGTAGCCGATGGTCTGATCGCTGAGTTCAACCGGCGCTGTGTAAGCACTGCTTGCGCTCACCATCAGCGCTTGCTTGCCGCGAAGATAGGTTTGGCTGAAATCCAGCGCCGCATCCAGGTCGCGATAGCGGACCAAGCCAGAGGCCACCGCGTGAACTTCGCCGCTGTTGAGTTTGTCGAGAGCGTTCAGTCGAGTCACCTGCAGGAACTCGATTTCGCTACTCCAAACGTTCGCGATCTTGCGCAGCAAATCCGCAGCGAAGCCGCTCACTTCGCCGCGCAGCGTCAATTCGCTGTAGGGCGGATCATTGTAGAGCACGCCGACGCGAAAGACGCTCGAGTCGATGATATCAGCGACCGCGGATATGGAAGGCAGCGCGTCAACGGGCGTCCCGGTTTCAATGACGGGAACCAGCGTCGGGACCATCAAGGTCGGCACAACTGGACTGTCCTGAGCATGCAGATTCAGCGCAAGACATAGAACCAAGATTAAAGCCGGAGTACAAATCGCAGACCGAGGCATGGGCATTCAGCGATAGAGATTGTTGTCCATAATGTACTTTAGGACGCTATCCGGCACGAGATAGCGGATGCTACGGTCCGCGCGCAGGCGAGTGACCACATAGGTTGATGATAGCCAGACGCTGAGCATTGGCACATCGACGATATCGACCTGGCGCGACAAGCCGGGCAGAATATCTTCGTGCATATCGGCCGCGATATCTTCGTCGGCGCGTTTCATCACCGCAAGCCGACAGCAGCGGTATAACTCTGGCGGGCGCTGCCAGGTCGGCAAGTCGCGGAGGTTGTCGCCGCCCATCACAAAGTATAGTTCGGCATCGGGGTAGCGAGCCCGCAGGAGCTTAACCGTGTCAGCCGAGTAGTGAGGTCCGGCGCGATCAATGTCGACGCGAGAAACGCTGAATTTGGGATTGTCACAGATGGCCAGTTCCAGCATGGCGAGGCGGTGCGCGATGGGAAGACGAAGCTCATCGCGCTTGACGGGGTGGTCGCCAACCGGGACAAAGAGAATTTGATCGATATCCAGCGCTTCGCGGGTGTATTCGGCGAGGATGAGATGGCCGATCTGCGGCGGATCGAAGGAACCGCCCAAGATGCCAATGCGTTGACGTTTCACTCGGACCACTCCAGTTCAAAGTCGCCGATGAAGACGGTATCGCCGTTCTTCACGCCGGCTTGCTGCAGCGCTGCCGCAATGCCCATGGTCTCCAAAGTCTTCTGAAAGCGCAGAACGGCTTCTTCATAATCCCAGTATGTCATCGCCGCGGCTCGCTCGATCTGGTCGCCACTGACATGATAGACGCCGTCGCCAACGTCGAGCTCAAACTGCGGGCCGGTATCGTTGTCCAGTTCGTAGATCGGCATCTCCTCCATTGGCTGTCCGCTCTGTTTTGGCAGGGTTGCGGCAAGCGTAAAAACGCGCTGGATCAAGCGGTCGATGTTTTCATGCGTCAAGGCGGAGACCGCCAAAGGATTTTCGACGCCGCGGTCGCTCAGGCTATCTTCGAGTAAGGCGAGGTATTCTCGCGCCTCAGGCAGATCAATCTTATTGATGACGACGATTTCCGGTTTCTGGGCCAAGTTCTGGTCGAAGAGCGCCAATTCCGCCCGGATCTGATTGTAGTCGGCCAAAGGGTCGGCAGCGGCGCCATCCAGTAAATGGACGATCAATGAGGTTCGCTGCACATGACGGAGGAAAGAGTGGCCCAGACCGACGCCGAGATGCGCGCCTTCTATAAGGCCGGGAACGTCGGCGAATACCAAATCACTGTTATCGTAAATCACCATACCGAGGTTTGGTTCGAGGGTGGTGAAAGGATAGTCCGCGATTTTCGGCTTGGCATTGCTGACGACCGACAGCAAGGTGGATTTGCCAGCGTTGGGCAAGCCAACCAGCGCGACATCGGCGATCAATTTGAGTTCTAAAGCGATCCAGCGTTCGACGCCAGGTTCGCCTTTCTCGGCCAGCCGCGGCGCCTGGTTAGCGGAAGTTTTGAAGCGCGCATTGCCCCGGCCCCCGCGTCCGCCGGGCGCCACAACGACTTCGGCATCTTTCCCGACCAGGTCCGCGATCAAGCCGCCGGTCTCCGCATCGCGCACGAGGGTGCCCATTGGCACGCGAACGACGAGCCGGTCGGCATCGGCGCCGGTCCGATTGCTTGAGCCGCCCTTGCCGCCAGCCTTGGCTTTGAAATGAACGCGCTTGCGGAAGAAATAAAGGGTATTCAAACCAGCATCGGCTTTGAGTACGACATCGCCACCGCGCCCGCCATCGCCGCCCGAGGGACCGCCGCGCGGCACAAATTTTTCGCGGCGGAAGGAGACCATGCCGTCGCCGCCTTTCCCGCTCGCTACAAATATCTTGGCTTCATCAACCAGCATTGCCGCATAACCGTCGATTTGTGCAGCCCCGTTTCGAAAACGAGCATACAGCAGTTTGCGACGGGCGTGTAGATGGAAAGGCCGCCATGCCCACCGTCCGTCCTACGGTCGGTTATGGCGTCTGCGCGCGCGGCCAACTATAATCGCGATACTTTTCCAGGCGAATGCGCGCAACCGAGCCGCTGGTTACCAAGAGGCAAGTACAAGAAATTGATCGAACGAATACGCTGGCAAGGACACGGCAGCTTCACCATAGAGGGTGAACCGACCATACAGATTGCCCCATGGCGAGTGGTCAAGAGCGAGACCTCACCAGACATCATTCTCATTGGGCACGATCACTTTGATCATTGTTCGCCTGCCGATGTAGAAAAGATCCGCGAAGAGGATACCCTAGTAATCGGCAGCAAAAGCGCCTCGCGCGTCATCACGGGCATGACGGTATTGCGTGAATGGCAGAGCATCAGCGTTGGGCGCGCGAGCATCACGGCGATCCCGGCGGCAACAAGGCGTTCGGAATCCGGCGCTGAATCGGCCGGCAAATTGGGTTTTCTGATTTCGGTGGGTCTGTACGACATTTATTATGTGGGCGAATCAGAAGTCATTCCCGATGTAGAGCACTTCAAGCCGGACATCATTCTCCTGCCGATCGATGGTTACGGCAGATTGTCGGTGGCAACGGCGCTGGAACTGGTCGACAGGATGAGACCTTCATGGGCGATTCCCTACAACTGGGGCGGCGCCGGAGAAGAAGCGACGCAAATGGACGCGCAGAGCTTCAAGAGCCGCGTGACTGGTATGACCGAAGTCATACTGCTGCCGGTAGAGTCATAAAGGCGACGCAGGATCAGGCAGCCGAGTGAATTTCGCCTGAGAGATTGATAACGCTGCCATCGCCGGTGAAGATTCGCGGCTTTTCTTCTCCGCGGATGACGGCATCCGTAATGACTACTCGCGAGATATCATCACGGCTCGGTACTTCAAACATCACTTCAAGCAAGCTGGACTCAATGATCGAGCGCAGACCACGCGCGCCGGTGTCGCGTTCGATCGCGAGCTCGGCCGCGGCCTTAAGGGCAGCCTCATCAAAGACCAATTCAACGTTATCAAGCGACAGAAGATGCTCGTACTGCCTGATGAGCGCGTTCTTCGGCTCGATCATGATGCGCAGCAAGTCGTCCAACTCAAGAGCTTGGAGCGCCACAATGACGGGAAGACGTCCGACCATTTCAGGTATCATACCGTGCTGAACCAAGTCCTCCGGGGAGGTCAAGCTCAGCAGGTCGGTCATCTCGTTTTCATCAGGGTCTTGCTGTACGCCAAAGCCTATCTTGCTATTCATGCCGACACGGCGGCGGATTACCTCATCGAGACCGGAGAACGTTCCGCCGACGATGAAGAGAATATTACGGGTATCAATTTGCAGGAATTCCTGATGCGGATGTTTGCGCCCGCCTTGAGGGGGCACATTCGCCACCGTACCTTCGAGGATTTTTAGAAGGGCCTGCTGTACGCCTTCGCCGGACACATCGCGTGTTATCGAAGGATTCGAATTGGACATGCGCGCTATTTTGTCGATTTCGTCGATATAGATGATGCCGCGTTCAGCGCGCGCAATATTGCCGTCGGCCGCTTGAATTAGCCGCAGCAGGATGTTCTCTACATCTTCACCGACGTAGCCGGCTTCCGTCAGAGCGGTGGCATCGGTGATACAGATGGGCACATCCAGGATGCGCGCCAGCGTTTGCGCGAGCAACGTCTTGCCGCAACCGGTGGGACCAATGAGCAAGATATTGCTCTTGTCCAATTCAACATCCAAGGGCTCGTCGGACGCCTTAATGCGCTTGTAATGGTTGTAGACAGCGACGCTCAGAACGCGTTTCGCGGCGCCTTGCCCGATGACATATTCGTCCAGCCGCTGCATGATTTGGCGGGGCGAAAAGGAGAATTGAAATTCAAAGCCGTCCTCGGCTTTTAAATCGTTGGCTTCTTCCTTCAGCAGCAGGTTGTGGCAGAGCTCCACGCAAAAGTTGCAGATGTGGATATGCTCTGGACCGGCGATCAGGCGGTCGACTTCGTCGTGCGTGCGAGCGCAGAAATTACAGCGATGTTTGATAGGCGAAAAGCTCAACTCAAGCCCCTTCCAGTTCGCGCTCTTCGCCGAGAAGCACGGCATCGATCAAACCGAATTCGGTCGCTTCTTCGGCGGTCATATACACATCTCGATCGGTAACACGTTCGACTTCTTCCGGCGTCTTGCCCGTGTGGTTAACGAAGATATCGATGATACGCTTCTTCAGCCGCACGATTTCTTCGGCCTGGATCACGATATCGGAAGCTTGTCCCTGCGCGCCTCCAAGCGGCTGGTGCATGTGGATGGTGGCGTTCGGCAGGGCGAGGCGCATACCGGGCTCACCCGCGGTCAAGAGAACGGTGCCAAAGCTGGCGGTAATGCCCACGGCAACCGTACTGACGGGGGCGGCGATCTGCTGCATGGTGTCGTATATTGCCAAACCAGAATACACGATGCCGCCGGGCGAATTGATGTACATCTGAATTCGACGGTCTGGACCTTCCCGCTCCAGGAAAAGCAACTGCGCCACGATGAGATTGGCGATTTGGTCGTTAATGCCCGAGCCGACGAAAACGATGCGTTCCTTGAGAAGCAGGGAGTAAATGTCATAGGCGCGTTCGCCGCGGCTGCCCTGCTCGATGACCATGGGGATCACACTGTGAAAGTTGTTCATTCGCTGTTGCAATCCTTTCGCTTGGCTTGGAGGATGAATGCTTCCGGCAAGATCAATTCTCGTGGCTGGCGACATCGTCACCCGGCTGAAGGGTTTCCGCCTCCGCAACCGGGTCACCTTCAGCGCCGCTCGATGACTCATCGGATGGCGAAGGAGGGGCTCCGTCTTCCGCTTGGTAGCGCTGCAATCGTTCGCTGCGAGCTTGGGCGCGTTCGGCGTCTTCTTTCATGCGAGCGCGCATGGCTTCAACCGCTGCAATGGGGTCGTCTCCCCTGCCGATGGCGACGAGATGTTCATTCAGTTGGTTCATGACCAGTTCATTGCGGATATTGTCGCGCATTTGCGGTGTATCGAACAGCTTCCGGATTTCTGGACTGGAGCCGTAGCCGGCGGTAACCGTATCAAGTCGCAATTCCATATCTTCTTCGCTGACCTCGATCTCTTGGGCGCGGACGATCTCCCGCAAGACGAGTGTTTGGCGCAGCGATTGGATGGCGCGGTCACGATGCTGCTCACGAAGGTCATCTTTGGTGGAGTTCGTCAGCCGATAATAATCTTCCAGTTTGATCCGCTGTTGGGCAAGATTGCGTTCAAAGTCGCCGATCATTTCGTCGATATGTTCTTCCAGCGTTACGTCGGCGTAGTTTGTCTCTGCGCCGTCGACGATTTCTTCGAGCACCTTGCCGCTGTATTGAACCTTGGCATCTGACAGAGCCGAGCGCTCCAGCTCTTCCTGAGTCGACGCGCGCAAGCCGGGCAGGTTCAGCTCTTCATCACCGCGATTTCGGCTTACTTGACGGGCGAAATCGTCGTCCAACTCCGGAATCGAAATCTCTTCAATCTTCTTCAATGTAACGAAGAATTTAACGCGGCGCCCGATGATCGTTTCGTCGGCATCGTCATCGGGAATCGTTAATTCGAATTCGACGTCGCTGCCCAATTCGGCGCCGATCAGGTGCCCGACAAATCCGTGTGTGAAGGGGTCTTCATTGGGATCAAGGATTATGATGGCGTTTTCATCCTTGACGAAGGTATCGCCCTTCAGCGGAACGTACTGCGTATTGCTGGGTTCAGATTCCTCGTCCGCGCCAGGATTGTCGGCAAGCCCATCTCCTTCCGGCGGCGCTTCGTCGTCCTCGGTTGACTCCTTGGGCGATTCACCATCAATGAATTCGCTTTCGACGGCGATGGTGACACGATTGCCGGCGGCCGCCACTTCGACTTCTTCATCAATTGTCTCTGTCGCCCGAAGCTGGATCTGTCTCAATGCTTGCTCGACTTGATCGGCCGCTATTTCAGGTTCTTCAAATTCGACGCGAACATCACGATAATCTTTTAGATCAACTTCCGGCTGCAGTGGAACGGAGAAAACGAAGGTGGGCGCGGGCTCCAACTTGAAGTCATCGAAGGCGCCGGGGCCATACGGCAGGACTTCGGATTCTTCCAGCGCCTGCTTGTAAAGAACATCGCCAAGCGCTTCGACAGCTTCTTCCAGTATCGCGCCTTCACCCACATGTTGCGCGACCAAGCGATAGGGCGCCTTGCCCTTGCGGAAACCTTTGATGCGCACTTGCCGCGATATTTTGCGCGCGGCTTTTTGCTTGGCGTCTTCCAACTGTTCCGCCTCTATTTCTATGGTGAATTGCGCCCGGTGGTCACTGATGCGCTCGGTTTGCAGTTTCAAGTTACTTCCTTCGCTTCCATTGGGGCCGCTATGGCGCTATCCGGCGATGTGCTGAGCAAATCTTACGATAGAAAGTCGAGAGGCGCGTTCCGCGCCCCGAAATAGGTTAGGTGATGAGGAAGGAGGGACTCGAACCCTCACCTCAAAGAGACATGATCCTAAGTCATGCGCGTCTGCCAATTCCGCCACTTCCTCAGGGCATCGAATGGCTTGAAATTATAGACAGCAGCGGAAAAGCCTACAAGGGGCGAAACTTACTGAAGCTCGACGCCTGAGACATCGGAGACGTCTCTGCCGCTTACCTGATGGAGTACGCTGCTGATAATCAGCTGTGCAAAGCGAAAGAGTGCTTGCATTTGGGCGATACGATCGAGGTAAAGGCGCGCGAGGAACTGCTGGTCGGGCGGCAGGTCCCGAAGCCCGGCGGAGATACGTTCGTGATTCTCTTCCATCACAGCCAAAGCATGTTCAAGATCGCGCAATTCCCGTCCGCTAAGGAAATTCGAGAATATCTGCCAGAAGTCGGTTTCCGCTTGATAGTACTTGCGGCGTCCGCTACCACCGCGGACCCAAACCTGCCGCACCATGCCCATGTGCTCCAAAGCTCGGATATTGGTGCTGACGCTGGCTTTCGAGATGCTGAGGCGCGCCATCATATCGTCAAGAGAGAGCGGCTCCGCGCTTAGAAGCAGGCTGCCATACAGCTGGCCCATCACCTTGCTGAAGCCGAAATAATCGGCCAATTGGCCCAAACCGTCCAGCATGCTGTCGTGGACGATTTGCAGATCGCCGGTGGGCAATCGATCGTCGCCAAATCTGTCGTCTTGCTGCATTAGCTTTGTTTAGCGATCGGCCTCGCCACGATAGTTTGAGGGACTCCTCGCCCGGTTAGGCCTTGTCCGTCGCGATGGAAAAAGGCCGACGCCATTCTATCATCGTGGCCAGCCTCTATCAAGCAGAAGGAAAACGAACCGTTAAGGGGAGCATTTTCGTCCGCCGACTATAGCATTCGGGCAGATGATAATTCTATGGCGTGGATTCATGGTGGGTGGTAAGGTGGTTATTGTAGAAAGTTTCACAAACTTCTCCTGATGGATCGGTGTTGATGGCGAGCATATCAGCCGCGGCCATTCCAGATATCGTCATAGGCCGACTGCCCCTTTATTTGCGCGCCTTGCGACGGTTACGTCAAGAAGGCAAACAGGTGACGTCGTCGCACGAACTAGGCAGGCGTCTGGACATCAGTTCGGCGCAGATTCGCAAGGACCTATCGCATTTTGGCGGCTTTGGCAAACAGGGTACAGGCTATCAGATTGAGTTCCTAATCGAACGACTGCGGGATGTCTTGCAGGTCAACCAAGAATGGATGGTCGCGGTAATCGGCGCGGGCAACCTAGGCAGTGCGATTTCACATTATCGTGGATTCCAGGATCGTGGCTTTCGCATCGCTCATCTCTTCGATATCAGCGCGGAGAAGATTGGACAGCGAATTGGGGCCTTTGTCGTGCTGCCGGTGAGCGAAATGAGGGAGACGATCCGCAGAGACGGCATAGAGATTGCGATGCTGGCGGTGCCGGCGGAGTACGCTCAGACAGTGGCGGACCAGTTGGTGGAAGCCGGCGTGAAAGCGATACTGAATTATGCGCCGATCAACATAAATGTGCCGGAACATGTGCAGATCCAGTACATCGATCCGGTTACTCACTTGCAGCACATGACGTATTATCTGTAGGGCGCTTCAGTCTGGCGGACCTGCCGCTAGCGTCAGTAGTAGTTGGTCTGTGCCAGCCGGCGCAGAATCGCCGGGTCTTCCATGGCCCTGCCACAACCTACGACCACATCAATCAGCGGGTTATCGGCCTGGTAGACGGGCACGCCGGTTTCTCGTGTCAGGTAGGCGTCAACACCACGCAGCAGGGCGCCGCCGCCGGTGAGCACGATACCGCGATCAATGATATCGGAAGAGAGTTCTGGCGGCGTAGTCGATAGAACATTTTTGACTACGGTGGCTATTTGACCCAAGGGTTCGGCGAGCGCTTCAACGACCTCGCCCGTTGTAATGCGCACGGTGCGGGGCAAGCCGGATACGTTGTCGCGGCCCTGGATTTCCATCGTCAGGTCTTGCGGTTGATCAACTGCGGCACCGATCTGGATTTTGACTGCTTCCGCCGTGGGCTGGCCGACGGTCAAGTTATACTTGCGCCGGACATAACTGACGATGCCCTCATCGAGGCGCAAGCCACCGACCCGTCCACTTTCCGCCCGCACGATATTGTTCATGGTCAGCACAGCAGCTTCGGTAATGCCGCCGCCGATATTGACTACCATGCCGCCAGCGGGCGTGCTAACGGGCAAGCCAGCGCCGAGAGCGGAAGCAAGCGGTTCCCACATCAATTGAACGTCGCGAGCGCCGGCCGCAAGGATCGCTTCACGAACAGCGCGCTTTTCGACGCTTGTCGCGCCGTAGGGCACCGCCACCATGACGGATGGGCGAAACAGACGCAAACGACCCGCGATCCGACTGAAGAAATACTCGAGCATGGCTTCCGCCACTTCATAATCGGCAATGACGCCATTTTGAAGCGGGCGCATAACCTGAATGTCTTCATCGTCGACCCGGCCCAACATTTCACGCGCGGGATTGCCGAAGTCGACTATGCGCTCTTCTTCGGCGAGCAGAGCCACAAGCGAAGGTTCTTGCAGGACGATGCGCCCGCTGTCGTAAATGAGGACGTTAATCGTGCCCAAGTCGACGCCGAGTTGTTTCCCGAAGCGAGGCATGCGCCACACCAGTAAAATTAGTCACAATCGCTAGAGATATTTTACAGCAAAAACAATGCACGGACTACAGAAACAGCGCCGGGCGCCGGGATGCAAGGGAGAAGCACAGGTACTATCGGGGATTCAGACCTCGTCGCTGTGCTCGTCAATTATCCGAATGGCGGAGCCGCGGCTCCGGATTTTCTGGCTGATGCGAACGGCCAGGTTGGCGCGCCGCAGCGCCAACTCGGCTTCGCGATTGACGGTATCCGCCGGGCCTGTTTCAAGGACTTCGCGGGCGTGATCACGGGCTTCTTGCGCCCTTTCGAGGTCGAGGGCATAGGACGATTCGGCTAGATCGGCGAGGATGACCACTTTATCCGGCCGGACATCGACTACCCCGCCGTAGATGGCAAATCGTTCTTCCGCCTCGCCCTTGCGCACGACCAACTCGCCGAATGTCAAAGTGGTCAAGACAGGCGCATGATTGGGCAAGACACCCATTTCACCTTCGACGGCGGGCACAATGATGATGTCGGCTTCGGGCTCGTCGAAGATTTTCTGTTCTTGCGTGACCAGCTCGATATGAATCGGCATGATCGCCTCCTAGGCGTCTTGACGGTTCGCGAAGCGTTCCTGCACGTCTTCAATTGGACCGCACATGTAAAAGTCCTGCTCGGGAATGTGGTCCACTTCGCCGTCGAGGATCATGCGGAAGCCCCGAACAGTGTCTCTGATGGGGACATAGCGGCCGGCTTGACCGGTGAATTGCTCGGCGACGAACATGGGCTGGCTGAGGAAGTTTTCCATTTTGCGGGCGCGGGCGACCAGCACTTTGTCATCATCCGACAGTTCTTCAACACCGAGGATGGCGATGATATCTTGCAGGTCTTTGTAGCGTTGCAGCACCTGCTGCACTTCGCGGGCGGCGCCGTAGTGATCATCGCCGACGACTTCCGGCTGCAGAATGTTGCTGGTGCTCGCCAGGGGATCAACCGCCGGGAAAAGCCCGCGAGCGGCGATCGAGCGCTCCAGCGCGATGGTGCTGTCCAGATGGGTGAAGACGGCAACCGGCGCCGGATCGGAGTAGTCATCAGCGGGCACGTAGACCGCTTGCATAGAGGTGATGGAGCCGCTGCGTGTCGAGGTGATGCGCTCTTGCAGCATACCCATCTCCTCGCCGAGGTTGGGCTGATAACCTACCGCCGACGGCATTCGGCCCAGCAGCGCCGATACTTCGGCGCCGGCCAGCGAGTAGCGGAAGATGTTGTCGATGAAGATGAGCACATCGCGTCCCTGATCGCGGAAATACTCAGCCATGGTCAAGCCGGACAGACCGACACGGAGGCGTACGCCGGGCGGTTCGTTCATTTGGCCGAAGACCATCGCCAGCTTGTCGAGGACGTTCGCCTCTTTCATCTCGTGATAGAGGTCGGTGCCTTCGCGGGTGCGCTCGCCGACGCCAGCGAAGACTGACAAGCCGTCATGTTGCGTGGCGATTGAGTTGATCAGTTCTTGAATGGTGACTGTTTTGCCGACGCCGGCGCCGCCGAAGATGCCGGTCTTGCCGCCTTTGGTCATGGGCGCGACCAGGTCAATGACTTTCATGCCGGTTTCAAAGACTTCGATAGTCGGCGATTGATCTTCAAAGGAAGGCGCGTCGGCATGGATTGGACGCCGTTCGGAGTCGTCAGGCACCGGCTCGCCCATATCGATCGGACGTCCGAGGACGTTGAATATGCGACCCAAAGTTGGCTCGCCGACAGGCACCGCTATAGGCTGGCCCGTAGCGTAAGCGGATGTTCCGCGCGCCAGGCCGTCGGTCGAATCCATCGCGACGGTGCGCACGGCGCTGTCGCCGAGATGCAATTCGACTTCCAGAATCAGATTGTCTTCGTCTTCGCGGGGGACTTCGACCGCGTCGAAGATATCCGGCAACTGTCCAGCGGGAAATTCGACATCGACCACATTGCCCAGGACTTGTGTCACCGTTCCTTGAATCTCTGCCATCTTTACTGCTCCTTCTATTGGTCTCAGGACCGTCAAGCGCTGCTTACGCGTCCTGCAATTGGCCCGCTAATGTATCTGACTTGAGAATATCGTCGGCGGTCGTGTCTATCGCCTGCTGCAAGGCGTTGGCGCCGCCGACGATGTCAAGGATCTCCGCGGTGATCGCCGCCTGCCGCGCCTTGTTGTATTGCAGGGTCAGATCGGCTGTGAGTTGGGTTGCGTTATCCGTGGCGTTTTTCATGGCAGCCATACGTGCGGCGTGCTCACTGGCTTGCGCTTCGAGCAGGGCTTGATAGAGCTGTAATTCGGTGAAGCGCGGCACGATCTCGTCGACGACGGCTTCGGCGCTGGGTTCGTAGTCGTAGTTCTGGACGCCGCCGCTGACGGACGCTACGTCCTTGACGTATTCGGCCGCCACCTGCTCGGCAATTGAATGCGTAGTCAGCGGCAGCCAGCCAAGTACAGCGGGACGCTGCGTCAGCATGTTGATGAAGTCGGTATAGGCGATCAGCACTTCGTCGACCTCGCCGGCGAGATAGGCATCAATGGCGATGCGGGCGATGGGCGTGATATCGGCGATCTTGGGTTCGGCTGACATGTCGGTAAAAGAGGCGACTATATTGGCATTCAGCCGGGCAAGCGAGTCGCGCCCTTTGCGCCCGACCGTGACGTAGTCAACCGGCTTGCCGAGCCGCGTGGCGAAACGCTGGGCGACGCGTAGGATGTTGGCGTTGTAGGCGCCGGCCAAGCCGCGATCGGATGTGATCACGACGACCATGACGCGGTTGATTTCATCGCGCTCGGTCAGCAAGGGATGGAGAGGCAGGTTCTTGCTGGCCGCCTGAATGTTGACCAGGATTTCCCAGGCTTTCTCAGCGAAGGCGCGGCTGGCCAGCACCCGAGCCTGGGCGCGCCTAACGCGGGAAGCCGAGACCGCTTCCAGCGCGCGTGTGATCTGCGTGATGTTGCGGACGCTGCGAATGCGGTTTCTGACTTCTCGAAGGGTCGGCATCTAGTGTCTCCTCTCTTTTGCTGATGGTGACACTATGACCAAGCCTCATTGAAGGTCTTAATGGCCGCATTCAGTTTTTCCTGCACTTGATCTTTGGCGCGCTCATTGCGGTTTTCGCGGATGAACTCGCCAGTATCGGAGAATTGGGTGCGGAATGAGCGCAGGAATTCTTCTTTCCAGGCGAGCATTCGATCAACCGGCACGTCGTCGGTCAAGCCGCTGGTGCCGGCGTAAGTCAGCGCAACCTGTTCATCCAGCGAGAGCGTCTGGTATTGCACCTGCTTAAACAGCTCGGTGAGACGCATGCCACGGTCGAGCTGCTGCTGCGTCGCTTTGTCCAGGTTGGAGCCGAATTGGGCGAAGGCGGCGAGGTCTCGAAACTGCGCCATTTGCAGCTTCAAGCCATCGGCGACATCCTTCATGGCGCGGGTCTGGGCCGCGCTCCCCACGCGGCTTACGCTGATGCCGGTGTTAAGCGCCGGACGCAAGCCGGCGTTAAAGAGCTCCGATTCGAGATAAATCTGCCCATCGGTGATGGAGATGACGTTGGTGGGAATAAAGGCGGAGACATCGCCGAGCAATGTTTCGATGACGGGCAACGCGGTCAAGCTGCCGCCGCCACGCTCGTCGCTCAATTGAGCGGCGCGTTCCAGCAAGCGGCTGTGCAGGTAAAAGACATCCCCGGGGAAAGCCTCGCGCCCCGGCGGGCGGCGCATCAGCAGCGAAACCTGACGGTAGGCGTTGGCGTGTTTGGAAAGGTCGTCATAGATGACCAGCGCGTCCTTGCCGTTTTCCATGAACCACTCGCCGATGGCGCAGCCGGAGTAAGGCGAGAGGAATTGCAGAGCGGCAGCATCGGAAGCGGAGGCGACAACAAGGGTCGTGTAATCCATTGCGCCTTCCCGCTCAAGCGTTTCGCGGATACGGGCCACTTCGCCACGCCGCTTGCCAATGGCGACGTAGATGCAATACATGTCTTCGCCTTTTTGGTTGACGATGGTATCCAACGCCAGGGCGGTTTTCCCCGTTTGTCGGTCGCCAATGATCAGCTCGCGCTGGCCGCGGCCAATGGGGATCATGGTGTCGATGGCCAGGATGCCGGTCTGCACAGGTCGGTCGACGCTGCGGCGTTCCATCACGCCGGGGGCGATGCGCTCGATGTTGTAGAATTCGTCTGATGGCACGGGGCCTCGGCCGTCGATCGGCTGGCCAAGCGCGTTGACGACGCGGCCGACCAGGCCCATGCCGACGGGCACTGAGGCGATACGCCCCAGGGCGCTGACGGTGTCGCCTTCCTGAATGTCATCGTAGGCGCCCATGATGATGATGCCCACGTTGTCTTTTTCCAGGTTGAAGGCGATCCCGGCGACGCCGTTTTCAAATTCCACCAGTTCATTGTAGCGGACATTGTCCAAGCCAGAAATGCGGGCGATGCCGTCGCCGACTTCTTCAACGTAGCCGACTTCAACCGATTCAAGCTGGCCAAGCTCGATATCCTTTATCTGCTCCAGAATCGAATCATAGATGTTGTCTGCCATTCACAGGCTCCTTGCCTCCGCATACACTCATGCGGATCTCGATTGCAACGGACGAGCCCTCGCAGAGAACGAGGTTCGCCCATATATTGTCTACGCTTGGAACTAAATGCCAAGTGTAGTTGTTCGCAAACCGAAGTAATTGTAGCGCAGATAACGGCGCTTGTCCATTATTTCACAAATGGATCCGAGCGAATCTGCAGTTCTTATTTTCCTAGAGCCTGCGATCGCCGGTAAGCGGCCCAGATGCCTTCGGAAAGCACGGTGCGCAAGCCGCCTTTTTCCATCTCATGAACGGCGGCTGCGGTGGTGCCGCCCGGGCTGGTCACCTGGTTGCGCAATTGTGCCGGGTGCAATCCGGACTGCTGGGCATAGAGCACTGAACCGAGCAAGGTTTGCGTCACCAACTTTTCGGCATCGCGGCGGGCGAAACCCATATGCACGCCGGCGTCGACCATGGCTTCCATGAACATGAAAACATAAGCGGGACCGGAGCCGCTGAGCGCCGTGGCCATATCGAGAAAGCTCTCGTCATTGGCGTAAATCTGTTCACCGAGCGCGCTCAAAAGGATTTCGGCCTGTTTGCGATGATCGTCAGCGACCTCTGGCGAGGCGGTCCAAACCGTAATGCCTTGACCAATCTGCCCCGGCGTATTGGGCATCGACCGCACGACGCGAACATTCAGCAAACTATCCGCGATCGTTTCGAGCGGGACGCCGGCGACGATGCTGACGATCAAGCGGACGCTGTCCACGTGACCGCGAAGTTCGGACAGGACCACCCCCATCACCTGCGGCTTCACGGACAGAACCACAAGATCTGACCCGCGCGCCGCTTCCACATTGTTTGTGGTGATCTTTATGGCGTAGCGCTCGCGCAAGTTTTCCAAGTGGTCCGCCCGTGGATCGGACGCGGTAATTTGACCAGGCTGCAGCAATTCCTGATGCAGCAAGCCTTTTATCATGGCTTCGCCCATGACGCCGGCGCCGATAAACGCAATCTTTTCACCGTTGAAGGCCATAGTCACACCTTAATTCTTGCGGTAGTCGTTATCAAAGCGATGGCTCAGCAGATAGAAGGAGCGGCGGCGGCCATCATACTCGTCCGATACAAAGTCGGTCACGATGTAACCGGCCGCGAACATCTGGCTAAAGACATCGCGAATATGGAAGCGCCAGTCATCAGCGAGGCTGCGTTCGGATGCTTCCAGTTGACGGAAATCGGTCGGGATTTCCACCAAGGCAAATGTCGAATTGGGGATGCCTGTCATTTGACGTGGTTGCAGCCAAGATCCACTCGCATCGGCTCGATTGACGATTGGCGTATTGACATCGAAGTATTGGTTTAACGTCAGTTTGCTGCCTCGGCCCTTGGCGCGTTCCTTGACTCGTCGGTGCGTCACCCACCAATCTACAAAGAGCCGGTCGGCACGCAGGCTGTCCGCTTTGTCAAGATCGAAGTAGTTGGCTGAGAAGCGCTGAATGACGCCACCCAGTTTGCGAATATTGAGATGCGCGTTGGGCGCCAACATGGGATCGAATGTCCAGGTCACCAGGCGAATGGCCTGCCGTAAAGCGATGTCGCGCTGGGCCATTTTCAGGCGAAAGCCGATATTCTGGCCGCGGTAACTTGGCAGCACGAGCATACGCTTGGACATGATCAGCAAGTTGGCCATTGCGGGCCGCGCATCTCGATCATCAATGTCGATATCGGTGCCGACGAAGCCCATTACGAATCCCACCAGCTGCGAATCGTCGTAGGCGCCAATGATATGACCGCCATAATGTGAAATCGAATGAAGCATGTGGCGGGGAACGAGGTTTCCGGCGTCGTCACCCCAATAGACCTTTTGCAGTTCCACCGCCTGATCATGCTGCTCTCGCCGCAGAAGACGTTCGATTCGTATTGCATCCATGACGTCACCCGGCGGATCAAGCGGCCCGCGGCCGGCGGCGGAAAGTGCCGCGGAGCGAAGCGGCGAAATGACGCCTTTGCGGCAGATAGGTCAGCAAAGTCTCTTCAAAGCGCCGTGGCTGAAAAGCGAAATAATCGTAGGTATTGCCGAGTGGCGCTGTCCGATTGGCAGCGAGGATATCCAGCCATTGACTGGTCATCAGTGAACGGGGGAGCACGCGGCTGTATAAGCCGGTGATCCAGCGCAGCAAGTACGGCGGCATGCTGATCAAGATTCGCCGCATCCCGGTCACACGCATGACGGTTCGCATCAGATCGCGCAAGGACATGTATTCGGCGCCGCCAATGTCCACCGTTGTATCCACCAGCCTAATCAGATTCAAGCTACGATAGACGGCTTCCACCAGATCGTCAATATATATGGGGTGCAGGACGATCTCGCCGCCGCCGGGCATCAGGAAAAATGCCGGGTTGATCCGCAGCATACTGGCAATATGGTTGATGAAGGCATCCTCCGGCGAATAGACGATCCCGCTCCGGATAATGGTGAAGGCGACGCCGCTATTGCGCAGTATGTGCTCCACTTCGCCTTTGACGCGGTGCAAGGTATAGGCTGAAGAGGGGGCAGCGCCCAATTGACTGAGTGTGATGATACGTCCGACGCGCGCCGCGCGCGCCACGGCCGCCAATGCTCGCGCGCCGTCCAGTTCGACTTGTTCCAAATCTCGCTGCCTGCCCCACCACATAGCGCTTTCCAGGTGGATGACGGCATGACAGCCGGTCACGGCGCGGAAGAAAGCTTCTTCGTCAGTGACCGATCCAAAGACAACTTCAGGCGCATAAGGATTGCCGGTATCCCAAGGCAAGCGGCGCGCGCGTCGATCCACGAGCAGGCAACGCGTTGGCAAGGCCTCATTCATCATGCGCTGCACCAAATGGCGGCCAACCAGTCCGGTCGCGCCAGTTATCAGTATCATGGATCGCCTGCGAAACTCAGAAGCCAGCTTGTCTTGCTGCAATACAGACTAAAACCCGTATTATATGCCGCTATGCGCGGCCTGTAAAGCAACGGACGCGGCAACAAGGTGTTACAATGGATGTGAGGTCGCGCCGCGGGCGAAACCCCAAATGGAGGAGCGCTTGGACAAGAGAAGAGTCGTTATCACCGGCATGGGCATCGTTTGCCCGACGGGCAACAACGTGGTGGAGGCTTGGAAAAACACGGCCGCGGGAAGCAACGGAATCGGCTTCATTTCTCGCTATGATCGAAGGCTGACGCAAAACCAATTGGCCGGCGAAGTTAAGGATTTCGATGCGGGCGCGCTTTTCGGTCGCAAAGAAGCGCGCAGGATGGATCGCGTTGCGCAATTCGCGCTGGAAGCCAGCCGACAAGCGCTAGAAGACAGCGGCCTTACCATCAGCGAAGACAATATGTACGAGGTCGGCTGCATCATTGGTTCGGGCGTCGGCGGAATCAACTCCTTTGTGGAGGCTCAGCAGAGCATTGATACGCGCGGTCATCGGGGTATAAAGCCCCTCGCCATCCCGAAGATATTAAGCGATTCCTGCTCCGGGACAGTGTCGATGATCTACAATTTGCGCGGGCCGAATCACTGCATTGTTACCGCCTGTGCTTCGGGAAATAATTCGATTGGCGAGGCGATGCACATCATCCGTCGAGGCGATGCAAAGGCGATGGTCGCGGGCGCATCGGAAGCGGCGATCGTTCCGCTGTGCGTGGCCGGATTCAATAACATGACGGCATTGAGCCGCAACGACGATCCCGCTTCGGCATCCCGTCCGTTTGATCTCAATCGAGACGGCTTTGTGCCGGGCGAGGGCGCGGGCATCCTCGTGCTTGAGGATTTGGATCACGCCCTTTCGCGCGGCGCGCATATATACGCCGAACTGACGGGCTACGGTCACACCTCGGATGCCTATCATATAACGGCGCCGATGGAGAGTGGAGAAGGCGCGGCCAAGGCGGTTGAATTCGCGCTTCGTGACGCTAAGCTTGCGCCGGACGACATAGACTACATCAATGCCCACGGCACGAGCACGCCGTTGAACGATGCTGCAGAAACCAACGCTCTAAAGCGCGCGCTTGGTGAAACGGCCTATAACATACCGGTGAGTTCGACGAAATCGATGACGGGTCATTTGCTTGGCGGCGGCGCCGCCATTGAAGCCATCTTCTCCATAATGGCGATTCAGGATGATTTTGTCCCGCCGACGATTCATCTTGAAGAACCGGACCCTGCTTGCGACCTGAATTATGTGCCGAATGTTGGCGTCAAGCATGATGTCGGATACGCTATGTCAAACGCGTTTGGGTTTGGCGGGCACAATGCCGTGGTCATCTTTGGCGAATATGTTGACAATGGCTACGTCTGAACCAAGGCCCGACCGGGGCGGCGCCATCTCGCCGGGGCGCTACGCGCATATCATTGGCTGGGGCATGTCCGTGCCGGAAAAAGTTCTGACCAATGATGAACTTTCAACTTTCGTGGAAACGAACGACGAATGGATCTTCGCTCGAACGGGAATCCGTCAGCGCTATATCGCTGATGAAGGCGAGTCGACGGCGACGCTTGCCTACCTTGCCGCACAGCAAGCTCTGGAAGTGGCTGATATTCTGCCGACCGATCTCGACTTGATTGTAGTTGCGACGTCGACGCCGGAGAATATATTCCCCAGCACAGCGAGCCTGGTTCAAGACTGGCTCAATGCTCACGAAGCCGGCGCTTTTGACTTAAGCGCAGCCTGTTCAGGATTTGTCTACGCCTTGAATATGGCGGCCGACTCAATTCGGGCGGGCTCAATAAACGCCGCGCTGGTCATCGGCGCCGAGACGATGAGCAGGATACTTGATTGGCAGGATCGCAGCACCTGCATACTCTTCGGTGATGGCGCCGGGGCCGTGGTCCTACAAGCCAGTGATGCGCCGGGCGGCGTGCTTTCAAGCGTGCTCCGGTCCGATGGCGCAGGCGGCGACTTGCTTGCCATTCCCAGCGTGGGCAGCATCGACGCGAGTGAATCGCGCGCGGGCTCGAATGGCTACAAGTTATACAAAATGTATATGGCCGGCGGCGAAGTCTTCAAGTTCGCCACAAGAGTCGTCAGCGAGAGCATCGAGCAAACTTGTGAAATGGCGGGAATCTCGGTATCGGACATCGACCTGGTGATACCGCATCAAGCTAATCTTCGCATCCTGCAAGCGTCGGCGCGCAAACTGGGCATCGACAACCGAAAGTTCATGAGCAATGTCGAGCACTATGGCAACACTTCGGCGGCCTCCATTCCGATCGCCTTATGTGACGCTATAGAGCAGAGAAGAATCCAAGATAAGAATCACATTGCGCTGGTGGGCTTTGGCGGCGGCTTGACCTGGGCGGCGATGATTGTTCGCTGGGGCGTCCCGAAACCAAGCGAACAGCACAGCTCGCTTATCAACCGCCAGAGACGCCACGTACAGTATCGCATCGCAAAATGGCGATCGCGTTCGCGCCGGTGGCGCCGTCGCGTCAACCGCCGGGTAAAGGACATTCGTTCCTGACAACAGACGACTGCGGCGTAGAGCAATCAACTTTAAGCTAGCGCGCGTGTTATTGCCGGACAATTAACTTAAGGCGCTGATTTTGCACGCGGCTGCGAATATGGATCGGAGCCCTGGTGTCCGGTTTGTTCAGCGAACGGGTGTTAATGTCGGCAATGGATCGGAGATATAAATGTGCACCAGGCAAGATGCCTTCAGGGTATTGGTAATGTCATACACCATCAGCCGCAATTGGTACTCGCCCGGTTCGTAACCCGCGGGCACAAAGAGACTGAATTCCGCAGTTTCACGGACCTCGGTCAACTGGTCATCTATCAGTTGAAAGTTACCACGCGTGCTTGGTCCATTGATCTCGACAGAAGCATAGGAAAACTGGTCGGTGAAGAGGGTGCCGACGACCGGTACAGGCTGAAATACCCTCATGCCGTTGCCGGGTATCATCAGTTGGGCTTCAGACGATTCGCAGCCGATTGGCGGGTCGGCCGGGATAATCGTGCCGACGGCGGTGGGAGTAGGAAGCGGCGTAGCCAAGACCTGACCGGTGTTATCGACGGAACGCGGTAGGGCCACGGGATCAATACCCAGGTCGTCGGCGGGTCGGGCAGGTATGGGAGTTTCAAATATTCCGTCTTCGGCGCGCGCTTCGGCGAGCAGCTCTTGCAAACGGCGCTCGTCGAGCAATTCCGGGACGATCACAAGTTGAATGCCGACGATTATGATCGCTAGCTCGACAAGAAAAATGATGAGCGTAATCGCGTTCGTGCGCCGGTAGCGAGCCAGGTCGCGTTCGAGCTCAAAGTAGGATGAGCGGTATTCGTCGCCATGGATGAGATAGAGTCTTAGCGCGAAAAGGATGCCAGCGGCGATCAGAAAATAGATGCCGATCGCGATCTGATCAATGAGCGCAATTATGGCGGTCATTTCGGGAAATTTCGAAGCACACCTTTCAGGATAGTGATTAGGCGCGGCACAATAATCTCCGCGGCGTCCAGGACCTCTTGAGAGTTAGTTTCGGAGCCGCTATCCACAGCGTCAATGGCGATGTTCGTGATCCCGGAGCAGGCCATGACGCGCAAGCTGGCGTGGCGCGCGACCATGACTTCGTGCGCGGTAGACATGCCTATGGCATCGCCGCCGAGCGTACGTATCATCCTGATTTCGGCCGGCGTCTCGAAAGCCGGGCCAGACTGGCAAGTGTAGACGCCGCTATGCAGCGGGATGTTATGCTCGCGCGCGGTTTCCAGCGCGCTCTGACGCAACCGGAGGTCATAGGCTTGCGCCAAGCCGACGAACCGCTCGCCCATTTCATCGTCATTCGGCCCCATCAAGGGATTGGCTCCAACGATTCCGGGCAGGTTGATGTGGTCTTCCAGAAGCATCACATCACCGACCTTGTAGTTCGGGTTTATTCCGCCGGCAGCGTTGGTGAGTATGACTGAATGAATCCCCAATTCCTTCATCACGCGGATCGGAAACGTAACTTGCTGCATGCTGTAGCCTTCGTAGAAGTGCGCGCGCCCTTGCTGCGCGGCGACGACCTGCCCCTCCAGTTCGCCGACTACAAGATTGCCCTTATGGCCCTGCGCGGTCGAAAGTGGCCAGCCAGGGATATCCGCGTAGGGAATGACAACGCGCCGCCCGAGACTATCGGCCAGGCCGCCCAGCCCCGAGCCGAGCACCAAGCCGATGGAGGGCTGTAAGTTGCTGCGACCGCGAATCTGATCCGCTGCTCGTTGGTAATCATCACGCTGGTACAAGTCTCCGCCCCTATACTCAAGATTGGCTTGGCGTAGAATGCCAATGGTTTGTACGCTGCTCTATACGCGGCAGTCACGGTCATATTATCACAACTTAGGGTTCTCCGATATAATGTCGACGTAGGCAGGAGAAGCACCACGGGGGTAGATCAAGCGTGGACGATGTGCGCCGGCAATTCCGCGCGGCAACGATACTCATACTGATAATTTTGCCAATCGGCGTCATCGGTTACATGGTCATTGAAGATAGGACGCTATTTGAGGCGGTGTATCTCACCATCATCACGCTAACAACTATCGGATATGGCGATGTCGTACCCTTGTCGATCTTTGGTCGATTGTTCACGCTTTTCCTCGTCTTCGCCGGGTTGGGCGCCTTGGCGTTTTTCCTGTCTTCTTCATTCGCCCTGCTTTTCAGCGCCGAGGCGATGGCGCGGCGCCACAAAATTCGCATACGGCACAAGATCAAAAAGCTTAAAAGCCATTACATCATTTGCGGGACGGGCGAAATGGTTGACAAGACCATTGGTTACGTTCTGCACGGCGCAGAGATCCGCCGAGCGCAATATCGGAATGCGATTCTTCAGCCTGTGGAAGCGCTGATGGCCCGCCTGCCTGGAGCCCGAGAAGACGGCCGTTTCGGCGGCCTGCGGAATCTGGCGCGGCAGGTTTTCGTCTTCTATCACGACAACTTCGTCGAACATATCACGCTGTTGGACCTGCTGGTCGTCGTTACAGAAGATTTGGATTACGCCGAGCATTTGCGCAGCGCCGGCATCCTGGTGATCGACGGTGATCCAACTGATGACGATACCTTGCTGGGAGCGGGCATCACGAGAGCTAGGGCGATCATGGTTATGCTGAATCAGGATACGGAGAGTCTGCTGACCGTCTTGACGGCAAGAAACCTGAACCCGCGCCTGTATGTGACGGCGGCTGCGGTAGAAGAAGAATTGAAAGTGAAGATGATTAAATCCGGCGCGAATAGTGTGCTGGCGCCGTATGAGGTCTCGTCGCAATTCTTAAATAGCGCTACCTTGCGCCCGGCCGTAAATGATTACTTCAACAGCATCTTATTTGACCAGGAAATCAATCATCAGATCACACAATTGGAGTTGGAGGACGACTCGCCCTGGATTGGCAAGCGCATCAGCGATCTCGACCTGCGCGAAAGATACGATGCCGGCGTCATTGGTATTCGGCTGGAAACGGGCGATTTTGTACACGCGCCTGGTGGGGGGCGCATTCTTGCCGAAGACGAAATCCTGTTAGTAGTCGCGCCCGGACAGATGATTCCTAAGCTGCAAGGTGAATGCCGACCGGCTGGGCGCAATGAAATGCGTTTCGCCACCTTCCAGCGGCTGGCGCAAGCCCGCGAGATCAAGCGCTTGGACACTATCATGAGCCTGGCCGAGTGTGAAGCCAAGGTCGAGGGAATGCAAAAGCACTTCGTCATTTGCGGGGACGACGAAATCATTCAGAGCGCCGTGCGATTTCTGGATCCATCGCGTCCCTTCGTCTTGCTTACAAGTGACGAGACGCTGGCGCAGCAGTGGATTCAACGGGGATTCAACGTCATACATGGTTCTCCCACAAGCGAGGATGTCTTGAATAGGGCCGGCGTCGAGCGGGCGCAGGCGCTTATGATTTCAGTTCGTGACAAGGCTGTGGCTGTGCTGACGGTGCTGTCGGCGCGGAGTATAAGCAAGTCCTTGCTGATCTCGGTCACCGCCAAAACCGATGACATGATAGACAAATTGAAGCGAACGGGCGCCGATCGGGTTGTGAGTCCATTTCATGTTGCGGCGCAGTTTGTTTTGCTGTCCACGACGCGGCCAGAGATTGCGGATTTTCTTCAGCACGTGCTCTATAACGAGATCACCGGCTTGGAAACCGCAGAATTTTACATGGAAGACGATTCACCATGGATAGGCCAGAGCATACGCGATTTAGGCCTTTCTATCCGCTATCGCGCAGGCGTTATCGGCATCCGCCAAGCAAACAGCACCGATTTTCAATATGCGCCGCCGCCGGACTATGTCATCAAGCCGCACGAGGTCTTGATTGCAATCACGCCGATGGAGTATTTCGATGAGTTAAGGGCGCAAGCCACCGGTCACAAAGACAAGCGCCCGGCAACGCTGCGTCTAAATGTCGACATCATGAGCAGCGGCACTTGGTCACGCGATGTGATTCGCGAGTTGATAGCGCAACAGGAAGGCGGCTAAGATCCTTGTTCTCTGGCGCCGGCGGGAGAGCGTCCTTTGTCCAATTCGCCGCTCCGACATATTCCATTGCTGCCCATCTCAAGGAATGTGACATGATCTTCAAAGTGTCCCACAATATCAGCAAGATCGCATTGTCGCGGCATCTTTAGTATCTCGGCCCAGTATTTCCTGGCGATCAAAATAGGCTGGCTCCAGCCCCGCCCAACAAGCGGCAGGATGAAGTCACCATCGCAACGCGCGTAATGAGACAGGAGTTGATAAATCAGTTTCGGTTGGATACCTGTCTGCTGGCAGGGCACCAAGAGCACCGCGGCGATGTGAGCGGGCAGCGAGCCCAAGCCCACTCTAATGGAAGATACGAGCCCGCCAGATTTCCAAGCGCGATTATGAACTGTCTTGACGCCCAGATGTTTCACCGCCTGTCTTACTTCACTGGCGCGGCAGCCGGTAACCAGCCGGATGTGATCTATTCGCGAGCGCATCAACTGTTCCGTGGCGCTTGCCAGCGCGTAGCCGCCTCCATCGACTGGTTGCAATGACGCTTCAAACTTGTCCATGGAGTCCTCACTAGGCGCCAGGACCAAGGCGCCGACCGCGCGCTGCAATTCATACACCGGTTCCGCACCGCGAACCGAGCCGAGCGCAACAGCGCTAATGCGCTCGCTCTGCAGGCTGAGGCGCGCTATCATGCGAGCCCGGCCGCGGACATAACCGCGTTCCGGCGTCTGATTGAGGAAGATCATCACACGCGCGTCGTTCGGAACGCCACGCAAGCCCAATTCCTCATCGCGCAGGACTTGTGCCAGCCAGGGAGATTTGACCGGGCTATTCTCGGTGAAGCCATACCTGTCTATCATCGCGCGTGGATTGTAGACGTGGTCATTATCCAGCGGCGCGCCCAAAGCGCTGAGCGACGCTACCGCTACCACCAGTGAGGTCTCGGGCGGAATCCGCGGTTCGCCATCCAGCGGCGCCTTGAACGGTAAACCGCGGGAATTATCAGCTTCAACAAGCAAGATGTCGGAGTCGACGGAATCCAGCACATGTCGCGTCCAACCGTCTGCGGGCCCAAATACGCTGCCGCGGCGGATTTCGTCGTGCAAGAGAACGAAGTGCTTATCATTCAGGGCGCGAGAGATCAATCGGGGGGCGGTGTTGGCTGGCAAGGCAGCGGGAAAGAGGGACAGTTGATCTCTGGCAAGTTGCGTTGTGGTCGTGGCCAGGACGCGCCAGCCCGCTTCGGCAAGTTCGTAGCCCAGGCTGACCATAAGGGACGTCTTGCCGCCCGCGCCCACAAAGGCGACAACGTCACCACGCACCAGATCGAAGGCTTGCGCAAATCTCATTTGTTCTCCGTCGGTTGCAGTCCCGATACAGAGCAGCGGCCGATAAAGAAGCGAAGCCGTCTAAATGATAACACGAAAGCGGCCTGACGCGCCCGACTTGGCTTGAGCGAGAAGCTGAGCAGAGTGCGACGTCAGAGCAAGTGTTGTTTACGGCACGTTACGCTGTGCCGCGCGTTTAGCGCTGCCGCGACAGGAGCAGCCGATTGAATCAGGGAGGGCAATCGATTCAAACGGCGCCGATGCCATGCTGGCGAAGGGCCTTAACGACTTTCTGCGCCGTAAATGGTTGGGAATCGACCCAGACGCCGGTTGCGTCATAGATGGCGGCGGCAATGGCTGGCGCCAGGGGCAGGAAGGGCATCTCCGCCATACCGCGAAGTCCCCAGGGCCCGATGGGGTCGGGATTTTCAAGTATGACCGACTTTATTCGCGGCGGCACATCCAGGGAGGTCGGGATCAGATAGGTCGACAGATAGGGGTTGAGGATCTTGCCTTCGCAGGAGACGAGATATTCCATCAGAGCGTAGCCCTGGGCCTGTACAATGGCGCCTTCGATCTGACCTTCCAGTTGCTGCGGATTGATGACTTTACCCACATCGTTGGCGCAAACGACATCGAGGAGGTGGACTTGGCCCGTTTCGATATCGACCTCGACTTCGACCGCTTCCGCCACGTAACCATATGCGAAGTTGGGATCAGCTTTGCCAGTATCCGGGTCGAAGCCAGTGGTCGGCGGGGGATGATACATGAACTCGGCCTTGGCGGGCCGCTCTTCGTTGCGCCATTTGCGCAGGGCAATTTCAGCGGCGCCGCGGATGGCATTGCCCGACATGAATGTCAGACGCGAGGCGGAAGCGCTGCCCGATGAGCCGGAGGTGGCGGTATCGGAGGCGACGATCTGCACCGCATCAAAAGGCAGGCCGACCGCATCAGCCGCCATCTGCGACAGAGCGGTATGCGCCCCCTGCCCCACATCGGCGCCAGCGTGGTAAAGAATGACCGATTCAATCTCCACGCTTCCACGCAACTCGATGCCAGCCCAGCAATGCTCCGGGAAGCCGAAGCTGAAGCCGACATTCTTGAAGCCGCCGGCCAAGCCGCGGCCGCGCCGCTTGCTGGCATCGGTCGGCTGTGGAGGCTTTTGCAGCTTCCAGCCGGCAGTCGTTTCGCGCCACCAAGACTCGCGCCCGCAGGCTTCAAAGACCTGGGGCATGGTCACGCCGGCGGGAAAGGGCGTATCTACCGAGCCGATGCTGCCTTCGCGAATGCTATTGATCAGGCGAATCTCCAGCGGATCCATTTTCAGCGCGGCGGCCAGACGGTTCATCTGCCCTTCGGCGGCCAGCAAAGCTTGGGGCGCGCCAAATCCGCGAAAGGCGCCGGACGGGATGTTGTTGGTGTACACGGTGTAGGTATCGATGTGGATGTTCGGGATTTCGTAGGGTCCGCTAACGGTGAGATGGGCGTTGCCCAGGACTTTGTTTGAGGTGTAGTTGTAGGCGCCGGCGTCGCCGATGACCTCAGCCTGAACGGCGGTAAGTCTGCCGGCTCGGGTCGCGCCCCATTTCGCGCGAACCTTGATCGGGTGGCGTTTGTGATGATAGAGAATGGATTCTTCGCGGTTCCACTGGATCTTGACCGGTTGTCGCAGTTTCCAGCTGGCCAGCGCCAGGACGATCTGCACGGACATATCCTCGCGACCGCCAAAGGCGCCACCGATCGCCGGATAGATCACACGCACTTCTTCCGGCGGCAGGTCCAGAGCGTGATAGATTTGTTCCTGGTCTTCATGGGTCCATTGACCAGCGACGACCACGGTCACACGGTTCTCCTCGTCAATGTAGGAGAGACCTGCTTCCGGCTGGAGATAGGCATGTTCTTGCCAGGTCGTGTCATATTCGCCTTCGACGACGACATCGGCCGACGCCCAGCCGGCGTCCATATCGCCCTTGCGTATGCGGTACTGCGTCACAATATTGCGCGGGTGTTCCGGATGCAACTGGGGCGCAGAATCCACCATAGCGTCTTCGGGGTCAAACAGGGCGGGCAGATCTTCATACTCCACCCGGATCAGGTCAAGCGCCCGCTCCGCGATATCGTCCGTTTCAGCGACCACGGTAGCGACCATGTCCATATAACAGCGGACGATGTCTGTTCCGGCTTTGTCTCCGCCCGGTCCACAGAGCACGGGCTGGTCTTTCATCACCAAACCATATTCGTTCACCGGCACATCGGAACTGGTAAAAACAGAAATGACGCCCGGCAAGGCTTCGGCTTCGCTAGCGTCGACGCGAATCACGCGAGCGTGAGCGCGTTCACTGAACTTGATGCGCATCCAGAGTTGGCCCTCGATATCGATATCGCCGGGATAACGCGTTTCGCCCGTGACCTTGCCGAGGGCATCGATGCGCTTGATTGATTCGCTGATTACCGCGGTCGTTTCATTCAGCACTATGTCGTTCCTTGGATGGCGGCTGGCTTGAGGCGCAGGCCTCAGTACGACGGAATCGCCTCGAATGTCGTCTCAATGAATTTCTCGGTCTCGTTATAAAAAATGCGGCGCAAGATGGCGATAGCGGCCGCATAGGTCGGCTCGACGCCGCCGTAGCTCAAGCTGCCCGCGCCAAGGTTCTGTCCTCGGTTCATCGGCTTATCAGAGGCGTAATGCAAGAAGCCGATATCGAACCTCACCGAATGCAAGTCGACTATTTCATTGATTGGATGCCGTTGGGGGCGGAATGCCTCGTATATCGCCGAGAGGTAAGGTCCGCCTTCCATTTCAATGTCGGTATATCCTTCTTTGTAGAAGACACTCATATAATTTGGATTTTGCAAAAACGTGCCGCGTACGGTGACCGCCTTCTGGTTGTCCAGGACGTTGCCATGCTCCATCCAGGAGCGAACGTGGCGCGCCGTAAAGCAGTTTCGGAAGAGGTAGGTATTCTGCGAATGCTCATCATGAATGACGTTGGGGATCATCATATCGCCGATGCGCCCGTTCAGCGTGGCAGCTTTGCCCATGACATAGACGCCGTCAAGCCGACCTACCCCCTGTGATATGCGGCTGAGGAGCTCGTAGGAGGCCATGCCCAGCGGGTAATCAATGTTGATGATGAGGGCGTTGCTATGGCGCAAGGGCTCCAGGTCGTCCGCGCGGCCCAGGCGCGGATCAAACCATTGCGCCTCCAACTTGCCCAGCTCGATCACCTGAGTTTCCATTTCAAAGCCATGACGGCTGGGCAGACGATGGATGCCGAGGCGGTGTTCCTCTCTCTGGAATATGCGTTTGGCCTGGCCGCCTTGCTCCGAGAGATATCGGCGCAAGACAAAGTACAAGAAATTGTCGGTGCTTTTGTGATAGCTCTCCTTGAGATCTTCGTATTCGGTAAGCAGAGACTTTTCTTCAAACTCCTCGATATAGTTAACCAGACTCTCTTCAAAGCGGCGGGCGAAACCGGCCAAGAGGTTTATCAAGGAGTGGGTATTACTGGAGACAAAGTAGACCGGTCGCTCCTGCAGGTCGATGCCGGCAAGCTCCATCTCTTCGCAGAGTTCAAACCACCATGAAGCGGTAGCGCGGCGGTAATCGGCGAGGGAACCGGAGATGAGGCGCAGAGTCATGCTCTTTTGCCGCCGGCCGATGAAGAGCAAGTTATTGACGAAGTCGGAACCCCAGAGAAGTTGCAAGCGCCGCAAATCACTGAGTGTCATACGCAAGCAGGTTGCCAATTGGCTGAACTCTCTTTCAGGCAGATCGGCTTCTCCAGCGAAGGGTTCCAATAGATTCCGCAAGTCTTCAGCTTGAAG
Organism: Chloroflexota bacterium; assembly: GCA_026706395.1. Next base: position 34,697 of record JAPOYU010000039.1, read on the forward strand.
CAGCCGGTGAAGCTTGTTCCATTCGATCTGAAAGGCAGTCAACATAGGCACGAGATCGTCTATATCCGAACGGCTCACGATGAAAACGGCCATGGCGCTGTCGCCGTTGAAATGGGTGCGGCGGCGGCGACCCGGCGCAAAGACACGTTGCCAGGCGGCGACGTTCTTGTAGCCGGCGGCGGCAAAGGCGCGTTCCAACTGCCCCACCAGCACCTCTTCGACATCGATAATGCAGCTCGGCAGACGCAAGGCGCTGTACATCAGAGCTGAGGCGTCGGGCTCGACCGTATCCGCATGCTCGTGCAGAGAGGAGGACATGGCCAGATGACTCTCGACCAGGGTGTCAATCTTGATGCTATCGCTGGAGCGCAGCAGCGAATAATAGGTGCGCATGTAGAGTTCGATATCTTCGCTTCCCGTTTTGGGCACGCGCCGGTCCATAAGTTTGCCTCAATGCGCTCGCAGTTTTTGCTGGCTGGCTTGACGGAAAGCTTCGACAATCTTGTAATAACCGGTACAGCGGCAGAGATTGCCGCTGATGCTGTAATTGATCTGCTCGGTATCGGGTTCGGCGATTTCTTCCATCAGCTTGGCGCCGGCCATCAGGAAGCCCGGTGTACAGTAGCCGCATTGAACCGCCGCTTCATCGATGAAAGCTTGCTGAATGGGATGCAGATGATCGCCGTTGCGCAAGCCTTCGACAGTGACGATTTCAGCGCCGTGGGCCCGCGGCGCATGCACCATGCAAGACATAACCGCCACATCATCCAGGAAGACTGTGCAAGCGCCACACTCGCCTTCGGCGCAGCCTTCCTTGGTCCCGAACAAGCCGACATCATCACGCAGCCAATGCAGCAGTGATTTGTGTTGGCCAGTGGCGATACAAAGGTCCACCCCGTTGACACGACTTTCGATCGGTGTATCGGGCGCGTGTACAACCTGTTGACTTAGTCCGCGCTTAACGATGGCTTGATCTCCACCCCAGAGCATCGGCGGCGCTTCCGGCAAGCCGCTCTCTTGCTCAGCCGCCGCCAGTTGGCGCAGCGCGCGCAGGACCAGGATCTTGACCATTTCACTGCGATATTCGGCGCTGCCGCGCACATCATCGATCGGCGCAGCCGTTTCGCTGGCGAGGCGACCGGCTTGGGCGATCGTCTCCTTGGTTAGTTGTTTGCCCAAGAGGAATTGTTCAGCGGCGGGCGCGCGAATTATGGTCGCGGCGACGCTTCCGAGCGTGATACGGGCTTCCGCGACCCTTTTGTTTTCGTCAAGGCGGAGAACCACGGCCGCGTCAACAACAGATATAGCTTGAGCGCGCCGCAGACCCAACTTGAGAAAGACGCCGCGCTCACTCTCGTCCAGAGCGGGAATACGAATGGCAAGCAGCAGTTCATTCGGTCGCAGGACCGTCTGCCTAAACCCGCTGTAGAAATCGGCCAGTTTGAGCGTCCGTTCACCGTCGATTGATGCCAGGGTCACTTCGGCATCCATGGCGATCAAGGGTGTGATCGTATCATTGGCGGGCGAGGCTGTGATCAGATTGCCAGCGACAGTGGCTCGGTTGCGAATCTGCGGCGCCCCAACCTCCCAGGAAGCCTGCGCCAGCGGGAGCGCGCGGCGACGGATGAGATCGCTGCCAACGACATGGTTGTGGGTCACGAGGGGACCCAATACGATCGTATCCTTGTCCAGGCGGATCTGATCCAGGCCGGGTACGCGGGTGATATCGATGAGCACCTGGAGTTGAGGGTGCAGCCCGCGTTCCATCTCGATGATCAGGTCGGTCCCGCCGGCGACTATTCGCGCCGCCGCCTGATGCTCGTTCAAGAGCGCGAGCGCCTCATCTACATTGCGTACGCTGTGATATGCTCGCCACATTCCGGGTATGCCTCCAAGCACAGGGTCGTAGCTAATCTCGCCTAAACCGGATCAAGCTCCAGAACCGTGAAGGGGTTTATATTCATGACACAGGTCGATTCGAACTCGGTACGCACCGTCTTGCGGCGATCCCAAGTATGGACGTGCCCGTGCAGCATGTAACGGGGCCGAAACCACTTCATGAAGAAAAGAAAACTGTTGAAGCCGCGATGAGCCACGTCAGCGCCGTCGTGGATATCTCTCGGTGGCGAATGTGCCACAAAGAGGTCGATGCCACGCTTGCGAACCCAGCGCTTCCAAAGTATTGCCGGGGCGAGACCAAGCACCATCCGATGCATCTGCAACTGCGTGTATTGGATACGTCCGTTGTTGTACTTGATTGAGCCTTCCAGACCCGCCATCGTGATCCCGCCGTATTCCACCACTTGATTGTGCAGGTCGATGCCGCCGGGAGGCTCATTATCATAGACTTCATCGTGATTGCCTCTGACATAGAACATCGGCACATTTATGATGCTCGAAATGAAATCGAGATAGCCGGGGGACAGATCGCCGCAACTGATGATAACATCGATATCCCCGTACTGTCGGCGCAAGTTCACCGCGTTATGCAGTTGTGGCATTTCGATATCGCTTACACAGAGGATCTTCACTGCGTCAACAGCCTTATCCCGTCCTTTTTCGCCCAACACCTGCCAAGTCTAGTCAGAATAGCCGCCGGCGAAGGTATCGATCATGAGACGGACATCTTCACCCAATGGGTAGAGAATCGGGCAGGTCGCGCCGGCTGCGATGTATTCGCGCACTTTGGTCTTCACTTCAGCCGGCGTCCCGGAAGCGGTAATCATCTGCACGACTTCGTCCGGCACCAATTTCATCGCCTCCAAGATTTGTTCTTCGGTGGCGGGCCAGGTCAAAACCCCTCCGATTTCATCGAGCAACTCCTGGCTTACGCCGCTGGCTTTCATGATATGAGGCTGTTGGCCGAGGTATTGCGTCACGAGTTTGCGAGCGGCGTCAAGGGCCTTCGCCCGATCGTTGTCAACCGAGCAGACAACCAGTTGCGGCCGATCGACATCGCGCAGCGATTTGCCCGCCTTTTTCGCGCCGATCTCGAGCTGCGCCATCGCCATCTCATTATATTTTGGAGAAACCAGATAATTGAGGACGGCGCCGTCGGCGATCTCGCCCGTGAGCGCCATCATTTTGGGCCCGGTCGCACCGATGTATATGGGTACGTTGCGCGGTTCTTTCCGCCCATGGACGACATCCAATTCGACATCATCCAACTGGACGAATTCGCCATCAAAGCTGACTCGCTCGCGGTTTAGCAGTCTCCGGACAACGGTTACGACTTCGCGCATGGCGAGCAGGTTCTTGCGCCGCGTAATGCCGACCTTGGCCGCCAGCGGATCCCACCAGGCGCCGATGCCGCAGTAGATTCGATCTTGCGCCAGGTCGTCAAGCGTGAGAAACGTGGCGGCAACAACGGCGGCGTTGCGCGTCCAATTGTTGATAACACCCGAGCCGATTTTGATGCGCGAGGTGACTGCTGCGAAAGCCGCCATCGGCACGATTGCATCGCGGACCAGCCGACTTTCGGCTTGCCAGACCGCTTCAAAGCCGCATAGCTCGGCATATTTCACATATTCGATGGCATCCGCCAGATTGTGCGCGTCTTGCAAATAGAGTGCTACCCGATCAGCCATGTGAATTCTCCAGTACGCTAAGAAATGCCTTCATCCTTGATATTATCCACTATCATCGCCACAAGAGGCAAATCTCGCCGACTGCTCAACCGGTGCTGAGCGCCAGCGGAAAAGACGGCAAGTGACCAAAGTCCCCGCGCGACACGATTTTCTGATAATCTTTAAGATCCTCTGGAACATCAATATCCAACGCCATTCGGTCAGATTGATGGACGACAACGCGAAGCTCAGCCGCCTCCGCCAGGCGGATATGCCGCTGGCAACTGCCGGGGCCGTAGGCGTACTCAATCGCACCGGGCGGGCGAAGCAACAAAGCGTTGGTGCCATCGCAAGCGCGATCAGCAGCGATGACTAGCGACCGGTCTTCGGACTGCTGGACCAGCGCTCGGATATCTTCCGAGTTGATAAAAGGCAGATCCGCCGGAAGGATAAGCACGGCATCGGCACGCCAGTTCTTGACCACCATGGTCGCTCGCGTCAGTGCGGGATTTAGATCGGAGAAGGCGCCCTCCTGCAATGTTTTGGCGCCGATTTCCCGCGCGATCGCGAGGGCCTTGGTATCGCGCGATATCACGAGGACGCCAGCGATCTGCTGGACGGCCGCAGTCACCGAGAGGACGTGGCGAAACATGGCCTGCGCCAGTTCGAATCGCTGCTTCGGGAGCAGCGCCGGCGCCAGACGACTCTTGGCATCCTCCAGCGGCTTGACCGGAATGATCGCCCAAAGACTCATGCCGCCCAGTCTTCGACCCAATTCACGATTGCGCGCGCCAAGCTTACCTTGGCTGATAGGTCCGTCATTAGCGTATCACAGCGCAGCATTCGCAGCCCATCCAGTAGAAAGGCCTCGTTACGTATGTCGTCGACAAAGCCGTTTATAATTGCCCCATAGTATTCAGCGACCGATTTGGCCGAGACTTTGATGCCTAGTTCCCTCATGATCTTCGCCGTCGGGCCCTTGACCGCATCGCCGGCGATAATCGGAGTCACTGCTATGATCGGGGACGTCAATTCCTCAAGCAGCGGGCGCATACCAGGAACAGCCAGGATCGGCGCCAGTGAAAGCCAGGGGTTTGACGGCGCGATCAACACGAGATCCGCAGCTAAAAGAGCGTCACGGACGGGCGCCGAAAGCCGCGCCCGATCGCAGTCCTGATGGCGGATAGACTTTATCGCCGGCTGCCAACGGTATTTTACGAAATACTCCTGGAATCCGAGCTCGCCCCCTTCTGCGGTGGTTACAATAGTTGGAATGGCTGAGTCAGACATAGGCAGTAGACGCGAGCGAATGCCAAGCCTTTCAGCAATACGCTCGGTCGCCTTCGTCAGCGTGTGCCCTTGACGCAGGAGATGCGTCCGCAGGAGGTGGGTGGCCAGGTCTTTATCGCCAAGCCGAAACCAGGGTTCGACACCATAGTTTTTCTCCAGGCTGGTGAGAGTGTTTATCGAATCATCTTCTATTCCCCAGCCCTCCAGCGGGTCGACCAGGCCTGACAGCGTATACATCAAGGTATCAAGGTCCGGGCAAATCTTCAGGCCAAGGTGCCAAAAGTCGTCACCCGTGTTGACGATAAATGTCAGCTGTTCCGGATCCACAACCTCGATCAGGCCGCGAGCCAGCTTGGCGCCGCCGACGCCGCCGATCAAGACGACCACGTTCTTCCCTATCGCCACAGCGTCTTCGCTTCCCAAGGTTCACGGCTTCGCTGGCGGTTCTGTGCCGGATAGCCCAAGGTGATCATGCCTTGCGGCAGCCAGTCGGCCGGCAGATCCAAGACCGACGCAACCAGGTCTTGACAGAAGAGGGGGGCGCACATCCAGCAAGCGCCCAAACCCAGGCTGGCAGCCATCAGCAACAGATTCTGACCAGCCATCGCGGCGCTCTGTTGCGCCATTGCCGCTTCGTGCGCGTTGCGTTGGTCATCCGAGTAGACGTCCATATCACTGAGGCTCATACACAACAGAATCAAGAGCGGCGCCGAGGTGATTCGTCCGTATGAGCGCCCGACATCAGTTTCGATAAGCTCGGCCGGGAGACCGTCGGCTTCTAAGTCTCGGCGCAGGCGAGCGCCCATTTCCCGCGCCAGCCGCTCCTTGGTGGAGGCCGCCTGGATGACGACAAAGCGCCAGGGTTGCCGATTGTGCGCTGAAGGCGCCCAGGACGCCGCTTCCAGCACGGTCTCGATACAGTCCGGGGGCAGATCTCGCGCCTGATACCGACGTAGTGAGCGGCGATCGCGCATGAACTGCAGTAGCTCGCGGGGATTCATCGGTCGTTCAGCGATACAAATCGTGCTCGGCTGATCGGATCATATCGGAGGCAGTACCGTGCCTCGCGCTAAGATCCAACCCGCGAATCACAACCGCCGGAAACCCTTCATCCGCTTCACCCGAGAGCAAGTGCGCCGCCGACGCGACCAGGTCGGCGTATGCCAGCTGCGTCACTTCGAGCATGCGGCCATAGAGATCGCGGCTGCCGCGCAGATCCTTTACGGCTGGCAAGCCCGAGGCGCCTATCGCCACACCGACGTTGCCGACACGGAAGGCTCGACCATGGGTATCGCTGATGATGACGGCGACATTGATGCCCTGACGGGCTTTGATTTCGGCGCGAATCCAGGCGGCCGCCCCATCCGGATCACGGGGCAACAGCAGCGCCGCCTCATCACCCTCTTCTATATTGCTTTGGTCTATGCCGGCATTGGCGGAGACGAAACCCAGTCGGTGCTCCGTGACCAGCACACCCAGGCGTTTGCGCGATACGGCTTTGGATTCCTGTAAAATCAATTCGACCAGACGAGGATCCTTGCCCGTTTCCGCCGCCAAAACCTCCGACCGCCCCGAAGCGCATACCTCGGCCAATCGCATATAGCGCCCCTCGGCTTTGGCGACAATCTTGGAAGCTATTACCAATACATCACCACTACGCAGGGTCGAACCCACCGATGCCGTTCGCGACAGGATTATGCCAACGATATCATCTCCCGCCTGAATGAGCGGAATATTGGGAATGGCAAATGCGGTGAGCTGTGGCGCAGGACTCATGCCGACGAATCCAAGCCCGTAATGCGAATGCCAGCACCCTTGACCTTGTAGCTGCGATTGATGTGCAAAAGAATAGGCGTCAGGGACTCCGCCGCCACAGCGTTTTTCAAGGGGCCGGCGTCGATACCGCGCATGCCGGCGGCCGACACCAACTCAATAACCGCCGCTTTGGCTTCAGCTTTATCGGCGCAGACGAGAACATCGCAGTCGACGTCCCGATCAAGTTGCTTGAGCTTGACAGCGCTGACGTTCTGGAAGGCGGCGACAACCGCGACCGCGTCCCCAAGAAGCGTCTGCGCTTCGAGGGCGGCAGCGCCTCCAGCCGGCAGATTGACCGCCATGATCTCGGGCGGCTTAAGCGGTACGGTCAGGTCGACCAGGATCTTGCCCTGGCAATGATCCTTTACGCCGCGCAGCGTAGGGGCATGGGCTGAGTAGGGCACGCTCAGAATCACAATGTCGGCCGCCGCCGCCGCCGCTTCGTTCGCCAAGCCGGTCAAGAGTTGGTCCCCCAACTCGGCATTCATTTCCCGCGCTCGCCTCTCCGCTTTTTCCGCCGCGCGCGAACCGATTATGACGCGATAGCCATTCAGCGCCCAGCGCATAGCCAGACCGGCGCCTTCTTTGCCCGTCCCGCCCAAGATCGCCAATGTCTTCATAGTCGCCTCAGTCTTATGCCCAGTCTTGGGCTACGATTGTAAAGTATCCTCGGCGTTTCGCGTATACTTTTCCCAAAGACCTGGCGCCAAGGCCAGCGCTTCCGCCGCGATCTGCGCTTCGTCCAGCGCAAGTATTTTCCGGTTGTGCATGAGGACCCGACCGGCGCAGATCGTTGCCGTGACCATCGAAGCTTCGAAACCGAAAAGCAGGTGCCAGGGCAGATTGCCGGCGGTAAGCGACGTGAAGGGCTGATAATCGACAAATATCAGATCGGCGACCGCGCCAGGGGCGATTTCGCCGACCGTCTCGCCGGGGAAAAAATGCTCGATCAGACGGGCGTTGTTCCGCCAGGCCATCTGGGCGATAGTCATGCCGTTGGCGCGGCGGGGATCTCGATTGGCAACTTTGTGCAAAAGATAGGCCGCCTTCCATTCCGCCCACATATTGTTGCTGAAGCCGTCATTGCCGAGGCAGAGCTTGATTCCCGCATCGAGCAAACCATCGATATCGGCCGCGCCTACGCCGTTATTCATGTTGGAGCGCGGCTGATGGCTGACCCAGACGCCGCGCTCGCGCAAGATGTCGCGTTCGGACACGTTGATGTGCACGCAATGAGCGGCGATGCTGGAATCCCGCCAGATACCGTATTGATCGAGGCGCTCCACCGCTCGCAGGCCACTGCGGCGCAAGCTGTCTTCTTCGTCAGCTTCGTGCTCGGCGACATGGATATGGAATCCGCCGTCGGAGGGGATGGCGTCGGCGCAAGCGCGCAGACTTTCATCGTTGAGCGTCAAACTGGCGTGAAGTCCGAAGGTGCCACGAATCCGCGGGTGGGTTGCTGACGACGCCATGAAGCGCAAGTTTTCGGCGATACCGGCGTGCATCTTGTCCATGTCATCGCGGTCCGTCACTTCATAGCACAGGACCGCGCGCAGACCAGCGGCGTCGACAGCGTCAGCGATGACATCCAGGCTGCCGCCGATGAAGTTCGGGCTGGCGTGGTGATCCACCAGGCTGGTTGCCCCGTGTTTGATGGCGTCAACCAGGCAGACCAGCGCGCTCGCGCGTACACTCTCGCGATCCAGCGCTTTATCGAGCGGCCACCACAATCGCCCCAGAATCTGGGGAAAGTCGCGCGGCGCGGGACCTGGAATCGCCATGCCGCGGGCGTAGGCGCCATAAAAATGGGTATGGGCGCAGATATTGCCCGGCATGACGTATTGCCCGCGAGCGTCGAGACGCTCGGCGTCTGGATGCAGCGCCTCCAATTCGGCGTGTTCGCCGAGCGCATTTATGCGGCCGGCGGCGATGTGCAGAGCCTGATTCGGCAGTATGCGGGGATCATCACCCAAGGTAATCACGGTTGCGTTCACGATAAGCAGTTCAGACATAGCCTTGCGCCTCCCTGCCTCAAGCGCGGAGCGCGTGATAGACGCGATCGACGTAATAGTCGGCCGAGCTGTATAAGTCGCTGATCGTCTCGGCGCCGATGAAGCGATCCCAGGTCGTGCGGATAAAACTGATCGAACGCGCCGGCAGATTGGCAATCGGCGGGTCGCGTTGAATCAATTCTCGAAACTGCACTTTATAGTAGATCTCGTCCGCGCGCCTGTCTTCATTGGGCAAGAGATCGCGGCGTCGAGCGAGCTCCAAGCCGGTTATCCGCGCAAAATAGGCGATGGTGCCGCTGCGCGCGCCAAAAGGACTGCCGCTGAGAAAAAGCGCGATATACTCGGCATTCAGTCCGCGGGGCAACTGTCGCTGCGGGATGCGATACCAGTTCTGCCGACAGGCAATCTGGAAGTCTTTTTTGCGCCTGAGGACGCCGATCAGCACCCTGTCATCAGCATACATCTGGAATCCTGTGCAACATACTCACTGACCGCGTAGCGCCAGGAGGCGTCTGTCGATCTCGGCAACCCGCTCTTGATGGCTCATCCACCATGTCGGATCGCGCTGGGCGTCCAGCTCTTCGACCGTTTTGCCCTGCTGTTCGACCCAGGTGTAATACTTGAGGTTATGCCAGCGTTCGCGGGCCTCGCGGCTCCCTTCCATCACCCAGTCGGTTCCGGCGCGATGAAACACGCCGTCGACGATTGACGTCGCCCCCGCCTCGTCCAGGCGGCCCTGCTGGTCCCGCAGCCATGTCATGACTGAGCCATAGCGCTCCATGGCATCGGTGGCCACAGTTACGACGACATCCTCACCACTCATATTATAGAACTTTGCCGTCTTGATGGCGCCGATAATATTGCAGATGCCGCTTATCCCGAGGGCTTGCGAGAGTTGCAAGGCCATGTCTTCCGCGACGCCGAAGCGCTCGCATAAGACCTTTTGCCCCGTTTCCTCCGCCAGGACGCGCAGTCCATTCAATGCGTCCATGTCGTCTATCGCCATGAGCGCATCCATGTTGAATACGTTGTGGATCCAGGTCACATGCTTGTCGCCGATGCCCTGAATCTCGTGCGCGCCGTAGCCATTGTTGTAAAGGGTCGGGCACTGAATCGGTTCTAGACCGACTATCTTGTGCTCGGGCCAGACCTGCTTGAGCCGGTCGCCGGCGGCGATTGTGCCAGCGCTGCCCATGGCTGAGACGTATGCTGAAATCTTGCCGGAGCCGATGCCTTCGTCTTGCAATTCAGCCGCCAACTCGACCAGCATATTCCCGGTCACATAATAATGAAAGCGGTAATTGCCCATCACTTCGAATTGATTGAGGACGCGAATCCGGGAATCGCTTTCGCGCAGCCGCTTAACCTCATCGTATATCTCTTTTACATTGCTCTCGCTGCCAGCTGTGCGGATGATTCGCGCGCCGTAGCGAGTGATCCGATCGAAGCGCTCCCGGCTCATCTCCTCAGGCAGAACCACTATGCTGTCATACTCCATGCGACAGCCGATGAATGCGCCGCCGATGCCATAATTGCCGGTCGAGGGCCAGACCAGCGTGTGCAGTTTCGGGTCGACCGCGCCCAGCAGTTTTTTCTCGAGCAAGACCGAATAGGCCGCCCCGACCTTGTGACTGCCTGAGGGGAAGCGCATGCCATAAATCAAGACGATATTTGCATCAACGCCGGTGAGTTCCTTCGGCAAGACGATGTGGTACACGCGGTTGTGTGGATCACGCCAGGTAATGTTATAGAGATTCAAAGGATTGAGCGGGTCCTTCTCCAATGCGGCCAAGGCATCGGCGCGTATAACCGGATCGATCGTCTGCGGGTGCAACATTTCTTCAAAGCTGGGACCAGTGACCATTCTGCATTCCTCATTCGGCGCCGGGCGTATCGTCTTCCATCAGATTCAATTGTCGTTCCAAAAGCCGCATTTCGTTTTGGATTTCACTGCGTCTGCGCGCCATCTCTCGGTAAAGGCGGCGGTCCTTGACCGACATGTCTTCGCTCTTGCCCTGCTTTGACATGATCAACTCGTCGATGCGGCTGTCGATAGCCTCGTAGTCTTCCACCAGCCGCCTGTATCGGCGGATCAGCCGCATGTCCTTGCCGTCAGCCGCCATGTTCGGCCACCTCCACCATTTCTCCCTCGACAAGGTCAACTTCCGCCTCAGCAGCGCCGGCACGTTGATTTAGCACTTGCGCTTCGCCCAGTCCGAAGGTCGAAGCCACGACATAAAGCGGGCGATCGCGCGATTCGTCGTAGGTGCGCGCGACATATTGGCCGATTATGAAGAGGAAAAACAACTGAAAAGAACTGAGCAGCAGGAGCAAAATGATCGTGGTCGCTTGGCCGCCGAAAAATTCCTCGCCCATTGCCAACCGCAAACCCGAAATCACGGCACCGACAATCAGCGAGGCGACCGCTAGGAAAAGACTCATATAAATCATTATGTGCAACGGAAAAAAGGAAAAACTGGTGACCGCATCCAAGGCGAAGGCGATCATTTTGCGCAGCGGATATTTGGTCTCCCCCCAAACGCGCTTCTCACGCACATACTCGACGCCAGTCTGCTTGTAGCCGACCCAACTTGTCATGCCACGAACGAAACGATGATGTTCGCGCATTTGACGCAGCACAGCCGCGACGCGTTCGTCCATGAGTCGGAAATCACCCGTATCAACGGGTATGTCGATATCGGTTATCCGGTGGATCAAGCGATAGAAAATCTTGGCGCTGTACCGTTTCCAGAAGCTCTCGCCGCGCCGTTCGGCGCGAACGGCATAAACCACGTCGTAGCCTTCCTTCCATTTCGCGATCATACGGGTCATAACCGCCGGCGGATCTTGCAGATCGGCATCGATCAAGATTACCGCGCGTCCGCGCGCGTAGTCTACCCCGGCTGTCACCGCGATCTGGTGACCGAAATTTCGCGCGAAACTGATCATCCGCAAGCGCGAATCCTGCTCGGCCAATTGTAGCATCAGTTCCTGTGAGCCATCGGTACTTCCGTCATTGACCAGTAGAAGCTCCCAACCCTCGCCCGTGCCGTCCAGCGCCGTCCTAACCTCCTGATAAAAGCGCCGCAGATTGCCGGCTTCGTTATAGACCGGCGCCACGACTGAATATGTAGGACGCCCGCTCATAGCACACCAGCGGCGCTCAAGGCCGTCCGGACAGGGTCTATATCAACTGCCACGCGGAATCCTCCCGACACGGCCTTGCGCGCGCTCGGGATGTCCTTCAACCCATTCCCGGTGCTTACAAGGCATACGCTCTCTTCCGGGTCTATTAGTCCGGTTGCCAGCGCCCTTTCCACACCGGCGAAACTAGCCGCGGCGGCCGGTTCGGCGAAGACACCGCTTAACTGCGCCATATTGGGTATTGCAGCCACTAAATTATCGTCGGAAACCGTGACAAAGGCCCCATCCGTCTCTCGCACGGCGCGTAATGCTTTGGCGCGGTCACGCGGCAATTCCGCGGCGATGCTGTCGGCGATTGTAGTCACCGACTGTCGCCGAATCGCTTCCGGCGTCAACCCGCCGGCAAATGCATCCGCCAGCACAGCGCTGCCTTCCGCCTGTACGCCAAGCAAGCGCGGCATTCGGTTGATCCAGCCCAATTGCAAGAGATCGCTGAAACCCTTGTATATGCCGCTGATGATGCTGCCATCGCCGACACTAACCGCTACGACATCCGGCACCTGCCAATCCAGTTGCTCCGCGATTTCAAGCGCTACAGTCTTTTTGCCCTCAGTTGTAAACGGATTCACGCCGGTGTTTCGCGAATACCAGCCTGGCTCCTGACAGACTTCCATGCACAGTTCAAAGGCATCATCATAGGTCCCGTCGACCAGCAGGACAATAGCGCCATAAACGAGCAGTTGCGCTATTTTCGCTTCCGGCGCGCTGTCGGGCACGAAGATGACGATGTCGATCTCCGGCAGGGAAGCGCCCAGACCGGCGAGAGCAGCCGCCGCGTTACCGGTGCTGGCCGTGCTTACGATCTTGAAGCCGGCCTCCAGCGCCCGGGCCAATACCAAGGCGCTTGCGCGGTCCTTCAGTGAACCGGTCGGGTTCGCACCATCGTCTTTCAGCCACACTCGCGACAAACCGAAATGGTCGGCAATCCGCGGGGACTCATATAGCGGCGTCCAGCCGACAGCCAATGGCGACACTGGACTGTCCTCCGCGACCGGGAGCAAGGCTTTGTAGCGCCAGCAGTTGCGCAATTTGCTCGCGCCGATCTCATCTCGATCTACCTCAGTGCGCAATGCGGCATAGTCATACAATATATCGAGCGTGCCGACTTCTTTGTGCTTCGGGCAAGTGTACTCTATTTCATCGAGCGCATAAGAGCAGCCCCCGACGACACAGCGCAATTCTTGGATTTCCGCCATTAGAGGCCTGTCATCTCAACGGATCTGCTTTCACTTGACGGGCGCCCGGCGAGTTCTGGTCTTAGCTCGGTCCGCCAGGGACGACTCGCGTCCCGGTCTCCCCATGCAAGGCGCGCGTGATATTGGGCGGATTTGTAATAATCGCTCTCGGTCCGCCGCTGTGTACAAAATCAATCGCCGCTTCGATTTTGGGATACATGCTGCCGCGCGCGAATTGTCCTTCTGCGAGATAGCGCCTCGCCTCATGCAATGTCAAGGTGTCGAGCGGCCGCTCCCGCGATGTATTGAAATTCAAGCAGACCCGTTCGACGCCGGTCGAAATAAGCAGCAGGTCAGCACGCAGGGTCTGGGCCAGGGTACTGCTGGCGCGGTCCTTGTCTATGACAGCGGCGATACCGCGCAGGCTACCGTATTCATTGCGCACGACCGGTACGCCACCACCACCGCAGACGATGACGATGTAGCCAGCCAAAACCAGAGCCTGTATCGCGTTGATTTCGTTGATAACCTGCGGCTTTGGCGAAGCGACCACGCGCCGCCAGCCGCGGCCGGCGTCTTCCATCACCTGCCAGCCTTCAGCGACCGCCTCGCGGGCTTCGGCCTCGGACAAGAAACCGCCAACAGGTTTGTCCGGGCTGCCAAAAGCGGGATCATCCGGGTCTACGCGCATCTGGGTAATGATGGTCGCGACCGTGTGATTCATGCCGACGCGGCGAAGCGAGTTGTCCAGCGCCTGCTGGAGCATATAGCCGATGCTGCCTTGGGTATCGGCGACGACCAAATCGAGCGGTACCTCGTGAATGCCAGCTTCGCGCTTGGCGATTTCCGAACGGTTCATGATGTAACCGACTTGGGGGCCATTGCCGTGCGTGATCACAACCTGCCATCCATCGGCGATCATATCGGCAATGTGACGGCAAGTCTCACGCACCGCTTCCCATTGCCACTCTATGTCGGGATTGCGCGGGTCCGGGATCAGCGAGTTTCCGCCGATGGCCACCACAACGAGTTTGTCAATCATGCCAAGGGTTTCTCATGTAAACTACACAGTTTTCCGAATGCGCGCCCCGCTGGAACACTACCGCCGGGCCTTCGATCCCAGCCGCTCGGCGCGTAACCGGCGATAAGTGCAACCGCGCTCACACAAATTATCAAACTCGCTCGGCTATTGCAAACAGCGGTTTGACAAAAAAGAGTCGGCAGCGCTTTTACCGCATGGTTAGCGCCATGGTCGCCTTTTGTACGTGCAGGCGATTCTCGGCTTCGTCATATACTACACTCTGAGGTCCATCAATGACGCTGTCGGTCACCTCTATGTTACGGTCGGCGGGAAGGCAGTGCATATAGATCGCGTCGTCGTTGGCCAGCGCCATTCGCCGGTCGTCGGTGATCCAGTCTTGGTATTTGGCGCCTATTACAGCCGATGCAGCTTCGTCTTCGGTCGTCAGCCAACTGCCCCAGCTTTTGGGATACAGGATGTCGGCGCCGGCGAAACCGGCATCGAAGTCATCGATGATTTCGAATGATCCACCGTGCCTGCGCGTGTTTTCTTCAGCTTGCCCGACGATATCGGGCATCAGCTTATATTCTGGCGGACGGGTCAAGCGCAGGTTCATTCCAAATCTGGACATCAGCAAGACGAGGCTCTGCGGCACCGATATCGGCTTTTGATAACTAGAGGCGTAGGCCCAGCTGATATTTATCGTCTTTCCGCGCAGGTCGCGGCCAAACTTCTCCTGTATCGTCATCAGGTCAGCCAAGATCTGAAACGGATGATAGATGTCACATTGCATATTCAGGACCGGGACGCGGCTGGCAGCTGCCACGGCGTTGATATAGGCGTTGCCAAAGCCCCAATCACATTGGCGGATTGCGATGCCGTCGGTATAACGGCCGACGATTTCGCCGATTTCCTTTGCGGTATCACCGTGGCTGATTTGCGTGGTGGCATGGTCGATGAATTGAGCGTGACCGCCCAATTGCGCCATGCCAGCTTCGAAGCTGATGCGCGTTCGGGTACTGGTGAAGAAAAAGAGCAGAGCCAGCACTTTGTCCCGCAAGTAAGCGTGCGGTTCGCCCAACGCCCGCTTTCGTTTCAAGTCCCAGGCCACATCAAGCAGTGTCTCAATCTCTTCTCGGGTCCAATCTTGGGTGCTTATCAAGTCTCGTCCGCGCAAATCCGTCTGCATTATTATCTCCCTCTTACGAAGATCTATGTCCTAGCCAATGGCTTGGGAATACCGTAGCGATATTGGGTGAACACGCTATGCCTTCAAGCGCTAGATGCGCCGTTAAGCGTTTGTCGAAGCACAGCCGGAAACAGGGCATACCATTCGGTGGAGCGGACGACGTCTTCCAAGGGCACTTGATCCAAAACCGTATGCGCGTGGATCTCGTTGCCAGGCGCGAAGCCTATGCTGGGGATGCCGGCTTTGCCCGCCCAATAGATGCCATTGGTGGAAAAATCCCATTTGCCGGTATCGACCGGTCCATATAGAACTTCCGCCGCAGCCAAACCCGCCTTGACGATCGGCGCATCTTCTTCGTAGGCCCAGGCGGGATATATTTTGTTGAGCGGAAAGACAAAGCCGGTGTAACTCGGTTCGTCGTAGACGAGGATTTCCGCCTTAATATCATCGCGGCGGCCGATCAGGTTCTGCAGCCGCCGCAATTCCGCCTCAGGCTCTTCGCCGAATGTAATACGCCGATCAATGTATATGGTGGCTTCATCGGGAACGGCGTTGATGCTAGGAGTCTTTACGTCCATATCGGTCACGGTGATACGACCTTGCCCCAAGAAGTCATGATCGCCCAATTCCGGTTCGATATGGCTAATGCGCTCGATTATGGGCAGCAGCTTGTATATGGCGTTGTCGCCAAGATAGTTGCTGGCGGCATGGGCGCTTTTGCCTTTGGCGACAATTTTGAATTCCACCCGGCCCTTGTGGCCGCGGTAGATCTGCATCTTGGTCGGCTCGCCAATTACCACAAAATCCGGCTTGATGCCTTCGGTCTGAACGAAGGCATGCGGCGCCTGTCCGTCGTTCCATTCTTCCATATTGCCGAAGTAATAGGCGGAGTAGCCATCAAGCAAACCGAGGTCTCGCGCGAGCGCCAGGCCATAGACCATACCCGGCGTGCTCCCTTTTTCATCACAGGCGCCGCGAGCGAACAATATACCGTCCTCGATTTTGCCTTCGAAGGGGTCCCATTTCCATTCGTCCGGATCGCCAATGCCGACGGTGTCGATATGGCTGTCATACAACAAGATCTTATCGCCGTAGCCGATACGCCCGACAATATTGCCCATTTTGTCCCAGAAAACCTCGTCGTAGCCGAGCCCCGTCATCTCTTCCGCGATGCGTTCGCCGCAGGCCCGTATTTGACTGTCCATGCTAGGGATAGCGCAAATCTCACGCAAGAATCTGATGATGTCCTGGCGATGCGTCTCGACGCGTCCACGCAACTTCTGTATTTG
Organism: Chloroflexota bacterium; assembly: GCA_026706395.1. The sequence continues at coordinate 51,258 of JAPOYU010000039.1, forward strand.
ATTGTGGTCTACCATGTCGGAACCCGTTATCGTTCACTTCGGTCAACGGCAATACTTTAGCGAAAACTGCTGAAAAATACAGGTATTCTTAGACAAATAGACCAAGAAGTTTAAACTCTTCCCCATCTACCAAACCCAGATCTGTCAGTTTGAGTTTGGGAATCACCTCAAGGCCCATGAAACTCATCACCATAAACGGGTCGCTCATTTGGTTGCCCAGCTTGTGCGCCGCTGCAATCATGAGGTCGTAGTCCCGCCTAACGGCTTCAATTGGCTCATCGCTCAGCAATCCAGCGACGGGAAGGGGCAAGCGCGCCAGGACCTCGTCGCCAGCCGCGACAACCAGACCGCCGCCCATATCAACAATGGCGAAGACGGCTGTTTTCATACTGAGATCGTCTACGCCGAGGACCGCCAGATTATGATGATCATGCGCGACAGTGCCGGCGATGGCGCCTTCTCGCAGGCCGAAGCCCTTTATGAAGCCAAGGCCGATATTGCCGCTGGCCTGGTGCCGCTCCACCATTGCGAATTTCAGTATGTCGCGCTCAATGTCACTTTCAACGCGGCCAGCCACAATTCGAGCGGGCGCGATCAAATGCTCGGTCACCACCTGATCTTTGATCGTGCCGATCACGCGGATGCGCTCGCCAGCGGCCGGCACCTTAAAATCCAGCGCCGACGTCGACACGTTTACCGTACTCCGCAAGTTCGCCCGGCGCGATGCGGGGGGCTCAACTACCATGGCGCCGTCTTCCGCCACAAGCAGGCCGCCGCGATACACTTGCTCCGGCATGAAGTTCTGAAGGTCCCTGACAATCAGTAAATCAGCGTAACGCCCGGGAGCGACGGCGCCGTATTTGCGCAAGCCGAAGTGGCGAGCTGTGTTGTAGCTGCCCATGCGAATCGCCATCAGCGGATCAATCCCTTCCGCGATTGCGACCCGTACCATGTAGTCGATCGAGCCTTGGTCGATCAGGTCGGCTGGAATCCGATCATCGGTGCAGAAGCAGATCGCGGCATGATTCTCCGGCGTAATTAGTGGCAGCAACGGTCGCAGGTTGCGGGTCGTCGTGCCTTCGCGTAGGAAAATGGTCAAGCCCAGGCGCAGCTTTTCCAACGCTTCGGCGACGGTGGTGCACTCGTGTTCGCTCTGAACGCCGGCGGTGACATAGGCGTTAAGCATGGCGCCGGTCATATCGGGCGCATGTCCATCCAGCACCAGGTGACTAAACAGGCTGATTTTGTCAAGCATGCTCTCATCGCCGAGCGCGACACCGGGATAATTCATCAGTTCGGCCAATCCCAGAACCCAAGGATGATCGACCAGTTGGGCCAGGTCTTCCGCTTCCAGGCGCGCGCCCGAGGTTTCCATATCGGTGGCGGGGACGCAACTGGAGGCCATCACAAACATATTCAGCAGGCCGTATTTTGCCCGCTCCAGCATGTAGCGCATACCTTCCAAGCCCAGCACGTTGGCGATCTCATGCGGATCGGTGACGACGGTCGTAACACCGTGAGGCAGGATAGCACGGGCAAATTCGGGCGGGGTAACAAGACTGCTTTCGATATGGACGTGAGCGTCTATCAGACCCGGCGTCACGTATTTGCCCGCAAGTTCGAGCTCGCGCACCCCCTCATAGCCGGCGTCAACAGCCACCACGTGCCGATCGTGTATGACGATGTCCGTGCGATAGATTTCGCCGCTGATAACATTGACTAAATTGCCATCGCGGAGGACAAGATCGGCCGGTTCTTCGCCGCGCGCTGCCGCTAATCGATCCACGATAGACATGTCGTTCCCCCAATAATCGGACTAATGCCGCTTCGCCCGCTCACGCTTCACCGCGAATTAGCTTTGCCGACAATCTGTTGTGATCTTCTATCAGGCGCGGCACTTCGATCGCCCGCAGCTCTCCATCTTCCACAACGATGTCACCGTTGATGATCGATAAGTCTACGTTGGGCGGCTGGCAGAAGACAAGCGCCGCCAACGGATCATGCAGGGCGCCAGCCAGCGCGAGACTATCAAGCCGGTAGGCGATAAGGTCCGCCGCCATCCCCTCGGCGATCTGCCCGATATCGTCACGACCGAGAACGCGCGCGCCGCCCAGGGTCGCCAATTCCAGCGCCTCACGAGCGGACAGAGCGGCAGGCTCGCCCAAGGCGCGTTGCAATAGCATGGCCAGACGCGCTTCACTGAGCAAATGCCCGCTATCGTTGGAAGCCGAGCCATCGACACCCAAGCCTACCTTTACGCCGCGATCAAGCATTTGCCTGAGGGGCGCGATGCCCGATGCCAAGCGCATGTTTGAAGACGGGCAGTGACAAACGCCCGTGCCGCTATCGGCGAAAAGTCCGATCTCGTCGTGGTTTAACTTGACACAATGCGCATGCCAAACATCTGCGCCGATCCAGCCGACATCTTCGGCGTAGCGCCCGGGATCGGCACCGAAACTGGCGCGACTATAGGCGACATCTTTGTCGTTCTCCGCCAGATGTGTGTGCAAGCGCACGCCGTAGGCCCGCGCCATCGCTGCCGCTTCCCGCATCAGATCAAGCGTGACGCTGAAGGGCGAGCATGGCGCCACAACGATCCGAAGCATCGCTAGTGGCGCTGAATCGTGCCAGGTTTCAATCAGTCGCTGGGTGTCATGCAGAATCTGCGATTCGCGCTCCACCAGGCTGTCAGGCGGCAAACCGCCGACGCTTTCACCCAGGCTCATGCAGCCGCGGGCGGCATGGAAGCGAATGCCCATCTCTCTCGCGGCGCGAATCTGGTCCTCTAGCCGCACATCGTTGGGGAAGATATAGTGATGGTCACTGGCGGTTGTGCAGCCGGAAAGCAGCAACTCGGCAATGGCAAGCTTTGTGGCGATGTAGAGATGCTCCCCACGCAGACCGGACCAGATTGGATACAGGGTCTTCAACCAATTGAAGAGTTCTTCGTTTTGAGCCAGGACCCGCGTCAGGCTCTGAAACATGTGGTGATGCGTGTTGACAAGACCGGGCAAGACCACGTGTCTTGAAAGGTCAATGACGCGATCCGGGGCCGGCTCAGGCAGTACATCGCTTGTCGCGCCGACGGCGACAATAGACCGGTCCCGGACCAGTATCCAGGCCCCAGACAGTTCACGGCGCTCATCGTCCATTGTTGCGAGACAGTTGATATTATCCAGAAGAAGTGTCGTCATCGCCTGGCCTGCCCTAACCTAAGAGTTGAGGCTCTCTTTATGAGAAGTATCATGGAGCGGCATAATATGTTCGCAAGCACTAGGTCATGACGCTTAGCTAGCAAGGCCCAGGCTGCGCTGAGCCGCCTTGAGCGTATTCGCCAATAACATCGTAATTGTCAGCGGGCCGACACCGCCCGGAACTTTCGTGATGTGGCCAGCTACGGCTCTCGCGGCCTCAAAGTCGACATCGCCGACGTACCGATAGCCTTTTTCGGCCGTCGGGTCCGGAACAGAATTCGAGCCGACATCGATAACAACGGCGCCGGGCTTCAGCCAGTCGCCTTTGACAAATTCGGCTCGCCCGACGGCTGCCACTACGATATCAGCGCGCTTTGCGACCTGTGGAAGGTCTTTGGTCCGGCTATGACAAATCGTCACGGTAGCATTGGCATTGGTCAACATCAGCGCAACCGGCAGGCCAACTATGTTGCTGCGACCGATCACGACCGCCTCCGCCCCTTCAATTTGCGCGCCTGTTTCTTGGATTAGCACCATAACACCGGTAGGCGTAGCCGGTGTGAAGCTCGGTTCACGCCCGCGCATCCCCAGCCGACCCAGGTTCATCGGATGAATGCCATCGACATCCTTGGCCAGGCTCACCTCGTTGAGGACCGCTTCTTCATCAATGTGGTCCGGCATGGGCAATTGCACCAGGATACCATGGATCGCGGGGTCCGCGTTAAAGCCGCGAACGGCGTTTTCCACCTCAGCCTGAGTCGATGAGGCGGGCAGGATCTCCGCCTTGGAGTGGATGCCGACCCGCTCGCAGGCGCGTCGTTTCATCCTCACGTACATCGCCGAGGCTGGGTCATCCCCAACCAGAACAACGCCCAACCCAGGAGACACTCTCGCGCTGGATTCAAATTCTTTGGCAGCATTGCCGATTTCGCCTTGCAGGCGTTTTGCCACCGCCCGTCCGTCAATGATTTCCGCCGGCATCCTGCTTTCCTTTCCCTTCAGCGAAGTTTTCGATCATTCCAGATCAACGTAGCGCTACAGTGGGCACAAGATCTCCCCACCGCCAAGCGCAATCTGAGACCCGCTTGACTATGGAGAAGAGTCAGACCAGTTGTTACACTTAGACACAACTATCTCTTATGTTAGGATAACACACGGTGCGCGCTTGTGAGAAACTCCCCGGCGTCATCTTCGTTATGATAGGCCCGGGTGGCGCTGGGAAGAACGCCATCATGAAAGCCGTGATCGCTGAGTTCAGCAATGTGAGGCAACTGGCGACCGCCACGACCCGGCAAATGCGAAGCGACGAGGCGCAGGGACGGGAACACCTCTTTCTCAGCCAAGCAGAGTTCGCAAGAATGATTGAATGCGGCGACCTACTCGAGTATCAGGAAGTGACGCCGGGCAAATTCTACGGTATTCCGCGACAATCCATTGCGGACGCGCTGGCCAGCGGCGCCGTACGCATCGCCGACATTGATGTACTTGGCGCAAAGGTGCTGGCACAAGCATTCAAGGATAATGTCATACAGTTGTACATCACAGTGCCTGGTGTGGAGATGGCAGAGCAATTGGAAGTTCTGCGGCAGCGGATGCGCGCTCGGGCGGACCAATTCACCGACATCGAAGAGCGGCTTGAGCGGGCCAAAACGCTAGAACTCCCCTATAAGGACGAATGCGATTATGTCGTCGTGAACGATGATCTAGCACAGGCGGTAAGTCGTACGCGCGCCATCGTCAAGCGCGAATTAAAAGCGCGCGGTCTACAGAGTTAGCCGACATGACCACATTGACGCAGCATCACTTGTCGCTGGGCGCGAATCTTGCGCCCGATAATATTCCGTTGGATTACGGTGATCTGAGGTCCGAGTTCGTATCTGCAATGCAAGCTTGCATCCTGCTCGATCGCTCACATGAAGGCCGTATCCTCTTGCGTGGACGCGACCGACTGAATCTGGTCCAGCGCATGTCGACCAACGATGTAGCGACGCTGGCGGAAAACGAAGGCTGCGCGACAGTTTTCACCAATGCCAATGCGAGAATTCTTTACAGAGCGGTTTGTTACAACGGTCCGGATGGCTTGTTGCTCATCAGCGAAGCGGGTCAGGGGACGGTACTGGCGGGCTTTTTGCGGCGCAATATATTCTTCGGTGATCAAGTAATGGTCGAAGATATCAGCGAGTCCACGGCCCAATTCGCTATTCACGGTCCTGGCGCCAGCGCGGTCGCAGCATCGCTTTCAACGCCTGTGGCTGACTCGCCGACGCTTTGCAGCGTCAATACAGAGGTTTCGGGCAGCCAGGTGACTCTGCTAAGGCGCAAAAGCCTAGTCGGCGAGCATTGGAATGTGGTCTGCGCCACAGAAAGGGCTTCCGAGATCCATCACCTTTTGCTGCAAAGGGGCGCGGATAGAGGTCTGATGCCGGCCGGCTCCCTCACTTACAATGCCCTGCGCATCCGCAGCAGTAGACCGGCCGGGCTCGAGCTTTCGAGCGACTATATTCCGCTGGAAGTCGGCCTATGGGACGAAGTCAGTTTCAGCAAAGGCTGCTATACCGGGCAAGAAATCATCGCACGGCTCGAGAGCCGTGGGCGTTTGGCCAAAACTATGGTTAGGCTGGATATGCCGCATATGGTCGCGGCGCCCGCGAAGATTACTGTCGCTGGCAAAGCGATTGGAACACTAACCAGCAGCGCCAGCGCTGCCAATGGCGAGATTTACGCGCTTGCCGTCATCAGGCTGAGTCACGCCCTTCCCGGGCAAAAGATAAGCGTAGGCGAGCACCGCAGCCCGGCAGAGGTTAAGGGCTTTGCCGGGGTCCAACCGCCGTATCTGGTGCATTTGCTCCAGGAGAATTAGGCGCGGATCAATTATCATCGGGCGGGCTCAATCCAGCTCCGGCGGCGGCTCGTCAAAGAAAAGCGCCCACCAGAGTTCCCAGTTCTCGGGCTCAGGCACAGTCGTTTCAAATTCGACCAGACGACGGGTCCACAGAGGTTCAGCGTCGGTAATTCCAACGCCCTGCGGCAGGATCAAAACCTCGCCGTCTCGAACCATCTTTCCTTCGTCGCGCGCCCAATATTCAACGTAAGCATCGCTCGTGACATAGTTCAACTCGGCCAGTAGACGCTTCTGCTCCACAAAAAGCGCATCGATTTCTCGCACAAACTCGTCGTGGATGCGTCCAAGGTCGCGGTCAAGCTTGATACGGCTGCTGAAGTTCAAAGCCAGTACAAGGCCAAATGTCAAGGCGACGGCCAACACGAGTTGGATACTCGTCAACTGGCGCGCCGCCTCACGCCGCCGGACGATACCAGTTTTTACACCACCGTCTGCGCTGACTTCCGCCATCGTCTAATGTCATTGGTCTCCGCTCGTCACCTTTATCATATAACAGCGTCACGGATCCTACCGCGCAGTTGAATGTCTTCTGCGCCAGGAAATCCAAACGATGCACTATTTGGTCTGGCAGTGGCAAGTCACCACATACTGTGACGACATGGCTCAATGGACTCGTGAAGCGCCTAGGATCGAATCATAATCGCCTCGGGCATGAATGGACGAGCTCTTAAACGAAAAAGCCCGGCGTGAACACCGAGCTTGATGAGTGCCGAAGGTGGGAGTCGAACCCACACTCCCCGAAGAGAACTACGCCCTGAACGTAGCGCGTCTGCCAATTCCGCCACTTCGGC
>JAPOYU010000038.1 GCA_026706395.1 Chloroflexota bacterium
GGCGGTCGAGCAGATGGTAGACCTGCAAACGCGTGAATTGGCCGAGCGCATGGAAGATTCCGGTTTGAGCATCCACCTCACTGAACCGGCGCGTTACTGGCTGGCGAAAAAAGGCTACGATCCGCAGTTTGGCGCCCGTCCGCTGCGCCGAGCGGTGCAGCGCCACATCGAGACACCGCTCAGCATTCACCTGTTAAAAGGGGATTTCAACGCCGGCGACCTCGTCCTAATCGACGAGCAGGGCGACCAACTCGGATTCACGCGTCATGCCGATCAGCAGAGTGTTTACGAAGAGGGGGGCGAGGCAGCGGCAACGGATTACGCCGAATACTACGAAGAGAGTATCCCCGTTGACGATTATTACGACGCCAAGTATGCAGATGAGGACTTCGCAGACTTTCTCTCTCAGACCGATGACGATGACGAGTTTGATCATTTTCCGGCGCCACGCGGTTCATGAGGGCGTTTGTCGTTTCAATTCGCGAACGGTTGACCGCTAATGTTTGATTAGCGGCAACTGCGGAAATCACCGAGTTTTGAGTTCCACAGCAATTGCCGGGGCCGATATTGTCCTTTGACTATGCGCAGGCAATGGCTATAATGTCTGCGCAGACTTTGGGCAAGAGATGGGTACCGCCATGAGCGCAGAAGAACGCGGCAGAGACGAAGACCGCCTGCAGGATGCTTCGACCGCCGAGTTATCGCCTTCAGATTCGTCACATATCGAGACTGGTTCCGATTTGATATCTGATGAAAACAGCGCAGGAGAGGATTCGGCGCCGGCTGAAGCCGCTGAGGAAACAGCGCCGGACGCGGAAGAATCAGTATCAGACGCGCAGGCGGATGCTGACGCGCCGACGGCTGAAGGGGAACTTGACATTGCTCAAGAGTCCCCAGCAGATGCAGCAGAGGCAGAGCCCGAGGAACCTGCGGAGTCGGGAACAACGGAAGCCGAAGACGCTACAGGCGAAGCCGTCCCCGAGACCGAGCGAGAATCCGTTGACGCGGCGCCTGAGACGGCAGCCGAAGCGCGTGAACCCGCCCTCGCCGAAGCACCCCCAACATCACCGGAAAAGGAAGAGCCCAAATTCAAGCGCGGCCAGGTGCATCAAGGCGTCATAAGCAGCACGACGCCGACCGCGGTCACAATTGATCTGGGCGATGGCGAACAGGGGGTCGTGCCTGGCAGAGAACTCGAGCTGATGACGCGAAAAATGCTCGAGTCGCTCGTGGTGGGCGCATCCGTGGACGTCTACGTGGTGAACCCGCGCAATCACCGGGGCGAGACAGTACTGTCGATCAACCACGCTTTGGAAGAATTGGACTGGCGCAACGCCGAAGAATTCTCCAAATCCAAACAAGTCTATGAAGCTACGATCGGCGGCTATAACAAGGGCGGCCTTATTGTGCGATTCGGACGTTTGCGCGGCTTCGTGCCGCAGAGCCAACTTTCAGAAGATCGCGTCAGAAATATGTCCGGCTCAACGCCCGAAGAGCGCTACGGACCGATGGTCAATCAAGCAATTGGCGTAAAGGTGATGGAAGTAGACCGCCACCGCAATCGCCTGATCCTTTCGGAGCGCGCCGCCATTCGCGATGTCCGTCAGCGGCGCAAGGAAGCTTTGATCGCTGAATTGAAGGTCGGCGATATCCGCAAGGGCAAGGTTGTCAGCCTGGAGAACTTCGGCGCCTTCGTCGATATTGGCGGGGGCGAAGGTTTGATTCACCTGTCTGAATTGGCTTGGGGGCATATTACGCACCCGCGCCAAGCGGTGAATATCGGCGACGAAGTCGAAGTCGAGGTGATTAGTGTCAATGCCGACGCGAAACGCATCGGTCTGAGCCGCCGGCGTGTCATAAGCGATCCTTGGGATGAGGTTGCGACGTCGCTGCGTCGTGGCCAACTGGTACGCGGTCGCGTCACCAAATTGACCAAATTCGGCGCCTTCGCCCGGCTCATTGACCACGACGCCGTTGAGGGATTGATTCATATATCGGAATTGGCCAGCGAGCGCGTCAGCCATCCGCGCGAAGTCGTTAGTCGCGGTGAAGAGTTGGTCCTGCGCATCGTCAAAATTGATATCAAGGACCGGCGACTCGGCTTGAGCTTGAAGTCGGTCAATTCGACTGAATTCCTTGATTTGGACTGGGAGACGGCATTGCAAGACTCGGCCAAGTTGGAGCGAAGCGCAGACGCCGCCCCGGCGCAGGCAGAGGGCGAAAACGAAGACTGAACGCGAATACAGAAGCAATCAGGAGGGCATCCGAGACGGATGTCCTTTAGTTTTTTTCAGTGCGCGCAATTTGCGCCCGAGCAGCGATCCATTCTGTAGCTGCTAATTGAAATTAAGTCGATAAATCTGCAACATAACTCCAGCGCGCCGGCTGAAATCCTGCTGCTTTCGGTCAACTGGAAACCCGATTTTCCATTGAAAACCTCGGCTTCTTCCGTTAGTATCTGTGATGCAATAGTCTCAGCACTACTCTTAACATAATGTCTGCAAGCGACGGTAAGCTAGGCAGTCGCTGTATTGATATAATGAAAGAAAGCCGAACATTCCTGTTCTCGCCCCATCACCGGGCTTCTGATTTGGGAGGGATGGACCGTGCCGAATAAAATGGAACGCTTCACGCAGCGGGCGCGGCGAGTGTTGAGTTTGGCCCAAGAAGAGGCCGAACGCTTACGCCACCATCAGATTGGAACGGAGCACCTGCTGCTGGGTTTGATGCGGGAGGAAGGCGGCGTCGCGGGGCGGGTATTGCGCGACCTCGGCCTGGATTTGCGCCGGGTAGAAGAATTGGTGAAGCGTCTCTCAACCGCCGACGAGCGCAGTACGAATTCGCAACTGGATCTATCGCCAGGCACGAAAAAAGTACTCGAATTGGCGGTCGATGAAGCGCGCCGCATGGGGCATCATTATATCGGTACTGAACACCTGCTGCTTGGTCTGGTGCGGCAGCAAGAAGGCATTGCGCTTGATGTGCTGAGACGTTTGGGAGTCAGCCCCGAAGAAGTCAGGCGACAAACCAGCAAGGTCTTGCAGGAAAGCCCGGTGCAGTCTACGCCCAGGGCGCATGAGCGCGCTCATGGCAAATCTTCCCGCAAGGACAGCACACCGCTGGTTGATCAATTGGCGACCGATCTGACTAGCCTTGCCGAAACGGGCAAACTGGACCCCGTAGTCGGCCGGGAGATGGAAATCGAGCGCGTCATTCAAGTGCTCAGCCGGCGGCGCAAGAACAACCCGGCGCTGATCGGCGAGCCAGGCGTCGGCAAAACCGCCATCGTCGAAGGATTGGCGCAACGCATCGTCGAAGGTGATACGCCCAAGCCGCTGCTCCGTAAACGCGTATTGCAGCTGGATGTCGGGTCACTGGTGGCGGGCACAATGTACCGCGGCCAGTTTGAAGAGCGCCTCAAGCGCGTCATTGAAGAACTCAAAGCCTCGGATACGATCCTTTTTATTGACGAAGTGCACATGCTGGTCGGCGCCGGTTCAGCGGGCAGCAGCGTGGATGCGGCCAATATCCTTAAGCCGGCGCTAGCGCGCGGCGAACTGCAATGTATCGGCGCGACCACGCTCGATGAATATCGCAAGCATATCGAGAGCGATGCCGCGCTTGAGCGCCGCTTCCAGCAGATTCAAGTCGCGGAGCCAACGATCGAAGAAACAATCGAAATCCTGCAAGGCATCAAATTCCCTTATCAAGATCATCATAATGTCGAAATCACGGATGACGCGATAGAAACTGCAGCGAACCTGTCCGCGCGGTACATCGCCGACCGTTTCTTGCCGGACAAGGCCATTGATCTAATTGACGAAGCGGCCGCCCGCTTGCGGATGTACAAGAGTCCGGAAGCGGCAGCAGTTCGCCGCGTCATGGACGAGTTGGAAGACCTGCACGAAGAGATCGAGATGGCCGAAGTCGCTGGCGAGCAAGACGAGGTCGCTTCACTACAGTCCCGGCGCGAATCACTCGATGCCACATTGGCGGACTACACGGTCAACTGGAATGACGAGACCGGGCAGCCGCGCCTGGTTGGCGAAGACATTTCTGAAGTGGCGGCGATGTGGACCGGCATCCCGGTAACAAGGATCGCCAACGAAGAGAGCGAGCGCCTGATGGAGATGGAAGACAAGTTGCACGAGCGCATCGTCGGGCAGCACGAAGCCATCGTCTCTATCAGCAAGGCGGTGCGCCGCGCCCGCGCCGGCTTGAAGGACCCGCGTCGACCGATTGGGTCCTTTATGTTTTTGGGACCAACAGGCGTTGGCAAAACGGAACTGACCAAGGCACTGGCTGAGTTCCTCTTCGGCAGCGAAGACGCTTTGATCCAGCTCGACATGAGCGAATTCATGGAGCGGCATTCGGTCGCCCGACTGGTGGGCGCCCCGCCCGGATATGTCGGCTATGAAGACGCCGGCCAGTTGACCGAAGCGGTGCGGCGGCGCCCCTACTCCATCGTTGTATTTGACGAAGTCGAAAAGGCGCATCCGGAAGCCTTCAATATGCTTCTGCAAGTGATGGAAGAAGGCACGCTGACCGATGCGCGCGGCCGCCGGGTGGACTTCCGCAACGCTATGATCGTCATGACGAGCAATGTCGGCGCGGAACTGATCAAGCCGAATTCGGGCTTGGGCTTCAATACACAACTCGACAGCGGCAAGCTCGATGACGAAGCCTATGAAGACATGAGCCGCAACGTCACTGATCAGCTACAGCGCCTGTTCCGGCCGGAGTTTCTGAATCGCGTCGACGCCACAATCATCTTCCGTTCGCTCGCGCGTGATGAAATCAAGCAGATCGTCGACCTTGAACTGAACAAGGTCCGCGAGCGCTTGCTCGAACACGCCATCACGCTTGAAGCGAGCGACGCCGGCATCAATTGGCTCTCTGAAAACGGCTACAATCCGGAATTCGGCGCGCGCCCCCTGCGGCGTCTGATCCAGAATGAAGTAGAAGACCGTCTCTCGGACGGTATCCTTTCCGGTCAATTCAGATTGGCCAGCATCGTCCGGATTGACGTCGACGAAGATGGCGCGCTGACAATGTACAGCGTCGAGGAAGAGGACGAACTCACGGACGAGTTGGGCGCGCCGGTCTAGGCGCCTGGCATCAGTCAGCAATCGTCAAAACACAGAATTGCCGCAGTCGGGATTCCCAGGCGGCTTTATTGCTTGACCAGGTCTTGCTGCGCGACCATTGGTAGGGCCGCCTTTCCAAGACATCTTTGCGCGTGTAGTAGTCAGTGTTGATGTAGCGGCCCTGAAACCACTCCGCGCTCAACTCATCCTTGCCTGCCAATTCGTAGTCGCCACCCTCGATCAGCGCTCCGATATACTCCAAGTCATTCGCTTCCGCGACAAAGTACGGTTCCAGGCCATCGGGCATGCGCAGGCAAAATGTCGCCTCGGCTTCAGACTGGTAAGCTCCCATACCGTAACTCTGCACAGCTAAGCCGACCGGTCGCAGCGTCAGACGGGACAGCGGGTCGTGCAGCAAGGCGTCGCGAACTACGCGCAGTTCAGCTTCGGTTTTTGCGATGAGGTCTTGCGCGGCTTGCAGCTGGCTTTCGCTGTCACGCAGACTGGTGCGCCCGCCCTCGATCTCTTTTAGCACAAAGGCCGCCACCGAAGCAAACAGCAGCGAGGCCAGTACAGCGGCGGTGACCTGAGACAAGCGCGGCCGGCGAATAGAGATCGTTGCGTAAGGCTTGCGCTTTTCGTCCATATTTGGCAACGGCCTCCGGCCTAAACTGGCGCCTTATTCAAACGAGGCGCTGCAATAAGACGCCAGGCGGTTCTGCCAGGTCTGGGCATGGTCGGACGCATCAGCCCGGGTTGTCTCCCACGTGTAGGCGTCAAATTCGAGCGCGTCCTTGTGCGTGTAATAGCGGATAAATTCGTTGCCGCCGGCGGCGTCATTGTTGAAGGGCGCTTTGCCCGCCAGCTCGTAATTGCCGCCATGCATCAGCTCCGCTACAAAGAAGCGGTTCCGCGAAAAGAATTGCGTATAGGATTCGTAGTACATATGGCCGCGCGCGCAAACCGTAGCGGTCATCAAGCCCTGCCAGCCATTGATGCTGGGCTCGACGGAGAAACCCGCCGGCTCCAGCGTCCGCCAGGTCAGCGGTTCGGTGCGCAGGCGGCGCTTGGCTTTTTCGAGCTGCGCTTCCACAGCTTGCAGGCGCTGCGTTTGTTCATACAGGAGCGCGCTGCTTTCCTCGAGGCGCACTTCCGTGTCGCTCAGCGCTGTCCGCCAGCCGTTGATCTCCCGCCTGGCTAAGCTGGCCAGCGCGGCAATCAACATCAGCAGGATCGCCGTAAAGACCAAGCGCGAAAATCGCGGCTTGTAGATGGTGATCGAGGCATAGGGTTTGCGTTTTTCGCTCATGCGCCTGGTCGGTCGCGACATCCGCTGCTCAAAGTTACGGGAGCGGGCCGCGCGGATGTCGCGGGTCAGAATCGATTAGAGTTGGTGACAGAAGTCGTCCAGATAATCTTCCCAATTGCGATGGACAGTGGCCCAGTCTTCGCGTTCGGGCCAGGTAAAGTCCGCGTCTTCCAAGACATCCTGGCGCAGATAGAAGTAGATGATCACTGCGGCTTCTTCTTCTGGCGTCCAGAGGAATTCGCCCGCCAAGGCATAATTGTCGCGTCTAGTCAGGGCGGATACGGCTTTGCGATCAATCACATTGTATGCCACCAATGTGGCGCCTTCGCCAGCCGCGAAACTGTCTAGCACGACGTGGCTGCAAGAGAAAAGGCGCAGCCACTTGCCACGGCCGTCCGAATAATCATAGTAGCCGGCGGGTTCGGCAAAGTGCCGGTGGTACTCCTCCAACTGGCTTTCGGCGGCCCGCAACTGGTCTTCAACGATGCCTCGTTCCGTTTCAGACCTCATCAAAGTGTATTGCGTGGTTTCCAGGTTGTTTTGCAGGATCTCGAGCTCCACGGCCCGATCAGCGCGTTCCTGCAAAATGCCGCCCGCGGCGACCGCGACAATCGCCGCAATCAGAATGGCCGAAAGCAAAAGCGAGATCCGCGGCTTGCGAATCATGATGGTCGCGTATGGTTTCCTCTTATCGTCCATTCTTCCTCCCGCCGATACAGGACTGTCACGCCTCTTCAGTAGCATAACATGGAAACCGCGCCACAAACAAAAGAGGACTGCCCTACGACAGTCCTACGACTCATAAGTTTGTGCGGCGAGCTTTGAACGAGTTTACAGTATTCCGCCAGCGGGCGTCCGCGTCAGGCGCTAATCCAAGCCCTTGGTTTCGATATAATTCCTGATGAAGGCGACATCGGTCATCACTTGCGCCATCTGTTCTTCCAAAATGTCGAGACGCTTCTCAACTCTGTCGAGGCGCTTTTCGATCCTTTCCAGGCGGACCGATTGCGCCTGCAAGATCTGGACCATCGACGCCTGGCTCTCCACCATTGAATTCGACAATTGCTCCAGGCGATGAAGGCGCAGGTCATAAAGTTCAGCTCGTTGCTCCATTGCTCGAAACTCCAACATTGTCAGCCAAGGTTCAAGTGAATCGTAGCACAAATCATCAATCAACACAAAAAAGAGGACTGCCCTGCGACAGTCCTCCGATCTGTTTGCTTCGCGGCTGAGAGCCGGCTTACATCATGCCGCCCATGCCGCCCATGCCGTCCATGCCCCCGGGCATTGGCGGCGGGGTCTCTTCGGGCACATCGGTGATCAGCGCTTCGGTAGTGAGAATCATCGCTGCGATCGAGGCGGAGTTCTCGATTGCGCCGCGCGTCACCTTGGCCGGATCGGGAATGCCGGCTTCGATCATGTCGCCGTATTGGCCGTCCATCACGTTGAAGCCAACGCGATGATTGTCGCTGTCCTGCTGGGCCCGGCGTACATTCTGGATGATGACCGCGCCATCTTCGCCAGCGTTGGCGGCGATCTTACGCATCGGCATCTCCAGCGCGCGCCGCATGATGGCGACGCCGGTATTTTCATCACTGATGCCGAGGCTGACGCCATCGAGCGAGCTTACCGCGTTTATCAGGGCGACGCCGCCACCCGGCACGATGCCTTCTTCGACGGCAGCGCGCGTGGCGCTCAGGGCGTCCTCAACCCGGTGCTTCTTTTCCTTCAGCTCGGTTTCGGTCGCGGCGCCAACACGAATAACGGCGACGCCGCCACTCAGCTTCGCCAGCCGTTCTTGCAGCTTTTCGCGGTCGTAGTCGCTCGTGCTGTTGTCGATCTCACGGCGGATTTCCTCAATGCGACCAACGATAGAGCCTTCTTCGCCGGCGCCGTCGACGATAACGGTGTCGTCCTTCGTGCTGACGACCTTGGCGGCCCGCCCCAAGTCCTGCACAGTTACGCTGTCGAGCTTGCGGCCAGTCTCTTCGCTGATGACGGTCCCACCGGTCAGAACAGCGATATCACGCAGCATCGCTTTGCGGCGATCGCCAAAGCCCGGCGCCTTGACGGCCAGCACGTTGATAGCGCCACGCAGCTTGTTGACGACCATAGTGGCCAAAGCTTCGCCATCGACATCTTCAGCGATAATGACCAACTCGCGCTTGCCAATCTGATGCAGCTTCTCCAGGATCGGGATGATATCCTGAGCGGCGCTGACTTTTTTGTCGTGGATCAGAATGTAGGGCTCTTCAATGTCGGATTCCATCGTCTCGCTGTTGGTTACGAAATAGGGGCTGATATACCCGCGGTCGAATTGCATGCCCTCGACGTATTCGGTTTCGAATTCCAAGCCGCGGCTCTCTTCAACCGTGACGACGCCGTCCTTGCCGACTTTGTCCATCACTTCAGCGATCAGGTCGCCGATTTCCGTATCCTGTGCCGAAACGCTGGCCACATTGGCGATCTCGTCTTTTGTTTCAATCGGCGTCGACTGCTCAAGAATATCGCGGGATACAACATCGGCTGCGTGGATGATGCCGCGCTTAAGCAGCATTGGGTTCGCGCCGGCCGCCACATTCTTCAGGCCTTCGCTCACAATCGCTTGCGCCAAGACGGTCGCGGTCGTCGTGCCATCGCCGGCGATGTCGTTGGTCTTGGTGGCTGCTTCCTTCAGCAGTTGGGCGCCCATATTTTCATAGGGATCTTCGAGTTCAATCTCTTTGGCCACCGTGACGCCGTCATGGGTCACCGTCGGCGCGCCGAACTTCTTGTCAAGCGCTACATTGCGCCCCTTGGGCCCAAGCGTCGTGCTGACGGCATTCGCGACTTTGTCAACGCCGGATTGCAGCTTGCGGCGAGCATCTTCCTTGAATACGAGTTGCTTTGCCATGGATTCCTCCTGAAATCTGTCTGACTAATCTAGGTTCGATACCTGTCCTCGTTCGTCAAGCCTGATTAGACCTGCACGATCCCGAGGATGTCGGATTCTTTCATGATCAACATCGTGACGCCGTCGAGCTTGACTTCTGTGCCGGCGTACTTGGCGAAAAGCACTCGGTCGCCTTCTTGCACGTCCATCGGAATGCGTTTTTCACCTTCTTCGTCATACTTGCCCGGACCAGCGGCGCGAATTACACCTTGCTGTGGCTTTTCCTTTGCCGTCTCCGGCAATACGAAGGCGCCACCGCCAAAGGTCTCTTCGGACTCCACGGGTTCGACCAATACGCGGTCACCAAGCGGGCGGATCGTTACAGCCATTTTCTTCTCCTATTGAACTACCGATATCTATGCATTTCCAAAACCCAAAACTCACGACATGCTAGCACTCTTAATATGAGAGTGCTAATCACGCAACAGTAAAATAGCATAGAGCGCCAAATCAGTCAATAGAATTGGCAAAGGCGAAGCACGATTGCCAGAAATCTTATGATCTTCTTATGGTTGGATTAGTCCCAGCGTCAATGATCGCGGTTGCAAGGACAAGCTGAATCACTTCAAATGTCTCGATTTCCTAAGGGCCGACAATTTGTATGGATTCCACTCCATAGTAGTGCTCGGCCGACCGAAGCGTACCCATACCGATGTAATCGGCCAGATCAAACTCCAACTGCGCCACCTCAATATGCGTCTGCCCGTTGTCGCGCTGCAGCAGAATATCAGCATGGCGGGCGTCCCAATCTCTGGCATAAATCTGAAAATCGGGGATGAGCCGTGCCTGCCCAAGGAACATGCCAGCGCCGATAACCAAGGCGCACGCTAAGCCACCTGACATAAGCAGCCGCTCCCAACGGCGCCGATTTGCATAGAGGATCGCGGAAGTCTTGATCGTAAGGCCAAGATGCAAACCCCATAGCAAGCCGGCCGAAACCTGGAGGAATGCGGGCCCCGCCATCATCCGATGGGAGGAGAAACCGTGACCAATGAACGTCGCGCATACGAGAGCTGCGATGGTGACCCAGCCGGCGACGAGAATGCCAAGCGCCGCCAATCCTAGACTCCGGCCGAGGCGATCTGAATGCCTCGCCCGCCAAAGAATCGCCAACATGAGCAGCATGCCGAGCGCTGTGACATAGAGATAAGTTGATGCGCGCCCGTCGATGACGCGTACCTGCGTCATCGTAACCAGCAGCACAAAGACCAGAAGCAGCAAGCCGGAGACAGCTGTCGGTCCGCGCTCTTTATCACTGAGCAAGAATTTGAATCGATGTCGCTGCCAAAACGCCAGCAGAAAGACAAGCGTCAAAGCCAGGTTAAGGCAAATGACAACCATAAAACTCAGGCTAAAACGCCCGAAAAACTGCGGATTATCACTTTGCTGCGCCCAGAGAATCGGCAGAAATACGATCTGAATTGCTAGACCGAGTGCCGCCGCGCGAGGGAATCCGTCGGCTGCATAATCGCCCGCGATTGACGCCGCGGGCAAGGTCGTCTGCATGCCAAGAAAGAGGCCAAGCCCAGCTAGAAGCGCGAACCCGGCGATGACCTCCTGCCGGCCGATGCTCTCGAATGTAATTTGTATCGTAAGAAGCGCCAGCTGCGAAATTGAACGAATTGGCGGACGATAATTGACGGCGTCGGACTCCATGCGGTTCCATATACCGGGTGAGTTAAGCTGTACAATCAATCCGATCGCGGTCGCAAATAACATGAGCCCCGCGACGACAGCAAAGGCGCGGCGCACTCGTCGATCAAGGACCGCGATAGCCAGCGCAGCAAGCCAGAAAAGAAACACCAGCTGAAAGACAAGAAACATCTCGGACGCGCCCGCCGTGACGAAGCTAATCAGCCCGCAGGCGATCGTCCCCAATGTTAAGCGCCGTCGGCTTCCGGCGCCGTTAATTGTCCAGCCAGCCAGCGCCAGACAAGCGATGAGGCAAACGAGCGGTACGGTATACTGCATGCTGGCGGAATACCAGTAAAAGGATTCCGGTGTGTAGAAGGCGTTGATGGCGGCGGCAAGAACAAGGCAAGATGCCGCCAGCGCGAATATGCCGCGAGGACCTTCCAACCGAAATTGCGCAAACATATAACGGAGCAGCCAATACAATCCGAGCAGCCCGATCGCTATGACAACCGTGGTAAGCAGGGGCGGCAGCGCGACAGCATGCTCAGCAAAGCTCAACCTGAGGAAGATTGTTGAATAGGCGCTGGTCCAGCGATTGTAATAATGGGCCAATCCGTCCCATGCGCCATATTTCAGCCCGACCGCCGCAACGCCGAAGTCATCGTGGATCATGCGGCTATGGGTTCCCAGATAGGCAAAAAGCAGCAGCGGCAAACAGGAGATCGAAAGTAGAGATGCTCTCAAAATCAGCCGTTGTCGTGACACAGTTCATCCTCAATCGGGCTGTGGGGCTTGGGCTTTAGCATCGTCTTCCGTCCGGATGATTGACTCTACGCTGTAGTACACGGCTGAACAGCGTCCGCCTCTTTCGGTGTCAAATATATGCCAGCCCACCAAATCATAGCCGAAATCGTAACTCAACTCCGGCACAACAATGTTGCTGCGTCCACTATCTCGCTGACGAATTATCTCGGCATGGCGATCATCCCATTCCCGCGCGAAGGTCGCCAATCGAGGCAGCATGCGCAGCTGCCCGATCATGATTCCGATGCCTATAGCAAACACGATGAGTAGACTGGCCGTTCTGTAAGCCGAAACCGAATTGCCGCAAAGGATGGTACTGTGCTGGATCAAACAACCCAAGCCGACGCCCCAAACTGCGCCCGATACTACATGCACAAATGTTGCCGGTGCAAAGGTGCGCTCAACGACAAAGCCCTGCCCATAAAGCGCAAGCGTTATCAAGCTGGCATAACAAATCAAGGCAAGGGCCGAAGCGAAGAATGGAAGCCAAATCATTCGGCCATTCGGCGCGCAACCTGCGGTGGCTTTCAATTGAAACCAAGCTATGCAAAGGAATACAAAGCTGCTGGCGAATAAATATGTTGCGGCTATGTAGTGTATGCTGCGAAACTGCGTCAATGCAAAGAGCGCCAAGGCGGCGAGCAGCACAGTGGAAATACACGTATGCCATCGCCCATGTTTGTGCAAAAACTCTTCGATTTTCCGCCGCAATACCAATAGAAATACAAAACCCAGGATCTGTATGACATTGATACAGACGACTGTGAAATAGGCGAGGCTAAAGCGGTCCAAAATATGCGGGGAATCACTCGTGTGCAGCCACAAAACCGGCACGAACAGCAGTTGCGCGAGCAAGCCTAGCCAGAGCGGTGGCGCCACTAAGGCGGGGCGTTCGGCGCCTTCAATAGAAATCTGCGGGGGAAACACGTTTAGGGTTACATATAGCGCCGCGACTAAGGCAAGTATGAAGCCAGCAAAAGCCTCTTGATGCCCAATATGCTGGAATGTCGCTTCAGCCGATTTGTAGACTAGCTCCGTTAGCGTTCGGATTGGTACACCCATGTTCAGTTTTATTGCGTAATCGCTACCTGAGCGAGTCGCAATGCCCGGTGAATTCAACTGAACAACGGCGCTAACCAACGTACCTATCCAACTCGCGCCAATGAGCATCAAATACGGTCGACGCAATGAAGAGCCCAGGAACAGCGTCGTGCCTGCAATCAGGCCGGAAAGCAGCACGCCCTGTACGACCAGGTACATCTCTGAGAATCCAGCATTGATAAAGCAAACCATACCCAGGCAAATCGCGACAAGAACAAAGCGACCGCTGCGGACAGGCCAACAAGCGGCCTTAAGCGCAATCCCGACGCATATAGCAAGTAGCGGTATTGGGAGGGTATAAGCGGTGCTGGATATAAACCAATAGAATGACTGCATGGAGTGCATTCCGTATATTGAGGCGGTGACAAGCAGAAAAGCCAGCGCGAGCAAAAGAAGCCGCGCAGGAGAATCCAGTCTCAGCCGACGCGCCGTAAGCCAAGACAGCCAAACCAAGGCGGCGCACCATAACAAGACAAGCGCCACCGGGGTTATCGGAGCCAGCGCCTTATCAAGGGGCGCCAAAAGACCTACTACGTAGAATCGTGTATAGGAGCTTGTCCAGGACGTATAGTAGTAGTGCAGCGCTTCCCATGGTCCCAATTCCTGGCTCTTTGCTATGACACAATAGTCATCGGCTATCATCCGGCTGAAGTGGCCCAGATAGGCAAACATAAATACCGGCAGCGCTGCCGCCGCCGCCAGACAGCACTCTACGATGGATCCCCGCTTGTTCACGTTCATCCAGCCTTGACCCTGGACAGGACCAACCTCGATTCCGCTCGATTGCCCACCTGATCATAGGCCACGGCTCGGAGGGCACCTTCACTGGTTTCGCCGACTTCCAATTCGGCGCCATAGGGCCAGTCGAAATCGACGGCTTGCAATTCTTCACCACGATAAAACTCGACCCGCTGAATCGTCAGATTGTCACTCACCGTCGCCAGAAGCGATACCAGCGGATCCGCCACCGTCGCACCGTCGCTGGCACGCAGTTGTATTGCCGGCGGCGTGTTGTCGAAAGTTACCAGTCTTGTATCGGTTTCCTGACCACCATCGGCAAAGGTCACCGTGAGGCGCAAGGTATGGATCCCGCTGAGCAAGGCGGTTTCCCAAGTCAGTGATATGTCGCCGTCCGCGCTTGGTCCCCGCGGCTCGCCGATAGCATGCCAGGTATCCGGGTTCACATCCGCGCCGTATTCAAGCAACCAGCTAAGCGCGCCTTCACGATTGATCGAAGCGGAAACATCCACGATCGATCCGACATAAGCGTAGTCGGCCGGCGTCGTAATCTGAACCGACTTACTGGCCGCCGCCGCGCCATCAGTACTGTAACTGGTGGGCGGCAAGGGTTTGCCATTCTCCACCCACCATTCCATGATTGACTCGGGCGGCACGAAGTAGCTGACTTCCTCGCGCAGATTACCAGGCGTGTTGACCGTTGCCAGTTGACCCGTTGCCAGGTTGATCTCGACCGTCTGCCACATGTCATCACGCCGCAAGCTGGAGCCCGAAGGCATGAGTTCGCGCCGAGTCGGACAATGATCAGTTGTCGCCGGCAATAAGCCGGAAATCTCACAGACCAGGTATTCTTCTACATCGTCCGGCGCCTGCCAAGCGCTCGGCGGCAAGTCGCGCAGTTCATGAGCATGAGTCATGAGCGCTTGCCAGACCGGCGCCGAGCCGAGGCGTTGAGCCAATTCGACAGTCATGCCAGCGCCATCTTCGCGGCTCGTGTGCGCCGCCACCAGCAGATAGGGTGTATAACCGACCGTCCAACTGTCGCGCCTGTCCGAGCTCAATCCGTCCAGGACTGAAGCTGGCCGCGCAAGCTGCAGCGCGAGGTCCGGCTCTTGCAGGGTGGTCTGTCTGGCTTGGCCGTCAGCCAATATGTCATTCACCAGGTAGGCCAGGCTCGGCTCGACAATCAAGGTCTGTTTCGATCCCGCTTCCGCCTGCGCATAGGACCAAATGATATGCCCGGAGGAATCCGCGATTTCCAGGACTGCGACCGGATCGCGGGCGCGAATGCCCCCGCTAAGCGGGTCCGCCGGAACACCGCGCATGGCGCCTAGGGAAGCCAATACGCTGTAGGCGTATGCCGTATCCAAAACAGAGACGTTTCCACCCCGCTCCAACAACTCCAGTTCGGTCCCTGCCGGCTCCAAACTGCTGTAACCCAATGCCTGCGCCGTGCTAATCACCGATGACATGCCCGCTGCGCTAGCGACTTGCGCGGCAGGCGGCAGCAATCCGGCCGCCATCGCATCGCGCAGGTTCAGCGGACCTCTGTGACGCCCGTCTGCGTTGGCAGGCGTATAGATCAACTCAGCCGATCGCCCCGGATAAGCAAGGGGAATGTCATAGACCATAGACGCCGGCGTCAGTTCGCGCTGCAAGAATGCGTGCATATAGACAAAGGGATGCAGCGCCGTAGCCGGCTGATGCCGCGGTTCAATGGCATCGCCGACCAGGCTCAGAATGTCTCCGCTACCGACATCGATCACAACAAGCCCGCCAGCGTCCGGCGGAGCGCCAATTGGCAGCGCAGTTGACGTTAGATTCGGGAAGGCCTCGCAGGCGGCGGCAGAGCCCAGGTCGCGACCGCTTAACCCCCTGAAGTGAGCCTCAAGCGCGCACTCGGACTGTTCTTGCAAGTGCAAATCCAGCGAAGTAGTGATGCGCAGCCCGCCCCGCGCCACCAGTCGTTCGCCGTCCAGCCCCAGCCGAGTAAGTATCGCCGCCGCTTGCCCGCGCGCATATTCTACGAACTCCGGCGCAATTGCAGATTTGTCGACCACCGGAGACACAATCACAACATCACTTGTGGATGCCGCGTCGAATTGCGACTTGTCGATCATATCCGCGGCGAGCAGCGCGAAAAGCAGGTCCGCGCCTCGCTCACGGCTGCTCTTCGCCGAGTCGATAGGATTTAGCGAAGGTTCCTGCGCAGTCTTCGCCAAAATGGCGGCTTCAGCCAGGCTAAGGCTCTCCGCGCTTTTTCCGAAGTAAACCTCGGCGGCCGCGTTGATTCCATAGGCGTCGTGGCCATAGAACGCGCTGTTGATCCACCATTCCAGCAATTCTTCGGCTGAGCGCGCGCGCTTGCTTTCGGCAATCAGCACAATCTCGAGCAGGCGAGGATCCATTCCACCGGTCCGCGTCAAGGGCAGCAATGTCTCGCGCACAAGATCGCTGGCGAGGCCGTCTCGGGGCGACAAGGGCAAGCCGATGATGTAGCGCCACACTTGCAAAGCGGTATCGAAGAAATCGAAGGACGATGGCGATGTCAAGAAGGTGGGGTCTTCGACCAGTAACGTCGCATCAAGCACATATTGAGGCAACTCATCGAGTGACAGCCAAGCGCGTCCCTCGCCGAGCGGGTCTTCCAATCGGTGGAATTCTGACTTGCCGCTGCGATCATAGAATCTCGTGATGCCGCTTGTCGGATCCAATGACGTGATTGCGTTTGGCGTCGGCATGTGGCCCGCCGCTTGTATATACAGCCAGATGGACAAGCCCAATCCAGCCAGCAATGGCGCCAACATCAGAATCACGGGGAAAAAGAATATGAGGGTCAGCCAAAAGGTCGCGCGCCGCGATTCATGGCGGCGTCGACGTTTGCGGCTGTGCCGGCGGCGGATGATATGAGCCACAGCGGGCATCGGCGTTCCTTATGCAACGACGCTGGCTTTCAGTGTACTGCGTATCGCACAGGTCGCAAATCACGGCACAAGCTGTTTGCGCCGAACGAGAGCCGTTTGTGTCAAGGTGATGATTATCGAATCTGGAACGAGGCCGCCGCAACGGAGCTAGGGGAGCTTTCTACTCCAGCGATTTCAAGTAAGTCCGCAGCCCATCCCAGTCGTCATTCGCCGCGAATTTGGCTTGGGGGGACCAAGTCTCCAGGCGTCCCGGTCGGCCGCGACCGGCCGCATCGAATATGCCTTCGAGGTCTTCCACACTGGCGCTCGCCAGCGCGCCGTAGGTCGATATTCCAGCGTCATTCAACACGGTCTGAAAGACGGCGCCAACGCCATTAATGCGTGTCAAATCATCGGGCTCGGCGCGTTCTTCCGGAGCTTCCGCCGGCTCATCAGCGTGGCGCACGATGGTTCGCTTCGCCAGCTCCTCAGCCTCCTGCGCCGCCGCTTCGGCCGCTTCCGCCTCGCGTTCAACAGCGCTTTCGCGGCGCGACCAAATCCAAACGACTATCGCTACCGCCAGCAGACTGACCGTCCAGGACCACATGTCCCGGTTGCCAGCCGGCGCGATCAGCGCATTCAGCGCCAAAACGATCGCCAGCACCAATGCCATCATCGCCAGCAAACTCTTCGCTTCTCGATTAATTCTCATTGTGATCGTTACCGTCCAGTTTTTCGATATGCGCCAAATTATAGCATATCCGCTATGATATACAGTTAGAGAGACCGCGCTTGACCCATCTACAATCCATTACGCGAACAATGCGCGAATGGTTTTAACAGCTCTACAAATGCTCGCGATTGCAGGCCTGAGGGAGAGGCAATCATGGACCATACTTTCGGAAAACTGATCAGCGACGAACTGAAGCTGACGGACCATCGCGCCAACTTTAACGGTCTGCAACATCAGCACAATATTTCTCCGCTGGATCCCGCGCCCGGCGAGAGTGTCAATGTATACGTGGTCACCGCGAGCGACACAGCGATCGCGCGGATAAAGCTTCATTACACTGCCGATGGGACGGACCCGCGAGCCGGCGGCAGCAGCGTACGACGAGTCGCTTTCCGCCTGGCGCATACCGAATGGGATACCCTCGTATGGGATTATATCTCGTATTGGTCGGCGCAGATTCCGGCGCAGCTTGAGGGAACGATGGTGAGCTATTTTATCAGCGGGACGACTAGGGCCGGCGATGTCATCTACGCGGATTTCCCCGATGCCGAAGAGCGCGTCGAGCACGCCACCATGCTTCACTTCAAGAACATCCCGCCGGATACGCCTTTCAAGCCCTCGCCACAAACGGAGGCACCCTTGTTCTGCTACCACGTCGACCGCATAAAGCCGCCGGCCTGGGTGGGTGACGCCATCATTTATCATATCTTCCTGGATCGCTTTTACCCCGGCGACGGCGCCGATTGGCGACAGACGACCGATATGCTGGGCATCTGCGGCGGGACGCTCTGGGGCGTGCGCGACAAACTCGATTATTTGGAAGAGCTCGGCATCAACTGCCTCTGGCTCAGCCCGACGTGGAAGAGCCCGAGCCATCATGGCTATGACGTAATGGACTACGAGCAAATCGAGCCGCGCTTCGGCGGCGAAGAGGCGCTGCATGCCCTGGTCGAAGACGCTCATCAGCGCGGCATCCGCGTCCTGCTCGATCTCGTCTGCAACCACCTCTCGAACGAGCATCCCATCTTCCTCGACGCCGCGAGCAGCGAGGACAGCCGCTACCGCAACTGGTTCACGTTTGACGATCGCTACCTGAACGGCTACCGCTGCTTCTTCAACGTCAAGACCATGCCCAAGATCAATCTGGAGACGCCGGCCGCCCGTGAATGGATGATTGACATGGCGATCAAGCAGCTGCAAGTGTTTGATGTCGATGGCTTCCGGCTGGATGTGGCCGCTGGCGCCGGACCCAATTTCTGGACGCATTGCCGGCCCCGCCTCCGCGCCGTCAAGCCGGACTGCTTTATCGTCGGCGAGATCATCGACAAGCCCGCCTACCTGCGCATGTACAAAGGAAAGCTTGACGGCTGCCTGGATTTCTCTATGAACGAAGCGCTGCGGAAAACCTACGGCTGGGAAAGCTGGGATGAGCCGCGGCTGGAGGCCTTCATCGAGAGCCATCGCGCGTATTTCGGCGAGAACTTCGTCTTGCCCAGCTTCATCGACAATCATGATATGGATCGCTTCTCCTTCATAGTGGATAACGACAGCGAAAAGACCAAGCGCGCAGTTGAAAGGCAGATGCGGCTGCCCAATACTCCGATCATCTACTACGGTAATGAAGTCGGTTTGCGGCAGCCGCTTAGCACGCGCGAACACAGTCTCGATGCCAATCGCGTCCCGATGGTCTGGGACGAGCGGCAAGACCGTGACTTGCTCGCCTACTACAAAGATCTGATCCGGCAGCGCAAGGCGGCGAGTTGGTGACGCGACGAGTGGGCGAGCCACGACTCGCCCCTACAGCAACGCCGAATTTGCGAAATCGGCAAGAATCATCTGCTGCTATGATATGATACAATTCGTAACCCGCTTACACGACAACGAAAGGACAGACAAATGATAATCGGTGTGACCGGCGTACCTGTCGACGACCAAGAAAAGGCGATGAAGTTCTATACCGAGGTGCTGGGATTCCAGATCAAATATGATATGCCCCTCGGCAACCCGGAAGGCGACCGCTGGCTGACGGTGGTATCGCCGGAGCGACCGGACGGCGTCGAACTTTTGCTGGAGCCCAATCGCAATCCCATCACCATCGCCTTTCAAGAGGGCTTAATGGAACAGGGCTTCCCCGCCATTATTTTCAATGTCGACGATATCCAGGCCGAATACGAACGTCTGAGCGGGCTAGGCGTCGCGTTCATGGGGGAGCCGACCGATATCGGACCCGCGATTATGGCGATTTTCAACGATACCTGCGGCAACCTGATCCAGATCATGCAGGAAAAAGGCGGCTGAGCGAGCAGCCGTGGACAGTTAGCCGCCGTGCTGGCGCAATAGTCGCAGCGCGCTTTCCGCCATGACGCCGACGCCGACCGGCAGGCAGCCCTCGTGAATATCGAATATCGGGCTGTGATGCGGCCGATTCGTTTCGTCCAACTGCGCGCCCAACCGCAGCATCGCGCCGGGCGCTTTCTGCGTCATGAAGGCGAAATCTTCGCCCGCCATGATCGGCTCGCCGTGGCCCGACTTCTCCTCGCCGAGCAAATCCCGGCTGACGTCCCGGATCAACTTGGCGACCCCGGGATCGTTGTATAAGGCGGGGTAGCCTGTCGATATGCTCAACTCGTAATCGCCGCCGAAGTTCCGGACCAGCGCGAAAGCTTGCTCCACCAATCGATGGATCTCCTCGCGCGCTTCTTGCTCGAAGGTGCGGATCGTGCCCGTCAGCAGGACTTCATTGGGGATGACATTCGGCGCGATGCCGGCGTGGATCGAGCCGATCGTGACGACAGAACGTTCGGTCGGGTTGCGCCTGCGCGAGCGGATCGCCTGCAGGGCGTTGATGACTTGCGCGCTGAGCCAGATCGGGTCCAAGCCATCATGCGGCGCTGCGCCATGCGTGCCTTCGCCGATGATCGCCGCTTCGAAACTATCGGGCGCGGCCAGCGAAAAGCCGTCGCAAACCTCAACCTCGCCCATCGGCGATCCGCTGGAGACGTGGCAAGCGATGACGGCATCCAAGCCGTCCAATGCTTTTTCCTCGACCATGAGACTGCCGCCGCTATGGCCGTCGGAATCGCGCCATTTCTCTTCGCTCGGCTGGAAAAGCAGGCGGATTTCGCCGGCGGGGCGGTCGGGCATATTGTTAAGCAGCTTGGCCACGCCCAGCAGCATCGAGGTATGCGCGTCGTGGCCGCAAGCGTGCATCAGGCCCGGCGTTTGCGATTTATAGGGCACATCGTTGGCTTCTTGAATCGGCAGCGCGTCCATGTCGGCGCGGATGCCAACAGCCGGCCGGCCTTCTCCGATGCGCGCCACCACACCTGTCTCGGCAACACCGACCTCGGTCTCGATGCCCATTTCCCGCAGCGAATCGGCGACGAGGCGCGAGGTCCGCCGCTCCTCGAATCCCAGCTCCGGGTGCATGTGTATATCGCGACGCCAGGCTACCAGTTGTTCCTGCATCGCATGAGCTTTATCCAGCAATGTCATAGCTTAACCCTCTGGCAAGTATATTGAAGCGGCTGAATGATACCGCAGAACAAATCAGACAGAAGCATCAGTCGTTCACAATCCTGAGCGATGGATTAGGCGCCTCGTTGACGCTGAACTTGAACACATCCGGCCGGTTGTAATGCCCGACGACATCGAAATCGAGATGACCCTGATGAATCAAGTCCAGATCAAGCTCGGCGCAGAGCAGGCCTTCAGTCCCGTACAGCGGCTGACAGACGTATTCGCCGAAGGGATCAACAATGGCGCTGCCGCCACGGCATAACTCCTCGGGCAAGTCGGCCAGTTCGTCATATAGCGCCAGATCGCGCGGGTACATCGACCTGGTGAAGTATTGATTGCAGCCGAGCACAAAGCAGCGGCCCTCGCAGGCGATATGGCGCAGCGTCGCCCCCCAGGAATCGCGCTGGTCGGCCGTGGGCGCCAAGTAGATGCTCAGGCCTTTGGCATACATCGCCATCCGCGCCAGCGGCATATAATTCTCCCAGCAGATCAAGCCGCCGATCGTGCCGAAGGGCGAATCGACCGCGACCAAGGTGCTGCCATCGCCACTGCCCCAGATCAGCCGCTCGGAGCCGGTCGGCATCAGCTTGCGGTGTACACCGAGGATTCTGCCGTCCGGACCCAAGTAGAGCAAAGAATTATAAAGCGTGCCGCCGTTGCCCGCCTCGCTCCGCTCCGAGATGCCGATGACAGCGTAAATGCCCGCCTCCGCCGCCGCAGCCCGCAGCGGTTGCGTCTCCGCTTCGTTGACCACAAGCGACGCCTTCCAATAGCGAGCGAAGTCTTCACGGCCCGCCCGCGACCGATTGCCGACATAAGCGCCATAGGTAAAGCCACGGGGATAGCCGGGGATCATCGCCTCCGGCAGCAGGACCAAGTCTGCGCCTTGCGCGCCCGCCTCAATGATCACATCGGCCGCTTTGGCGATGCAAGCGGCTTTGTCGGCGAAGACCGATGCCACTTGCGCCACGGCCACGCTTATTTTGTCCATTGACCGGCCCTCGGCAGATCCGCGCCAAGCGAGGAGATTCTAAGGTGATTTGCACGCTTTTGCGCTCTCTGTGCAATGCGTTTCGCGATATGTGCCAAGGCGGATTCCCAGTAGCTGCGCGGGTTTGGGCACCGTTAGGCGCGCTAATTGCATTTGCACAGCCCGATTGTATTCTGTGCAAATCCTGCTGCTGCGGGATGCTCGCTCCGTTTCATCCGGTCACAACCATGGCATTCTGCCAGCACTATTATAAACGAAAGAGACAAACAATACTAGATCAAATGTTCGAGTATTCTTTTCTTGATTAGATTTCTCGAAACGTAGCTATTCCGGCGTATTGCTCACCTGAAAACCCTCACCCCAAACCCCGCTCCTATAAAGGGAGAGGGGCTTTTGTATCCTCTGTTGGGGACTTATGGTCGCCAGTAAGCCGACTAGGGCAAGGCGGCACCCACATATACGCTTGTGGGAGAAGAGGCAGGGAAATGAGGGGCAATTTAGGACTTGCGTGCGCACTCAACCGCCGGCGACGCCTGTCAGAGGACAGCCCCGATTCGCCGGCGGACCGGCTTCGTTCGGGCACTCGTCTTCGGAGGTATCCAAGCCATCATCGTCGAAGTCACGGCAGCCGCGCGGGCTATTCGGCGCGAAATCGCTCGGGCAGGCGTCAACCGCGTCACGTATCCCATCGCGGTCGGCATCGTCCTGATAGGGGCAGCCATCGTTATCGGCATAGCCGTACTCCCTCGGGCAAGTATCCTGATCGTCGGCGATCCCATCGAAATCCGCATCTTCAAGTGCAGATGTCGGGCGAGGAGTCGGCGTCGACGGCGGATCTGTCGCGAGGGGCGTGGGACTTTCCAGGGTCTGCGCCACAATGGTTTGAGCGGGGATCGCCGTCGGCGGGACGAATTGCACTGGTGTGCGAATCGGCTGACTCAGTGGCGTAAATGTTGCCAGCGCCGGCGGAACACCGGTCGCGGCGGGAGAAGCGAACAAGTTCGCGCCCAGCGGTGTGAATGTGGGCGCGGGGGTCGTGATTTGCGGGGTCGGCGTGGCTCGCCATTCCACCGGCGCGCTGCCGATGAAGTAAATGGCGAAGCAGTAAAAAGGAAAGGTGCCGGCGATGATCAACAGCATCAGCAGGCGCAAGCTCTGATTGCGATTGCTCTGTCCTTGAATGACGTCGATCGTTCTCATGGGCGGGCATGCTGCATTGGCTGCTGGAAGCCGCGTTTGCGCCGCGGGCGTCACGCTTATTCTAGCGGAAGCCTCGAATCCTGCGCCCTGGGCGTTGGCAGATCGCGCAACTGATACAGCTCACCATCGACGAAGCCGCGCTTGCGATAATACTCGCGCGTGCCAATTGCCGAGATGACGCCCAGCCGTTGATAGCCGCGCTCCGCCGCGATATCCGCCGCGCGTTCAATCAGACGCGTGCCCAGCCCGGCGTGTTGCGCCCGCCCCCCCGACGCAGAACCGATGCCGAGAGCCAAGCCATAGACATGCACTTCTCTAATCATGGCGCAGCCCCCCAGCTCGGCGACCAGCGCTTTCTCACTTCGATCCGGCAGCGACAAACGCAGGAATGCGGCAAGGTCGCGCTCGTCCGTGATGAGTTGCAGAAAGATTTCTTCGCCGATGCTCGACCGGTAGCTGAGGCATTCCAGGCGCAAATCAGCGCTGGTCACTTGCTTCCTTCGGATTTCGCGGGAGCGAATGTCCATACAGGCCTCGCCACGCCGTTCCATTTCCCGCTCGACCAACTGGCGGAAGTTGGTCACCTTGTTGCCATCGACGATGTCTGTGCCGGGGATGTCCCGAATGACACGCGTCAGCCGACAGTATTCCGGCGTCCGCTTGAAGCAGCTCAGCAACAATTCGAGCAATTCGTCATGGCTATAAGGTCGCCATTCGCCAGCCTGGTATTGCTGCATCAACTCGGCGCTCTCAATCAAGGAACAAGGATAGATCTTCAGTTCGTCGGGGCGAAAATCGGGGTCGCCGAAGAGCGTTTCGTAATCGGCCAGGTCGGCCTCCGGCGCCGAACCGTAGAGATTTGGCATCCAGTGGGCGTGGATTTTGAAGCCGGCCAAGCGCAGCAGCCGCACCGCGCGTCGGGTCGCCGCCACATCGTGTCCACGTTTGTTCAGCGCCAGCACGCGGTCGTTCAAGCTCTGAAAGCCGATCTGTACCTTAGTGCAGCCCAGCCGCCGGATGCGGATCACTTCCTCTTCGCTGATGTGGTCGGGGCGAGTCTCTATGACCAAGCCGACTGAGCGACAGGCTGCGGTCTCGTTTTCGCGCTGCGCCGCTTCCAGTTCAGCCCAAGTCGCGTATTCGTCGACGATGCCCCGTTGGCGTAGGCCAGCGGCGATCTCATCCGCCATACCGCGCGAGCGCGTCATCTCATCGGCATAGATATCCTGCACCGTCTGATTATAGGTAGCCGTCATCTCAGCGCCTCGAATCGCCACAGCAGTGACCGGCTCGCCGGTGAATTGTGATTTGGCGCGCAGGGCCGCGCTGGCTTCATCGCGGCGGTCGATGCCATTGCCGAAATCATGCAGGGCGTCAAAGATGCGCTTGATGAACCAGATCTGATAGGTCTCCGGATAAAATGACCAGGTGCCGCCCAAAATGATGATCTCAATCTTGTCGGTCGAATGCCCGAGATTGCGGTAGGTCTGCAAGCGCGTCCAGGTCTGCAGGTAGGGGTCGAAGGCGTTCTTTTCCGCTCGCTGCGCGCCCGGTTCATCGGCGAGGTAGCTCTTGGGCATGCGCACATCATTGGGGCAGAAGATACAGGTTCCGGGGCAGGGGAAGGGTTTGGTCAGCACGGTCAACGGCGTGACGCCGGACAGCGTTCGGACGGGCTTGCGGCGCAATTTGTACAGCAAGTTTTCGTCAAAATCCGGCAGCCCGTCCTGACCGGCGAAGGTTCGCCAGGCGTCGATGAGATTGGCCAGGCTGTAGAAGCCTTCGCCCATAGGCTTGGGATAGCGCCGCATCAACTGCTGATGTTCGCGCGTGCTCAGGCGCTGGGGCGCAGCCAATATTACTTTGAGCAGAGGGATGACCTGTTTGCGGTGCGCCTCGGCATCAAAATCGTACTTGCGGTCTCTCAGCATGGGGCGTCCTTGCTTGGGTCGCTGTCATCTATTCTAGCGGCGAATATGCGAAAGTTAAACGGGGGCCTTCATGCTGGTTGGCCGGTCGCCTTTTCCGCTACACTTAGCATGACTCAGCCCGGATAAATTAACGCGCTTATGACCCATTTGCTGCCGCGCTTCACACGCGCTCTGCTGCGACGCCCGGCCTCGAATCTGGCCGATGGCATAACCTCGGCCGTTCAGCTCGGCGCGCCGGATTACGATCGGGCGCTGCGTCAATACGAAACCTACACGGGGGCGCTGCAAGATTGCGGACTCGATGTAACGGTTTTGCCCGCCGACGAAAGGTTTCCTGATGGGCACTTCGTGGAAGATCCCTTGGTGATCTTCCATGATCTGGCGTTTCATTGCCGTTCCGGCGCGCCCTCTCGGCAAGGGGAAGGCGACTCGCTTCTGCCGCATTTGTCCGGTCTGCGCATCGTCGAGTCGCCGCAAGGCGCATGCATCGACGGCGGCGATGTCCTGTTTTGCGCCGACCGGGTCCTGGTCGGCATCTCACAGCGCACCAATCGCGCCGGTTACGCGGCGTTGCGCTCCGCCCTGCAATCCGTCCAGGCCGATATCCGTGTTGAGGCGCTGCCCTTCAACGGCGTTCTGCATCTCAAGAGCGGCTTGACCGAGCTGGCCCCAGGCCTGCTGATTCACGATCCCGCTCTCAAGACTGACTGCGACCTGTCCTGGGCGCGCGTCATCACGCTGCCGCCGGAGGAGGGACACGCTGCCGATGTTATGCCGGTGAACGACACGGTGTTCGTGGCCGCTGATTGCCCGGTTGCGTTCGCGACCGCCGCGCAGTATTGTGAGCGGGTCGTCGCCTTGGATATGAGCGAATTCGTCAAGATGGATGGCGGTTTGACATGCCTGTCTTTGCGGTACTGATTCGCCGCCGGTTCAGCATCGCGGTTTCGCTTATCATCGTCTCGGCTGTCGCAATCAGCGGGAAGGCGCAGCGCCCCGACCTGCCAGAATGCACAGACCGCCCCACAGCCGTTTCCGCCGAACTGTACGTTGACAACATCCGATGGTGTGTAGAAGGCATCGTGCATGATCCGGCGCTTGAGCCACTGTCTTTCACGGCGCTGGAGGCGGCGCCTGACGGCAGGCTCTTCGCGGCGCGGCCGCTCACCGGCGAAGTCATGGTGATTCGCGATACGGATGGCGATACCCTGCCTGATTCGATGGACAGTTTCGCTGAGGGCTTGAGCCGGCCCAACGGCCTGGCATATCGCGACGGGGTCCTCTATGTCGCCGGGGGAGCGCGAATCTACCGTATTTCCGAAGCCGGAGAAGTCACAACCCTGGTTGATGATCTGCCCACGGGCAGCGGATTCCCGGCAGGAGGCATCACAGTCGGCGCTGACAACCGCCTGTACCTGGCGATGGGCGCGCCGTGCAGCTTTTGCGAGTTTGATGAGCCCGAACGCGGCGTTATCCTGAGCATGACCCTTGACGGCGATGATCGGCAGGTGGTGGCCACCGGCTTTCGCAATCCGGCGGATCTAGCCTTCTTTCGCGGCCAACTCTGGACCTTGGACAGCGCCCCCCCTCAACGCCAACGCAATGCGCTGGACGAGTTGAATCACGTGCAGAAAGGCGGCTGGTATGGCTTCCCCCATTGTCTTGGCAAGGAAACTGGGGGCATTGCCTCACAGTCCCTCACCTGCTCCGAAAGCATAGCACCCGTCATACAATTCGGCAGCGGCGCCATTCCGAGCAGTTTGGCGGCATATCCACACGATATCTTACCTGGCACAAAAGATACGCTGATCGTCGTCTTGAAGGGCGATCCAAGTCAAATTGACATCGTCGGCTACAAGGTGATCATGATTACGTTCGACGAAGTCAATCAGCCGCTTGGCGCCACGGTCTTGATCCCATATCGCCTGCAATTTGGGCGGCCCGCTTATGTGCCGTACCGGGGTGAGGGATTGTTCTGGGAGGAATTCATTCACATCAACGAGCTCGGTTTTGGCTTCTACCCGCAGCAGCCTTTGGCAGTCACCGTCAGCCCACAGGGTTGGATCTATATTAGCCTCACCGGCGGCCGGATCATCGCTTTGCGTCCCCGGTACGACCAGACCGATTACGAAAGATTCTATCCGACATGGACGCCGATGCATCCAAACTTTGACCCGTCCGCCCTGCCTCAAGCGGCAACGCAGTAGCCGAAGACTGTCGCATAGCAATAGGCGCCGATGCGATATGACTGCCCAGCTTAACCAGGCGAAACCGGCATTTCGCTTGGGCTATAATGATCCGTACTTATGAATTGCGGAAAGCGGCCGCGATGACCAAGCGATTCCGTCTATTGCTGCTTGTGGCCTTGGCAGGTCTCCTAACCGGCGGGGCGGTCCTCGCGCGCGCCACGCAACAGGGCGAAAATTGCAGCGTCCCGGCGGGAGAGACAGTGCGCGGGAGCTTGTTCGCCTTTTGCCAAAACCTGGACATAGCGGGCAAGATAGAAGGGAATCTGATCGGCATCGGTCTGCGCACGACTATCACCGGCGACATAGGCGAAAATGTCTATCTGATTGGCTTGGAACTGGATCTGATCGGCACGGTCCGTGGCGACGCGCACTTCCTGGGCCTGATGCTGGAACTGGCAAGCCCTGATTCAGCATCGCACAGCCCGGTCCTGGGTCAATTGATCTTCGCCGCGCTTTCCTTCACACTCGACGCGGGCGCGCAAGTCTCCGGACCGATCATCGGATTCGGCTATCAGGCTCTCCTCAATGGCGAAGTCCACGGCGAGGTCAGTTATTGGGGTTCGGCATTCGTACTTGACAATCTGCTTCGAGGCGATCTTTACACAACGGTCGGCAATCCCGAATCCGACGTCAGCGATGTAGAGACCTTACTGCTGCCGCTCGGGATAGAATTCACGGCTGCCGCGCCCGGACTTACTATTACCGGCAAGGGAAACATCAGCGGGGACTTAGCCTATGTTGGTCCCGTTGAAGCAATGATTGAGGGCAACGTATCAGGCGCGGTGGAGCATTATTCTACGGTCCCCGTGTTTATTCCCGAACTGCCACAACAAGGCTTGGCGACCCTGTTTTACGACCGGTTCACTCGCGAGCTAACCGTGCTGCTGACAGTCGGTATTCTGGGTATCGCCCTGGCCGGCAGGCGGTTCCGCTATCCGCTCACTCACCTGCGACGCCGTCCGGCGCACAGTTTTGTCATAGGAATGCTCCTCTTCATTATCTCCTTTCCAATTACGCTGATTCTGCTGGTCACAACGTTATTTATCATACTGTTCCTCCTGGCTCTGAATCTGGACGGCGCCGCGCTGCCGGTGGGCGCATTCCTGGCGCTTGTCGATATCGCTGTGATCGGCGGCTTTTATTTCTGCGCCATTTTCATCGCCCGGGCTGTCTTCGCTTTAGGGTTGGGACGCCTGGTCATGCAAGTCGCAACGGGCGGGGCAAGCGCGCGGCGTCGGCCCCGCTTGAGCATCATTATCGGCGTCGCCTTGCTGGCGCTGCTCACGTCGTTGCCCGTGTTCGGTTTCCTGTTCAATGCCAGCGCCCTTTTCCTGGGTTTGGGCGCCATCGCCAGCACGATCACGGCCTGGCTGCAGGCCATGCGCAGCGGTCGCTTCGGCAGAATCTCTCGGTTAGAGCAGGACCAACGGTCGTCAGAAGATCATCGTCAGACCGTTCCCAAGGAGCCGACCCCGCGAGCAGACGGCAGACCGCTTCTGCCGGGCGACCTGGGTTTCGACGATCTGCCCGATGGATTCGATCCAGATTTCTTCTTTTCCGATGACTAGGTCCGGATAGATTCGCGGCGGCAACAGCCCCTGCGCGCCAGAATATGAAATCTTCCGCGCGGCCTTGAGACGGCACAACGGATTGCCAGAGCGCTGCGCACTTGGTATATTCCGCCAGATTCAACCAGCACCGTAAAAGAGAGACAAGCAAATGACCGCCCTGGACATCATCGCCAAAAACAAGATCGTCGCCATCGTCCGGCTGGATGATCTTTCCAGCGCAAAACGCATCACCGACGCCCTGACTGCGGGCGGCATTCGCGCTATCGAATTCACCCTGACCAACGACGAGGCGGTGCCAACCATCTCCGAGATCGCAGGAATCGTGGATGATTCGGTCGCTATCGGCGCCGGCTCGGTTACCAGCGCGATGCAGGCGCGCGCCGTAGCTGACGCCGGAGCGCAATTTGTCGTGTCGCCGGTCTGCAAACGCGAAGTGATTGACGCCTGCCTGGCGCTCGATCTGCCGACCATGCCGGGCGCCTTCACGCCGAGCGAGATCCAGCAAGCCTGGGAATGGGGCGCCAGCGTGGTCAAGGTCTTCCCGGCCAATTATCTGGGAAGGCGATATATCAAGGATGTTTTGGCGCCACTACCCCATCTCCGCCTGATGCCGACCGGTG
This sequence comes from Chloroflexota bacterium, assembly GCA_026706395.1. The sequence continues at coordinate 29,324 of JAPOYU010000038.1, forward strand.
GCGTCAACGTGGACAATCTGCGCGGCTATCTTGATATGGGCGCTTTTGCCTTGGGCGTCGGGTCTTCCTTGATCAACAATGAAACTATCGCCGCTCGCGATTGGAAACGATTGGAAGCTGAAGCCCGGCGCTACGTCGATCAGTTGCTCTAAGCCTCAACTTCGCCTAACAGTTTCAGCAAACGCTGGCAAGTATTCCAATTGCGGGCGCTGGCGACCATATTGAGCGTCCGTTCAATGCGCTTGTTATCCAGTTTTGAGCGGGCGACGCCATCGCTGTAGAAGACGTAGAGCGCGTCCCCAGCGGCGTGAATCACTTCGCGTCCCGGATTATTCTCGCGCAGCGCCTCGACGGAAGCGGGGTCCGGCGCGGCGGATAGAAACGCGATCATTGCGTGGTTGCCCCGCTCGAGCTGCTCAGCGGTGAAGGGATGGCGGGCAAGAGCGGCTCTGAAAGCGGCCGGACTCCGCAGTATCGCCTGCACATCAAAGCCGAAGCGCTCGTGAATGCCCGCTTCAATGCGCGCGCCGACTAGCGTGAGGTCAGTCTCCGCCGTTGCGAAGACGACATTGCCGCTCTGCAAGAGGCTGCGCGGTTCCTGGAAATCCAGCGATTCGTAGAGTTCGCGGAGCTCAGCCATTTTGATTTTCTTGTGTCCGCCGACATTGATGCCGCGCAAGAATGAAATAGCAATTGGCATGGTGGCGCTCCTCACGATGCTGACCCAAGGGCAATAGTTTAGCAGACGCAGGGATTAAATGCTGAGATTCGATTCTGCGAGATTCAGCAGGCCCATTCCGCGCTTTGCCCGCGCCTCGCTTTTCGCTAGACTGATATCGCAAGGCTCGACAGATAGAGGCGTTGATGCTGGACGATATTCGATCGGCCTTTTCCTTCCTGACCATCCTGCCGGTTGGCGCGCCGACCGGACGCAAGCCGGGCTGGTCCTTCGCCTGGTTTCCGCTGGTCGGCTTATGCATCGGCGCCGCTCTGGTCGCGATTGCGCGCTTTTCGCCTTTTGACCGCGATCTCAGCGCCTTTCTCATCCTGCTCGCCTGGGTCATCATCACCGGCGGTCTGCATCTGGATGGCTTCGGCGATTGCTGTGATGGCTTGTTGGCGAGCAAGTCGCCGGAAGAACGCCGCCAAATCATGCGAGATCCGCGCGCAGGCGTCTGGGCGGTCGCCGGCTTGATCCTGCTGCTGCTCGGCAAATGGCTGGCGATACGAGCCGTCCCGATTGAAATGTTGATTTTGTCGCCGGTGCTGGGGCGTTGGGCGATGGTCTGGGCGGCAAGCCATTTTCCTTACGCCGGCGGCGAGGGACTGGGCGCGCGCTTCCGCCAAGGATTAGGCACATGGCAAGTCCTCGTCGCTTGCGGCACCGTGACCCTGCTGGTCACGACCGTAGAAATCGTCGCCCTCTGGCTATGCGTCTACTGCTTCACAATGTTGTTTGGGCATTGGGCGGCGAGACGGCTCGCTGGCGGCATCACGGGCGATGTCTATGGCGCGATTTGCGAGCTGAGCGAATTGGTCTGTCTGCTTGCGTTGGCTGTGATTCATGGCTAAGCGCTTGATCTTCCTGCTCGGCGGCGCGCGCAGTGGCAAGAGCCGCTACGCCGAGGGCTGGGCGCGGAGCCATGCCGAGCGCGTCTTATTCGTCGCCACCGCCGAAGCCAGCGACGCCGATATGCGGGGGCGCATCGCCGAGCACCGCAAGGGGCGCCCGTCACACTGGCGCACGCTCGAAGCGCCGCATGACACGGCGCGACAGATCACCGAATGCAGCTATCGGCACGACGCGCTCCTGCTCGATTGCCTGACGCTTCTGACGAGCAATATCCTGCTCAGGCTGCCGGAGAGCGCGACTCAAACCGAGGCGAATGACGCTGTCCTGCGGGAGGTCGAGGGCTTGCTGGATGCTTACGCCCGCTCGAACGCGACCTGGCTGGTGGTGAGCAACGAGGTCGGGATGGGTGTTGTGCCGCCGACGCGGTTGGGGGTGCTGTATCGGGATATGCTGGGTCGGGCGAATCAGCGGATGGCGGAGGCGGCGGATGAGGTGCTGTTGTTGGTGGCGGGGATTCCGTGGCGGTTGAAGTGAGGAGTTAGATATTTTTGAAGAAGTCGGGATTCACCGTTACGCGCTCAGCTACGACTTGTTCAGTTTTGACACCGAGCGAAAGTTCTTTCAGCGTGTCCATTAATTGTTCGCCGTCAATGAGATCAATATCAAGCGCGCCGTCTCGCCTAGCCTCTCTAACCGCGTCTTGTGAGAAGTTTCCGGTAGTAACGATTAGTCCCTTATCAGTTCGTCCCGTCATTGCACCGCGAAAATCGCGCACTGATCTTGCCCCGACAGGACTCTTCCAGCGCTTGCATTGAAATAACACGCGAAACGACAGAAAGCCACCAATGCGAAAGACCCCGACGCCGTCGATTCCGCCATCGCCCATACGTCCGGTAACTTCTACATGGTCAAAGCCACTTTCCCGCAGCACGCGTTGCACCAGTCGTTCAAAGGCATCGGGCTCCATTTGGACAATGGTATTGTAGAGCGTCTCCCGCCACTGTTCAGCAGCATCAAATTCTGCCGAAACCGCTGCCGCTTCAACCTCATCGCCGTATTGTGACCGACCGATCCAGGACTTTCGCTCGCGTTCCTTTCTCGCAATCCTTTTTTCCACTTTCGCCGGGTCCAATTTACGTGTCTTTTGACCATTAGTTGTTAGCGCCCAAACTCCGGTCGTCGGATTTTCAAGTATGCCGTATCTCTTCAGCCACGTTCTTGTCCAAGACAAGCGATAGGCAATTTCAGTCTTCTGGCTTTTTCCTGCATCATGAAGCAACTGGACCTGTTCGTCGGCCAGTCCCAGAATGGAAACAACTTCATCGTGAATCTCCATGTTGGTTCCTGACCCACCTAAGCTATGAAGCGCTTGCAACGTGGGATTGAACAACTCAATGTTAGGAAGCGTCACTTTGGACATCGCATTCTCCAACCAACAGAACTACCGTATCAGAGTAGCGTCCCGCCCTCAAATCTCCCCAAACCAGTCCCGCTCAATCACCACACGCTCGACGACGACCTGCTCCGTCCGCACACCAAGCGACAGCTCCTTCAACTTGCCGACCAGCTCCTCGCCATCGATCAGCCGAATCTCCGGCGCGCGCTCATTGGCCGCCTTCAAGACCGCCTCTTGCGTGAAGCGGCCGGTCGTGATGAGCAGGCCTTTGTCCGCCCGGCCCACCATCACCCCGCGCCGGAAGTCATCGACCTGCGCCGAGCTGATCCGCCCGCCGCCACGAATGCAGCGGAAGGACACGCGAAACGAGAGAAAGCCGCCCCCGCCGAAAACACCCATGCCTTCTATTGTGTCCTTGACATGGCTGACGTCGATATCGCTGACGCCGTCCTTGCCCAAGACGCGCAAGACGAGGCGCTCAAAGGCCTCGGTCGGCATCTGCTCCAGCACATCCGTCAATTCATCACGCCAGCGCAAGATGTTTTCCAGCAGCTCCTGCGCGTCGACCGGCACATCCGCCGCGGCCTCCTGCTGATCCGCTTCAATTGCCCCAAGCGGATCCATTTGCTGTCCGTCCTGCTCGCTCATAAGACCCTCCCTCGTTTTGTCGAACTCCAATCGCCTCACTGGCCCGCGAGGCTCGTCACCAACAGATCGAGCGCCAAACGCGGCTCAATCCGACCGGTCTTCATATCCTGATCGTAACGCTGCAGCCGTTTGAGTATCGCATCGAGCTGCTCAACACGGAAGCGCCTCGCCTGAACCGCAAGCTTGCCCGCTGTATAACGGTGCGCGCCCACCGCTTTCGCGATCGATGCGGCTTGCGGCGCGCCGCCTCGATCCAGATGATCGCGCGTCATCAGCAGCAGGCGGAACTGCCGCACGATCATCCCGAACAGGCCGAAACCCGGATCCCGCGGATTCTCGTGCAGCGACAGCTGAATGAGTTCCAGCGCCCGCTCGCCATCGCCGGCAGCCAGCGCATCCACCATCTCGAAGACATTCGCCTCGGCCACGTAGGGCGTCAAGGCGGCGACATCCGCCTCGCTGATCGCGCGCTCGCCATCGACGAAGGCGGCAAGTTTGCAAAGCTCATTATCGGCGCGCAGCAAGTCGCCGTTTACGACATCGGCGATGGCGCCAGCCGCTCTGGGGGCGATTTCGGCGTCGTATTCTTCCGCCGCCCGCTGCATGATCCAGCGCGTCAGATTCTGCGGCGTCTTGAACTCGCCGATGTAACCGTTGCTCATTCGACGCGCCGCCTTGAGGACGCGGTTGCCTTCGGAAAGCGTATCGTCCTCCACCAGGGCAAGCCGCGCGAAGACGGGGAGATTGGGCAATTCCTCGATGAGCCGGTCGGCCGCCGATTTGCCCGCCTGCCCCGCGCCTTTCCGCGTGATATGGCTGATCAGACCGCGGGCGATCACAAGCCGCTTATCCGCCAGAAACGGCAGGGACTTGGCCGCCGCCAGAATCTCTGGAACCGGCGTCGCGGCGCCATCGAATTCCGAGCAATTCAACTCGCCATCGTCGCCCATCGAACGCCGCATCCGCGCGAGCGCTTCTCGGCGGCGCAAGAGATCATCGCCGTAAAAAATGTAGAACTGCGGCGCCTCACCCATCGGTCTCTAGGCCTGCGCTGTCACGACGCGGTGCATGGTCAGCTGCTGACCGTTGAGCGGAAGGTTGACCGTCTCGCGGGTGACGCTGACCAGTTCCATATCGCCAAGATCGCCTTCGGTCGTGAAATGTCGCTGCAAGCTCAGCCCGAGCGGCGTCGACAGCAAGATCAGCCCCATCAGCAGGGCCATCATCGTTGGAAAGCGCTCCCAGCTTTTGCGCCAGCCGCGCCCGGCGAAGCCAAGGAAGGCCGCCGTCGTCGCCAGAAATCCGGCGGTCACCAGATTCGTTCCGCAATTCGGATGCAGAGCGAGTTTATGTTCGCCGGCCTTCATCCGCTGGAGCGCCTCATGCACGGCGCCCTCTACCTGCGCAGTCGGCACCTCGCCCAAAAGGATGAATCCCGTTGCGCTGCTGCGCCCGGATAGCTTGTAGCGCTGCCGATTCAGGATGTGGATCGTCGCATGTTCCAGGCCGTGGTTCCGCCTGACCTTGAGTATCATCGGCTGTTGCAGCAGCGGCGAAAAATAATCCGCCAACTGTTCTATGGGTGACATCGGCCGCCCTTCCGCCTGTAGGAAAGTGCCACATAACTTAGCACAAAGCCGCGTCCCTTGCGAGCATCACAAGCCGACGATCCGCCGCCCCTGCCTGTGCTATAATGCCGGCATGAGCATTAAGCCCAAAGCACCCCACCCCTTGGAGAGACTTCGCAGCCATTTAACCACCGGCCCGCGCGCCATTGCCCTTCGCTGGGTCGATGTCGCGCACCGCCGCGTACTCGGCTCGCCCGTCTGGGAATTGAGCGAAATCACACCCAAACTCTTGCTCGGCGGCCAACACTATTACAAGAAGGGGTATCGGCGCATGCTTGATTACGGCATCACGGCCATTGTCAATATGCGCAAAGAACATAGCGATGAAAAAAAGGGGATCGCCGGAGAGCGTCACCTGCAGTTGGCGACGACTGACAACACTCCGCCGAGCGTCGAAGACTTGATGCGCGGCGTCGATTTTATCGATGACGAAATCAACCGCGGGGGCAAGGTCTATATCCATTGCGCCGTCGGTTGCGGGCGCGCGCCTACCATGACCGCCGCCTATCTCATTTCCACCGGCGACGCGCCGGAACAAGCGCTAAGGCGCATCAAGCAAGTTCGCCCTTTCATTAACCTGACCAAGAGGCAGAAGCGCGTCCTCGATGAATTCGCGGCCGCCTGGTCTGATCGGCGCAGCGCGACCTGATGCCAAAGCTGATCATCACCGCTGACGACTGCGGTTTGTCCGAAAACATCAATCAGACGGTCTACGACCTGCATCAGAGCGGCTACATCAGCGCGGCCAGCGTCATGACCAACTTCCCGGCTCATCGGCAGGCCCTCGAGCTTTTCAGCGGTTGCCCCGACCTTGACATCGGCATTCACCTGTCGCTGACCGACGGCCATCCGGTGACTGCCTTTGACGACCACCATCCCCATCTGCTTAATGAAGACTTCAGCTTCCGCAGCAACCTCAGCCTGTACGTTCGATCGCATTTTTTCCGCGCCGGGGCGGTCGACTGGATTCGACAGGAACTTGACGCGCAGTTGCGCCGCTTCACGGACGCGGGTATTCAGCCACAGCACATATCCACTCATCATCACTTCCACGCCATACCGCTGCTGCGACGCATCGTGCACGAGCTGGCTAAGCAATACGCCGTCGACTGGGTGCGCAGTCATGACTTTCGCGCCAACGTATCAAGTCACAATTTCTTCCTGCGCCGCCAAAGGAAGAGGTCAAATGCCGGTTTCGCCATGCCCGATTACGTCAGCGCGATTCAAGCCTGCATGTCGCTTTCAATCGAGGAATACTGCGCGCGCATCGCCCGTTTGACGGGCATAGTCGAAATCGTCGCCCATCCCGCGCCGGCGCGTGATCCGGACTTCCCATCCGACATGCACTACGGGCCGCCGCAGCGCTACGCCGAGACGCAATACCTCATTCGCGCGGTCGATCGCCTGCGCCAGCTCGGCATCACCACTTGAGCGGGGCATTGCCTTAGCCTACAATGGCAGACGCTTCCAAGCGGACGCCACATATGAAGACAGGAATCGCCACCGCGCATAAAGTTTGATGATCAGCGAAAAGACGCTTTCGACGCTGGAATTGCACAAGATCCTGCAAGACCTCTCCGCCTACACCACCTTCGGCGCCGGCGAGGAATTCGCCATCGAGCTCTTCCCCTCTACCGAGCTGGAAGAGGTGCGGGTTTGGCAACGTGAAACCGCCGAAGCCGTCGCCCTGCTGGAAGAGAGTTCCAATATCACACTGCGCGGCGCCCGTGATGTGCGCGACCCGGTTGTCAAATCCTTGCGCGGCGTCATCGTCGAGCCGAGTATCTTGCTTGACATCCGTTACACCCTGCGCCGCGGCACGACGCTCAAGCGCAGTCTCGGGCGCATGAAAGCGTCTTTTCCGCTCCTGGCTGAGCTCGCGGAGGAAATCCAAGACTGCCTCGAACTGCAAAACTCCATTGAAAAAGCGGTCGACGACAACGCCGAGATCAAAGACACCGCCAGCGCCCGCCTGGCGATCATCCGGCGGGATCTGAAAGTCGCCTTCGAGCGCCTGCAGAACAAACTCAATCGCATCGTCACGAGCAAGGCGAATCAGGACAAGCTGCAAGAAGCCATCGTTACCATGCGCCACGGCCGTTATGTCATTCCGCTCAAAGCCGAACACAAAGGCAAGATCAAAGGCATCCTGCACGATTCTTCCGCTTCCGGCGCCACGATTTTCATTGAGCCGTTGGAAACCGTTGAACTCAACAACAAGTGGCGCGAACTGCAAGTCGAAGAAGAAAAGGAAATCCGCCGCATCCTCGCTGACCTCACCGAAGAAGTCGCCGGCGAATGCGAGCGCATCGTCCGCACGGTGCAGCTGTTAGGCTATCTCGATCTCACTTTCGCCAAAGCGCGCTACGCCCTCGATCATGGCTGCATTCAGCCCAAAATGATCGCCATAGAGCCGAATCCGCCGCACCCCGGCAGCACCATTAACCTGAAAGCTGCGCGCCACCCCCTGCTCAAGGGGCATGTCGTCCCGCTCGACCTTCATTTTGACGACGACTGCTGGGTCCTGGTGGTGACCGGTCCCAACACCGGCGGTAAAACCGTCGCCTTAAAAACCGCCGGCTTGATAATCCTGATGGCGCAATGCGGCATGCATATCCCGGCTGACGCGGCCGAGCTTTCGGTATTCCAAGGCGTATTCGCCGATATCGGCGACGAGCAGAGCATCGAGCAGTCGCTTTCAACCTTCTCGTCGCATATGACGAACATCATCAGCATCCTCGCCCAGGCCGACAGCCGATCGCTGGTCATCCTCGATGAGGTCGGCGCCGGCACCGACCCAACCGAAGGCTCGGCCCTGGCGCGCGCCCTGCTCAACAATTTCAAGAACCGCGGCGTCACGACGATGGTCACCACCCACCACCCAGAGCTCAAAGTTTATGGCGTCGAGACGCCGGGCGTGCGCAACGCCAGCGTCGAATTCGATCTCGAAACGCTGCAGCCCACCTACCGCCTGATAGTAGGCTTGCCGGGCCGCTCCAACGCCCTGGCCATCGCCGAGCGGCTCGGGCTGGATGAGGCGATCGTTGCCGATGCCCGCGGCATGGTCGCCACTGAAGACCTGGCTGCCGATGATCTGCTGGACGAGATCCAGCGCACCCGCGCCGAAACCCGCCTGCAGCATGAAGAGATCGTGTACCTGCGCGAGCAATTGACCGCGCAGCGAGACGACCTGCAAGCCCGCCTCGACAACATTGAAGATGAACGCCGCGATGTCATCCGCGCCGCACGCCGCCACGCCGAAGAAGACCTGGCCGATTTCAACAGGCAGCTACGCAAGATGCGCAACGAACTGCGCTCAGCTGGCATGCCTGCCGAGGCGCTCAACGCGCTTAAAGCCGCCGCCGACAAAATGGCCAACTGGACCAAGGCTCCGCTCGATGACGACGAAGTCCAGCAACTGGACGATGTCGATTGGCTGCCGCGGATTGGCGATACCGTCTTCCTCGATACATTAAACGCCGAGGGCGTCATCGTCGAACTGGATGGCAAAGCGGCGCAGGTGCAGGTCGGCTCGCTGCGGGTGCGCGCCAAGTATAGCGATATGCGCCGCCGAAACCGCAGCGAAAGACGCGCCGCCGAACGCGGCCACGTCCGCCAATATGAGCCGGCTGATATTCCACCGCCACAGGCGAAATCGCCGGGCATGGAACTGGATATCCGCGGCAAGCGCGTCGAAGAGGCGCTGGAAATCCTCGACCGCTATATCAACGCCGCCTACAACTCCGGCCTGCCCTTTGGCAGAATCGTCCACGGCAAAGGTACCGGTCGCCTGCGTCAAGCCGTGCGCATGTACCTCAATGACCACGTCCTCGTCAGCAAGGTCACCCAAGGCTTGCAGAACGAAGGCGGCGCCGGCGTCACCGTTATCCACATGGTGCCGATAACGTGAGCGCCCCCATCCCCCAACCCCTTCCCCCATTTCAGAGGGAAGGGGAGCAGAATCGCCAGCAAATGTTCAGCCAGCGTTACGCCGACGGCGACATGCCCTGGGACAGCGGCATCACGCCGCCCGAAATCTTCGACATCCTCGGCGAATTGCCGCCGGGCAGAGCGCTTGACCTCGGCTGCGGGACAGGCACCGTCATCCGCGACCTCCTGCATCACGGCTGGCAGGCGGACGGCATCGACTTCGTACCGCGCGCCATCGACCTGGCCACCACCAAACTGGCCGACTTTCCCCCGGACTCGCGCCGCCTCGTCTGCGGCGACGTCACGGGCCTTGAAGACATCTGTGGCTTGCGACCGCCATACGACCTCATCATCGACATCGGCTGCGGCCACAGCATCGATAAAGCGCTGAACCTGGCCTACGCCGGCGGCGTCTCCTCGCATCTCAATCCGGGCGGCTGCTTCATGCTCTACGCCAGCCATCCCCGCCCCGAGTCGACAGTGGGCTGGACGCCGCTGCAGGTCGCGCAGCTCTTCAATGGCGAGCTGGAGCTACACTGGGAACAACGCAGTTATGATGCCGCGCTCGGTCTGCCATCTAGCTGGTATCGCCTGCGCAAGCCCTAGATACGATAACCGTGTATACTTCGGTTTCGTTTGCATTTGATCAGGAGCTAGGAATCCTGCCGGGACTTGAAAATCGAAACGAGATAATCCCCCGCTCCAAATGGTGGTGGCTCGGGCTGGCGCTGCTTCTTATGCTCGCTGGCTGGCTATATCTACGCGGTTACAATGTAAGCTTGCCGTTTTTTGCGCATCACGACGAAGCGCATCATCTGCTCGCGGCGCAGCACACAATCGACTTCGGGCATGCGCGCGGCGTCTTCCACGATGCCTATCCTCCCGGCACGAAGACCCTGGCATACCTGACACTCAAACATATCAAGCCGATCGAAGCGCATCACGGCGCGATGTTGCCGATGCTACGGCTGATAACGATTACTGCCTGGATGCTGGTGATCGTATTGGTAGCGCTGCTCGGCGCCATGATAATTCATCCCCTGGCCGGACTTATGGCAGCGGGTATCTGGATAGTTAATCCCTGGGTCGTCGAGCGAGCGCATTGGCTGCTGCCGGATGGCTATTTGACGCTATTTACGCTGCTGGCGTTGTGGCTGGCGCTGGTCAGTCTTTTGCAAGGGCGGCGGAGGTTCAGCACGGCTGCCGTCTACAGCATCATGCTGGCGATTGTTTTCAAGACGCAGGCACTCTTCGTCGCGCCGATAATAGCGCTCATGCCACTGTTAAACTGGCGGCGCCAGCCAGCTGGGCGCAAAGACGCCTGGCAGCAGACATTTTGGAACTGCGCGCGTTTCGCCGTCTTCTTGTTTTGGCTGCTGCTCATTTATCCGACGTTGGAAGCGGATAACACAATTTACTTTCCGATGTCCTATGAGAGTATGATGTTCCCGTCGCTGGAATCAGCCTGGGTCAGCCTGCAAAATGTATGGCGGCCCTTTCCCTGGTCAGAGCGCTGGCTCTATGTGGCAATAGCGAGCGCGCTGCTGTGGCGCTATCGGCAGCGGGTCAACGCCATTGCGCTGCTTACAATTGTGCTGGCGGGGGCGGCATGGCTGCTGGGCATGAGCATGTTTAACGTGCAGCGTGCCCGACACTACTTCCCGGTTGGCGCGATGCTGGCGCTGCTCTATGGCTGTGGGCTGACTGGCTTGCTCTTCATCGGGCAGGAAGCGCTTTCGCGGTTTAAACCGCCTTTCTTGCCAACGCGTCTGCACGATTTTCTTGTGCCGGCCGCGCTGCTGATTCTGCTCGCGATCAGGCTGCTGCCCTCATACCGGCAATCCGATGCCCTGGCGCATAACTTCAGCTTACACGACCGCCGCAACGACCTCATGCATTACATGGATACCTCGCTGGAGCCAGGCAAATACATCACTGATAGAGACGCGCCCAGCACTATCAGCGAAAGCTGGGGCAAGTATCTGACTACTATCGAGCGGGGCAATCACAAGACATTCAACCGCGCCTGGGGCGGCTATGACGGCATACACGACTTTCCCGTGGCGCAAGACGTCTATGACCTTCTCAACAAGCCGCTGGATATATGGCGCGCGAATGACGCCCAATACGCCATCCTGCCCTACCCGCCGAACACGAACGACCCTGACGTCTATTTCCCCGATGAGACTGTAGTTCTCAAGAGCTACCCGCCCGACGCCAACTTCCGCGGGCCGAGTATGGTTGTCCTGCGCCTCTACCCCATGCAATACGAAACGGACGCGCAATTGGGCTCAATTCGCCTCGTCGGTTACGATCTCAACGCAAGCCAGTTACTTGCTGGCGAGGACATCGTCCTGCGTCACTATTGGCGCGCCGAAAGCCCTACCGATTCTCAGCGACACGTCTACAACCACCTGCTGGACCGACAAGGCGAAATCGTCGCCCAGGCTGATTATGTGCCTCTCTGGGACGATCGCCGGCCCACCAGCACCTGGGATGACCCCGACGAGATTCTGCTCGGCAGAGAGTTTGTCTTGAGCACCCCCGACGACTTGCCCCCGGCCACATACCAACTCGTCTCCGGCCTGTACAATCCAGACACGTGGCAGCGTCTGCTTTCACCTGATGGCAGCGACCACATTGAAATCGCCGAGATCACAATTAGCGAACCGGAAGCCTGATCAGGTCGTCGTTAGCCGCTACCTGACCTCCGTTTCAGTCCCGTCCGCCGCGCCCGTTTCCACGATCCCTCCTATAATGAAGGCGCAATCTCATCCAATCAACTCAGGTCGCCGTGCGCCAACTCGCCCTGCTCTGCTTTCTCTGCTTGCTCGCAATCAGCGGCTGCCGCCAAGATGCCGATCAGTCGGCCGTCGCCATATCGACCGCAGCGCCCAAACGACAGCCCGCGGCAGATCTTGAGGCCGCCAGCGCCATTGCCAACAGCTTCCTGGAAGCCTGGCAGCATGGTGACTTTGCCGCTATGTACGATCTGCTCACCTTCCGCAATCGCGAGCTCACCTCCTTCGATAAGTTCCGCACGCTCTATCAGAACGCGCATGCCACGATTTCCCTCGAAAGCCTTACGTTCCGGCCGCATGCGCTGAGCGGCGAGGGGCGAGTGCTGGACTTCAAATATGACGTCACTTTCAAGTCGCGCATCCTGGGTAAATTCAGCGACAACGATCGCCTGTTGCATCTCGTTATCGATCCCCAGGCAGACGGCTGGCGCATAGCCTGGTCGCCGGGCAACATCTTTGCCGAAATGGGGCAAGGCGCCCGCCTCGTCCTCGAAGAACAAGTGCCCAGCCGCGCCAACATCTACGACCGCTATGGCAAGGTGCTGGCGGACCAGAACGGCCGGGTCGTTCGCGTCCTGGTCGATAACCGGCATATCCCCGACCGAGACACTTGTTACCACAGCTTGGCACGGGCCAGCGGAAAGTCAGTCGAGTTTTTCCGCGACCTCTTTGATGTACGCTCCGGCCCCGACTGGATCGTTGATGCCGGCATCCTCGAAGCGACGGACTACATCGAAACCAGTGATCGCCTCAAGGCGGATTGCAGCGCGGAATTCCGCCAAAGGTCTACTCGCCGCTATCTCAACGGGACGCTGCTGCCGCATGTCGTCGGAAACGTCGGCTATCCCGATGCCGAGCAGGTCCCGGAGCTCGAAGCCATCGGCTTCAACGCGGAAACCATCATCGGCAAAGCCGCTATCGAAGCCAGCATGAACCGTACTTTGGCCGGCCAACCCGGCGGGCGTCTCTCCCTGGTCGGCGCGGACGGGCGCCGGATTCGCGTATTGAGCGAAGTGCGATCGCGCATTCCGGAAAGCCTCTGGCTGACCATCGATGCCGACTTGCAGGCCGCGGTTCTGCGCCTTCTGCAGTCCGCCTATGAAAAGGGCTCATGGGCCGAGGACTCGCCCGGCGCGGCAGTCGTCATCATGGACGTGCGCAACGGAGAAATCCTGGCGCTCGTCAGTCACCCGGCCTTCGACGCCAACATCCTTAATCCCTTCCCCTCCATGGGCCGCGCCGCCGCGGACGAAGCCCTGGAAGCGCTGGCCGAAGATGAGCGCTTGCCCATGCTCAACCGCGCTACTCAAGGCGCCTACCCGACCGGCTCGGTCATGAAAGGTATGACCTCAGTCGCCGCCCTCGAGAGCGGCGTCTACGACGAAGATACCCGCTACCATTGCACCGGCAGTTGGGCTTATGGCGCCGATATCCGCTATGACTGGCTGCTCGGCGGGCACGGCGTCATGTCCGTGCAAACCGGCATCACCAATAGCTGCAATCCCTTCTTCTACGAAGCCGGCTTTCGGCTGAATGCCAAAGATCCCTGGCTCCTGCCCGCCTACGCGCTGAAACTCGGCTTGGGCCAAAGCTCAGGCCTGAATCAGATTCCCGAAATCGCCGGCAATGTCCCCACTCCCGATAACATCGCGCAATTCACCGGCCTGCCCTGGTCTTATGCCCACGCCGTAAATCTGTCCATCGGCCAAGGCGAAGTCCTGGCGACGCCCTTGCAGATGCTGCGTCTCTACGCCACGATCGCCAACGGCGGCTACCTCCTCCGCCCCCATCTCGTGCGCGAGCGTGGCATCCTCGATCAGCGAACGCGGGTCGCCGAACGCGATGTCATGCTCGATACCGGCCTCGATACCGCCAATCTCGCTATCATCCGCCGGGGCCTGTGCGATGTCACGAGCAGCTACACCGGCACCGCCGCGCATCAATTCACCAATTCGCCACTGCAAGATGTGGGCGTCTGCGGCAAGACCGGCACAGCGCAGGTGCCCGGCGACGACAAACGGCCGCATAGCTGGTTCATCGCCTATGCGCCGGCGGCGGAACCACAAATTGCGATCGTGACAATGGTGGAAAATGCGGGCGAAGGCTCTTCAGTAGCGGCCCCGCTGACGCGCGAGATTCTTGAATACTATTATTTTGGCGCGGTGTGAATCAACTGAAGAACACCAACTGCGCGCCAATAATCACCACCTCGATCACCAATACTCGTAGAGCCAGCCGCCGGAAGCGCCGCGTACGCCAGTGTTTGAAAGCGAAATCCAAAACGTATATGAATACAGCGACAAGAATCACGCCGCCGCCCAACAGCCAGAAGTTCCTCACGCTAACAAGCGCATATTTGCCTTGCACGCTGCTATCTACAGTCGCGACGATCACCCGCGCGCTCAAGGTCAGCAGAACTTCCTGCAAGGCGAAAAAGGCAGCGAGGGCCAGCAGCAGCGCCAACGGAAGCAAGGCGATATTGATCAGCCGGTCGATTGCCTTGGGCATCGGCTCGTTCTTGTTCATGCGCCCCTACACTAAACTCGCGCCCATCCAATAATACCGTAGCTTGCTCGCGCGTCCAACCTGACCGCCAGCCCCAAGCCCAATTCGCCTGCTGTTTTACCGCCCGCGAATGGGCCCGACATACGCTTGAAATGATAAGGCCTTTTCGCTACAATTGTGACAAATTGAACAAGCGCCGAATGGCAGACCCTCGACGGTGATTGAACTATTGTGTATACAGGCTTTCGCGGCTGTGAATTGCGGGTGATACTCCAGTATGGAAGATAATCGTTCCAACGTCCCATCGATAAGCCCGGCTGCCATTGTCGTCGCCGCTGTATTCCTAATAGTCAGCGTCATCGGCATCAACTGGTTCACGACGTTTGTCCCGGTTTTCCTGCCGCCGCAGGCATCGGCTGAATCCAAAAGCGTCGACGAACTATTCTACATCCTCGTCATCATCGGCGGCGTGGTCTTTTTCCTCATTCAGGGCATGCTGCTTATCTCGGTCATCTTTTTCCGCGCCCGCGGCGACGATCGCGGCGATGGCCCCACCTATCACGGCAATCCCTTGCTCGAACTCATCTGGACTATCATTCCGTCCTTGGTCGTCGTCTTCCTGGCGGTCGTCAGTTTTAACGTCTGGAGCCAAAACTCCGAGCCGAAAGCGGCAATAAACCTGATTAACGGCGAAGAGGTCGCCATAAGAGTCACCGGCGCCCGTTACGCCTGGACGCATGTCTACGAGACCGGCCGGCTAGACCCCAATGGCAATCCCATCGTCATCAATAGCGGCGACACGCTGCATACCTATATCGGCCAGAATGTCGATCTGGAATTGCGGACGCAAGACGTGATCCATTCCTATTGGGTGCCGGCGATGCGCGTCAAGCAAGACCTGCTGCCCGGGAATCCGGCGACCGGCGGACGCCCAACCGAAATTCGCTTCACGCCGGTCCGCGTCGAAGGCGCTGAATACCCGGCCGCCTACCCCATCGTCTGCGCCGAGCTTTGCGGCGACGGGCATGGGCGGATGCGCGGCACAGTTGTCGTCCATGAAGACGAAAACGCATTCCTGGAGCAATTCTATGAGCCGGCCATCCACGCCGTCTTGAATCCGCCGACAGACCCGGTATTGCGTGGCGAAGTCGTCATTCAGCAATACGACTGCAACGGTTGCCACGTCCTGGACAGCCTTGGCTGGACGAGCCGCACCGGTCCAGCAATGAACGGCATCGCTGACCGCGCGGGTAAACGCGTGCCCGGGCAATCCGCCGAAGAATACATCGCCACCTCGGTTTGGGATGCCCAGGCGTTTGTTGTGCCCGGCTACAACGAGCAAATGGCGCAGTTCGGCCCCGATCAGCCGGATACCCGTCGAATGAGCGCGGAGCAGCTTTACGCCATCGTAGCCTACCTCTGCACCCAGGGCGAGCAATCCGAATGCGACAATGAGAACAACACCACCGCCATCCCGGCGGCGATCAAGACCGTCTTCGGCCTGGAAGTAGATATCACCTTTGGTCAAGGTGATGACGAAGCCGCAGCCGCCGACGCGGACAGCGGTGATCAAAGCGAAGCCGAAAGCGCTACAAGCGGATCTTAAAGGGCCGATGAAGAGTCTGACCGAGAAAGCAAAGAGGACGCCTCGGCTTAACGAGAAGATAGGCGTGTCAAAAGCGCGCTGATGGTGATAAGACAAAACCGGGAGAGAAAGCGCAAACATGGCAACAGTTGCCGTCCCCCTGGGGGGACAAGCAGAAGGTCACGAGCCAGAAGCGGTCAAGCGCCCGGCGCTTAGCGAATACCTGCGCTGGAGCGTCGATCACAAGATTATCGGCGTGCAGTATGGCGTGGCCTCTTTCCTGTTCTTCATCATCGGCGGCGCAATGGCGATGTTGATCCGCCTCGAGTTGTGGTCCCCCGACCTCGACCTGATGGTCTCCGGCGCAGCATACAACAGCCTCTTCACCATCCACGGCACCATCATGATCTTCCTCTTCATCATTCCTATGTGGGCCGCTTTCGGCAATTTCGTCGTGCCGCTGCAACTGGGCGCTAAAGACATGGCTTTCCCCTGGCTTAACGCCTTCGCCTTTTGGCTGATTCCTCCGGCGGCGGTCGTCGTGCTGCTCGGCTATTTCGTCAGCCCGGCCGAAGCCGGCTGGACCTCTTACCCGCCCCTGTCGACCCTGTTCAGCGGCGACGGGCAGACGCTCTGGGCCCTGGGCGCGCACCTGCTGGGCATCTCATCCATCATGGGCTCGATCAACTTCATCGTCACCATCTTCAATATGCGCCCGCCGCAAATGACACTCTGGCGCATGCCCCTGCTTTGCTGGGCCGTCCTGGCGACCAGCATCATCGCCGTCATGGCCACGCCCTTCCTGGCCGGCGCCTTGACCCTGCTGCTGCTTGATCGCGTCGCCGGCACGACCTTCTTCGACGCGGCCGGCGGCGGCGACGTGCTGCTCTGGCAGAATATCTTCTGGTTCTACAGCCACCCGGCTGTCTACATCATGGTGCTGCCGGGCATGGGCGTTCTGTCCGAGGTGCTGTCCGTCCACAGCCGCAAGCCGGTCTTCGGCTACCGCATGGTTGGCTTGTCCAGCATGGGCATCGCCTTCGTCGGCTTCACCGTCTGGGCGCACCATATGTTCACCAGCCTCCAGCCCGAGCTGCGCATCCCCTTCATGATCACAACCATGATTATCGCCGTGCCGACCGGCATCAAAATGTTCAGTTGGCTGGGCACGATCTGGGGCGGCAAGATCCGTTTCACCAGCGCCATGCTCTTCGCCCTCGGCTTCATGTCCATGTTTGTCATCGGCGGCATTACCGGCGTCATGCTGGCGGCCTTGCCCTTCGATATCCACGTGCACGATACCTACTTCGTCGTCAGCCACTTCCACTTTGTGCTCTTTGGCGGCAGCGTCTTCGCCATCTACGCCGCGCTCTATCACTGGTTCCCCAAAGTCACCGGGCGCATGATGAACGAGCGCCTCGGCCGGATTCATTTCGCCTTCACCTACTTCGGCTTCCTCTTCACCTTCTTCCCCATGCACATCGTGGGTATGCTGGGCATGCCGCGTCGCGTCGCCGTCTACGACCCGGCGTTCACGTCCTGGAATCAGTTCATCAGCTTCTCCGCTTTTGTGCTGGGCTTCTCTACCTTTATCGTGATCTACAACATCATCCGCTCCTACTTCCACGGTCCCATCGCCGGCGCCAATCCCTGGCGCGCTCTGACGCTGGAGTGGGCGACCACATCGCCGCCGCCGGTCACCAACTTTGACGACGATCCCATTCCCTTCGAAGATCCCTACGGCTACGGCACCAAAGCCTCAGCGGCATATCTAAACGCCGTAGAAGCCGCTTTTGACGGCCGCGAAAATCCGATGGTAAATAGCGCAAAAGAGACATAAGCTGGACATCAAATGGACAATATTCTGCAGGTATACGACGAAGAAAAATGACCAGCACCATTGCTCGACAGGAAAAACCAAAGATCGGCCTCGACCGTGATGCCGCCCTGCGTCTGAAGAATAACCGCCTCGGCATGACCATCTTTCAGGCGAGCTGGATCATGGTTTTCTTCGCCATGATCGTTGTCAATTGGCAGCTGCGCTTCAGTTACGCGCAGTGGCCGCCCGCAGGCGTCGCGCCCTTCGACCCGCTCCTGCCGAGCATCGCGACGCTGGCGCTTTTGCTGAGCGCGGCGCTGGTACGCCGCGGCTGGAGCAGCTTGCCCGCCGGCAGCCTCGGCGAATTCCTCATGAACTGGCGGCTGGCGATGGTGCTCGGGGTCGCATTCATGGCGATCATCATCTACGAATTCATGACCGTTTCTGAAGCGGCGTTGTCGACGCAATACGGGATTACCCTGCGTCTGATGACGGGCTTCCACTTTGTGCACGCCCTCGTCATTCTCGGCGTGATGCTGCGCGTCTACCGCGGCGCTCAGACGGGGGCATACAGCGGCGGAGAACACGATGCCTGGGCGGTCGAAGGCGCAGCGAAGCTCTGGTATTTCGTCGCTTTCGCCTGGCTTCTGTTCTATGTGGTCTTGTATTGGATCCGCTAATGGCGGGGCTCGCGCTATCAGCGCAGTTGAGCTTTTGTATACTCGGCGAGCGCAGCAGGTAAGGGAGTAGCAGGACATGGATAAACCGGGACTCGGCAGGGCGATACCGGCATTGATCGTGGGTTTCATCGCCTCCCTCGCCTTCGTTTATGCCATGCGATCCTGGCAGCAGATGGATCCGGTCTGGATGAACGCCACATCGAGCGAGGGCGCGCAAGTCGGGCTGGTCTTGGCCGCCTTCGTCTGCATGGGCACCTTCATGTGGGGAGTCGGCGCCTTCGACCCGAAGATGAGCGAACACGGCGAGCACGCCGATGAACACGAAGAGGAAGTGCCGGAGAAAGATTTTGTTCTGCGCACGTCGGGACCGGTTTTCCGAGCCGGCAAGTGGCTCTGGGACGCGGCCTGGAGCATCATCAACGATAGTCCGAAGCCTTGGCGCTTTCCCTATCTGAACGTGAGTTTCTTCCTGATCAACTGGATCGTCAATGTGATCTGGTTCTTGATTTGGTTTCCGCTGCTATTCGGCGCCTGGCGCATCTTTCTCATCACGGTGGCAGGCATACCGGGCACGCTTGGCGTCCTGTTGATGACCGTATCCTGCCTGTGGCAGGTGATCGCTTTTTATGCCGGTCAGCTCTTCCTGGTGCTGACGATCGCCGTGGTCGTGACGCTGGTGCTTTTCACCTTCGCGCTGCTGCCGCATGGATTGGGTTTGCAGGTCGCCACCGAACCGAACGCGGACTTCTTCGCCAACGGCTTCGGCGATTTCATCATCCCGATCCAGGATATTCTGGGATTGGTTTTGCCGCCCGATGATTTCGCCAATCAGACGATTGAAGGCACGAGCCAGTTTACGGTGCTGCTGGGTTTCATCCTGATTATGTTTGTATCGCTGGCTTTGGCGGCCGGCGGCATCGCCCTGTTCTTTTATTTGGCGAATCGCGGCGTACGCGAAGTCAAGGAATTCGATCCGACCGATGGGCAGCGGACGCAGATACTGCCGATCCGCGAAGCGGGCAAGATCGCCGGCGGCGTCGTGGGCGTCATCCGCGCTATCCCGCGCGCCATCGGCTATCAGAAATAAAGCGAGAGACAAAGCATGGCGGAACTGACAGCCAATCAGCTTCATGCAGTCGCCCATGACGATCATGGGCATCTCAGCGAAGAAGAGAAGAACAACAACCTCAAACTTGGCGTTTGGCTCTACCTGGCGTCCGAGATCGTCATTTTCTCCATCATGATCGTCGGCTATATCATCCTCCGCATCAACGAGGAAGATGTCGTTGCCCAAGCGCACGAGCAGCTTGGAGTCGGCTTGGTCACCGCCAACACCTTCGTGCTCCTGGCGAGCAGCTATTTCATGGTGATGGGCTTGCGCGCCATGCAGGCTGGCAATCGGGCCGGGATGCTGCGTTGGATCGGCGCCACCGCCCTCGGCGGCACCGTCTTCTTGATCGGGCAATATATTGAATACAGCGAGTTAGCGCATCTGGGCATCGTTCTCGGCTTCGATTCCGCTTCTCAATGGAGCACACTCGGCATGCGCTTTTACGCGCCGACTTTCTTCCACGGCGCCCACGTCTTTGTCGGCGTGATATGGGCCTTGGAGGTGCTGCGGCGCGGCGCCCAGGGACGCTACGATCATAATCCCATCGGCATCGAAATGTTTGGCTTGTACTGGCACTTCGTCGATGTGGTCTGGATCATGCTGTTCACCCTGATATATCTGGTTTAGCCCGCTCGGCGGGAAAAATTGCCCCCCACCCCAAACCCCTCCCCCATAAAGAGGGAGGGGCTTAACGATAAAAGAAAGTGAAGCGAGACATGGCAGAAGCGACGGGCCACGAGGGACATCACAGCAATACCGTTAGATTATTCGGACGTGAAATCACGGTCGAGGGCGGAGTCTATACTGTCGTCTTCGTCGGACTGGCAATCCTCACTGTAATCGAGGTACTGAGCGCGGAATACCTCAAAGGCGCGATCCACGACATCCCCAGCGCCGCCGCGACCTTGCAGACGATCAAAGCCGTGCTTCTGCTGGGCATCGCCATCATCAAGGCGGGCCTGGTGATTTGGTTCTACATGCACCTGCGCGATGAGAAGCCGCTGTTGGCGGTCGTCTTGCTGCTGCCCTTGCTGATCGCTACTTTGTCGATCATGTACCTGCTGGCGATTCCCCCGGGCGGTTACAGCGTCTGAGCGGCGAATCCATCCCCACCCTCGAATGACAAACCGGCGATAGCTGCGCTATACTAAGGTTGAATCTGAAAAGCCCAAGGTTGGCCCCCCATGGTCTTGAATGAAAAGCTCTACACTGTGGATGACTTGTGGGCAATGGACCACGATCCCGATCTCGAGCATCGGAAATTCTATCTCATAGATGGCGTACTGTATGAGGACGAGATGCCTAAACGGCCCCATGGCAGACTACAAATTCGAATCGGGCATTTCCTCTATGAATACGAAGAACAATTTGGGCTAGGCGAAGCAACATCCGAAGTCGGCTATTACCCGTCTGATACGCGCCACACAGCGCTATTGCCTGATGTCGCCTTCCAGCGCTTCGACCGGTTGCCCGACCCGCCGCCCGAAGGTTACGTGCCACAGATGCCTGACTTGGCAGTCGAGATTAAGTCGCCATCCGATACCTTGAAGAAGCTCAGGCAAAAGGCGAGAGCCTACCTCGAAAATGGCACGACCATAGTTTGGCTTGTTCAGCCAGAGAAACAGGGCGTAGAAGTCTGCCGCCTGGACGAAGCCGGCGCAATGCAGTCCGATTTCAAACGCCAAGGCGACCTGCTTGGCAGCTATGACATTATGCCCGGCTTCGAGCTGGCAGTAGACCGGCTATTTCCGCCGGAGTCTAGCTAGCTCGCGACGAATTTACTCGCTAACCGATAGGAACAGCCCATGCCCGTTGACATCGTACTGCGCGAAGGCGCGCGAACCACCATCAATGTGCGGCATCACGAATGGCACGCCGATGAGCCAGTCGAGGCCGGCGGCACCGATACTGCGCCGACGCCGGGCGAACTCATGCTGGGCGCGCTCGGTTCCTGCATGGCCATCACCTGCAAGCTATATGCCGAGCGCAAAGGCTGGGACTTGCAGGGTGTGGAAGTCAAGCTGGATTATGAGCGTTTCCGCGGGCGCGATTACCCGGCGCACCAAGGTGATGATCTGTACGTGCATGAAGTGCAGGAAGCGCTGGTCTTCCACGGCGATCTCGATGAAAAACAGCGGGCGCGGCTGCGCGATATTGCGGGAAAATGCCCGGTACACCGATTGTTGGGCAGCCCCACATACTTCGTTGATTTGGTCTTGGCCGAAGAATAGAGTCAACGCCGGTGCGCGCGGATCCAGCCGCCGCGGATAAACTCCGAATGCTCCACCGTAACGAAGACGTCTTCCTTTATGCTGTGGATGATGCGCAGCACTTGGTGCAGATCGCGCCGATGAACGATGATGCGCAACTCTTCGACCTGGCCGTGGGCGCCCTCGCCCATGATTTCCGTGACGCCGTGCCCGGCATCACGCAAGGCCAACGCCATCTCGTGAGAGACCTCGCGGGAGGCGATGACGGTGACGCTTTCGTAGGATTTCACGAAGCGGTTTTCCACCTGCATGCCGACGATGCCGCCGACAGCGAAGCCGAAGACATATGCCGCCAGATTTGGCAGGTTGTTCAGATCCGTGATGACGTGGCCGGCTGTATAGGCAAAGAGCAGCGACTCCAACGAAGCAAAGGCGAAACCCCAGACGCGCTGTTCGCGGGATACGAGTATCAAGCGCACGGTGCCAATCACATTATTGGATACGCGCAGGACGAAGATCAGAATCGGCAGAAACTGTGGATCAAATATGGACATGGTTCACGCAGTGATGGATTTTCAACTCGTTCAATTCTAGCAGAACCTTTGAACGGGCACGCCAGCAACCCTACTCAAAAACGCCGCCCTATGGTCAACTGAAAGCCCCGCGAAACAGGACCGATGGTGGCGCCTGATGTCGATCAGCCCGAAGGCCTTGCTGGATAGCCACGGTGTGCAGCCCAAGAAAAGCCTCGGGCAGAACTTCATGCATGACCCAAATATGCTGCAAAAGATCGTCGACGCGGCCGACGTGCAAGCAGGCGATATCGTGATCGAAGTCGGCGCGGGCACTGGCGCATTGACCGATGTGTTGGCCCGCGCTGCGGGACAGGTCTTTGCGACTGAGATTGACGAGCGCCTTCGCCCGCTGCTCGAAGAGCGCTTCGATGACCGAGAAAATGTCTATCTCGTATTCGCTGATATTCTCAAGACGGACATCGGCGCGCTGCTAGGTGATGAGGATTACCTGGTGGTGGCGAACGTGCCTTATTACATCAGCAGCGCGATACTATGGCATTTTCTTGAATCAACTCGGGCGCCGAAGCGGATGGTCTTGACCATGCAGTATGAGGTGGCGGAGCGCGTCATCGGCAAGCGGGGGGCGATGCACTTGCTGTCGATCGCGACGCAATTCTATGGCCAGCCGCGCATCATCGGCAAACTTAGCCCGGCATTGTTCTGGCCCCGGCCCAACATTCACAGCGCAATCATGCGCATCGAGACTCATGCGGCGGCGCCGGTGACCGTCCCGTCGACGGGGGCGTTTTTCCGGGTGCTGAGGGCCGGCTTCAGCCTCAAGCGCAAGCAGTTGAAGAATTCGCTGGGGAGCGGGCTCGGCATCAAAGCGCGCGAGGCGACCGCGTTGCTGCAGGCCACGGGGATTGATCCGCAGCGCCGCGCCGAGACTTTAAGTTTGGAAGAGTGGGCGCGCTTGACCCGGACGGTGAGCGAATCCGAGCGAGCGCTCTGATGTGAGATTTATACTGTTGTAGGATTTCGGCAAGATTAATCGGCGATGCTGGTCTTAGGCGAATCAAGCAGGAGGATGACGATCATGGCTGTGGAAGTAGCGACTTTGGGCGGTGGATGCTTCTGGTGCGTAGAGGCGGTCTTTAATCAACTGGCCGGCGTTGAGTCGGCGATCTCCGGCTATATGGGCGGGCATGTCGATAACCCAACTTATCAGCAGGTCTGCGCCAAGACGACCGGTCATGCCGAGGTGGTCAATGTGACCTTTGACAACGAGGTCATCAGCTTCGAAGATGTTCTGAATATCTTCTTCGCGACGCACGATCCAACCACGTTGAATCGGCAAGGCAACGATGTCGGCCCGCAGTACCGTTCGGGGATCTGGTATCACAGCGAGGAGCAGAAGCGGATCGCCGAGGCGACAATAGCGCGGCTGAACGCCGAAGGGCTGTATCAAAGCGCAATCGTCACCGAGGTGAGTCCTGCGAGCACATTTTGGCTGGCGGAGGATTATCATCAGGAATACTTCGCCAATAATCCGAGCCAGGGGTATTGCGCCTTCGTGATCGCGCCGAAGGTGGCGAAGTTCCGCAAGCAGTATTTTGAGCGGCTGAAGCGCTGAAGCTTTCCGCGTATTTTCTGTACAGGGGCGACTCTGTGAGTTAGCCGAATGTTAGACGCAAAGGGGCGAGCCGATGGCCCGCCCGTACATTTTCGTCGGTATGGTCTAACCGGGTCGACGTTTAGATGGCCGCTTCGACGCGGACGCCGGGGCCCATGGTCGAGGTCAGGGTCATGCGCCGGACGTAGACGCCTTTCTGCGATTCGGGCTTGGACGCTCGTATGGTGTCGACGACGGCCTGCAGATTCTCGGACAGCTGTTCATGCGAGAAGCTGGCTTTGCCGACCGGCACATGGACGTTGCCGGTGCGATCGTTGCGGAATTCGACGCGGCCGGCTTTCAGTTCGTTGACGACGCGCGGAATTTCATCGGGCGGAACGACCGTGCCGGCTTTGGGATTGGGCATTAAGCCGCGCGGACCGAGGATGCGGGCGATCTGGCCGATCTTGCGCATCATCGGCGGTGTGGCGATTGTCGCGTCAAATGCGAGCCAGCCGTCGTTGCGAATCTGGTTGATGACCTCGTCCGTTCCGATGATGTCGGCGCCGGCCTCCAGTGCCGCCGCCTCGTCCTGCTCTTCGACGAAGGCGAGGATGCGGATGGATTTGCCAGTGCCGTGCGGCAGCATGACGGTGGTGCGGATCTGCTGATCGCTGTGGCGCGGATCAATGCCGAGGCGGAAATGCACCTCGATCGTTTCGTCGAATTTCGCTTTGGCATTGCCCCTGACGATCTTCAGCGCTTCATCCATCGGGTAATAATTCTGCCGATCAAATGTCTTCAGCGCGTCCTTGTATCGCTTTCCCATTCTGCTCTCTCCTCGTGGTAAACGGGCGGGAAGGCCCTCCCACAATTTCTTTTCAATTCTGAGATTTGTCTCGATTCTCGAGCCAGCGCTAGTCGGCGACTTTGATGCCCATTTGGCGCGCGGTGCCTTCGACCTGGCGCATCGCGCCTTCGATGTCGATGGCATTCATGTCGGGCATCTTGACTTGAGCGATCTCGCGCACCTGGTCGCGGTTGAGGACGGCGACAGTTTCCGTCAGCGGGTTGGAGGCCGCCTTCTCTACGCCGGCCGCTTTCTTGATCAAGAAGGATGTGGGCGGGCTTTTGAGCGCGAATTTGAAGGAGCCATCGCTGAAAATGGTGATCTCCGCCGGCACGATCTCACCCAGGCGGCTGGAAGTGCGGCCGTTGTACTCCTTGCAGAACTGCATCAGGTTGATGCCGTGCTGCGCCAGCGCCGGTCCAATCGGCGGGGCGGGATTGGCTTTGCCCGCTGGTATCTGCAGTTTGACGATCGCCTTTACTTTCTTCGCCATGTCTTTCCTCGCTCGCTTTCAAAATGAACCCGGCAACGCGCCGGGACTTTGCTCGTCTATCAAATGCGACTTTCGCTATCCGCCGCGCCTACATCCGTTCCACTTCCATGAAGCTGAGCACGACGGCGGTCTCGCGGCCGAAGAAATCGACCATCACGCGGACTTTCTCCCGGCCCGAATCGATAGAAGCGACAGTGCCGGGGAAGTCGTTGAAGGGACCGCCGACGATGCGCACGCGCTCGCCGATCTTGTAATCGACCTTGACGACCTTGTCTTCGGAATCCATGCGGTCCATGATTCGCTTGACTTCTTCCGGACGCAGGGGGGTGGATTGGATGCCGGCATCATGGTCGGCGCCGACGAAGCCAACGACACCCGGTGTATTGCGCACGGTATACCAAGCGTCATCATCCAGGCGATACTTGTTCTCGTTGTCATCCCAGGTCCAGCGCATCTGCACCATGACATAGCCGGGGAAGACGCGCTTTTCGACCGTGCGGCGCTTGCCATCTTTGACTTCGATCTCGTCTTCAGTCGGGATGAGCACATCGTAGATTTGATCTTGCATGCCCATGGTCTCGATGCGCTGCCGCAGGGCGTGCTCGACCTTTTTCTCGTAGCCGGAGTAGCAATGGATGAAGAACCAACTGCGCTCGGTTTCGTCTTCGGCTGTGCCGTCGTCCAGCGTGATGTTCAAGCCTTCGACATCATCCGCCTCGTCGAGATAGACGGGGGCCGGGTCGTAGTCGGTCAGTTGTTGGGTATCTTGCGTTTGTTCGCTCATAATGTCTTTCTCTGTGACTAACAGCCTGTTACTGTTGCCTGAGATCGTTTAGTGCGGTGACAATTAACTCACCGTCCCGGTCATCTATTTGAGAAGGTGACCCGGCCACTCGCCCTTGCCAATAAGTTGACGACTTACCTTTTATCCATGACATCTCGGCCAGTGACGGTGGATATATTCCAATGTCCTCACGCAGTAGAAGAGTTACTTTGAGGGGGATCCAAGTTGCGAAATCGAATCCATTCCATCGAGGAGAGCTGTCATAGAATGGCTTGTCGGTCACTTCAGTTACTCCAAAAAAGCCACGACCGCGAATCATATAGCAGAGTAATATGTCTCCTATCTGAATGCGTTCTGCTATGCTCCATCTTGATGCCTTGAAGCCCGATAACTGGCTTCCGTGTTGCACAAACTCTCGCCAGCTTTTTTCAGAAAACAAGTTCAACCAGTAGTTCACAGCTCTGTCCTCGAGAACGTGTGATCAATCTAAATCGAGCCGCGGCGGATCATATAGAAGGCGCCGCCGACCATCGCCACGATGACCGCGAGCAGCATCCAGGCATTGCCCGGGTTCAAGCCGACGCGCATGAACTCGGACCAGATCACGGCGAGGATGCCCAGGAAGATGGCGGAAGCGATGGTGACGTTGATGCAAAGGATGGTCAGCCGCCGTGTGTCCGCGCGGTTGGGCCAAGCGACCTTGTTCAGCTCGGAGCGCACATTGCTGAAATAATCGACCGTCATGTACAGCGGGCGGGTGATGGCGTTGCCTTGCGGCTCAACTTTCGTCTTCTTGACCTTGCGACTGCGCCGGCCCGGCGTCGCCTTGCCTTTCTTATCGGTGATCGCGCCGGTGCTTCGTTCTGTTTTGTCTAGCGCCATTGGCAAACGCTCCTCACTAGCAAATCGGGCTCGCTCGCTCCCGACAACTAAACACCGCCACGGAGGACGGTGTTGACGATATTTCGACAGGGGCAGAAAGACTCGAACTCTCGACCTACGGTTTTGGAGACCGTCGCTCT
>JAPOYU010000141.1 GCA_026706395.1 Chloroflexota bacterium
GCGGAAATCCGAGGACGGAATCCGCTGAGAGCCGAGATTGAGCGCATGAGACAGTTTGTCCATAGGGACAGTGTATCATCATTTTGAGCGGAAAGGAAGAACAAATGTTCACATATTTCATGCTAGTTTTTTTTACCTCTCCCCAGCCCCCTACTTCCTCATCTCTATGGCGGTGGTCTTGACCCGTTGCGTCGTCCTGAGAAATAGTCCCATGCATTTTCATTACTTTCTTTGAACTACTTAGAAGCTGGTGTGGCGTTCGTGCTGGCGACCGAAGGGATCGCGCAGGGCCCGGCCCGGCCTGGCGCCGGTGATTTGTCCATCGGCCAGCGTCTGAATGCCGTTCACAATGACATGGCTGAGGCCTTCGGCATAGCTGCGCGGATTCTCATAAGTCGATGTGGCTCGCAGTTTGTCAGGATCAAAGACGACCAAATCCGCCTTGAAACCCGGGCGGATGATGCCGCGGTCGAGGCTGCCGATGCGCCGGGCCGGCGCTGATGTGATCTTGCGGATGCCTTGCTCCCAGCTCATCAAACCCAGATCGCGAACATAGTGGGACAAGAAGCGGGCGTGGCTGCCCCAGCCTCTCGGGTGCGGCTGGTCGCCGACGAGGATGCCATCGCTGCCGACGACATGCGCCGGGTGCTGCATGATCGTCTGCACATGCTCTTCTATGCCGAAGAAGGCGAGGCAGGACACGCCCAGCCGCGTTTCCAAAAGCAGGTCGGCGAAGAAATCAAAGGGGGGCTTTCCGGCGCGTTCAGCCGCTTCGGGCAGGCTCAGGCCGATGATCGCCGGGTCGTGATCGCCCAGAATCCCGCCGATCCGCAGCATTTCCCAGCCCAGCGGCACGCCTTGCATGCCATCGGAGCCGGTCACTTCCAGCTCGTGGCGGAGTTTCGCACGGCTCACGGGGGCGGCCAGGCGCGCCAAAATGCCTTCCACGCCATCCTCTTGCGCCCAACTGGGCAGAAAGGCGTGCATATAGGTCTGACCCGCCAGATAGGGGTAGGCATCCAGCGTGACCTCGACGCCGTCAGCGCGCGCCTCGTCAATCATCGCGATCAATTCGTCAACGCGCCCCTCATTAATGTCGAAGCTGAGATGACAATGCGTCAGATGAACCGGCACGCCGGACCGCCGTCCGATTTCGATTGAATCCCAATATCCTTTGAGCGCTTCGGTGCCGTAATTGCGGTGATGCGGACAGTAGAACCCCTGATAGGGACGGATGACTTCACAAAGTTCCACCAATTCCTCATCGCCGGCGAACATACAAGGCGCATAAGTAAGGCCAGTCGACAGGCCGATAGCGCCTTCGCGCATGCACTGGTCGATGATCGCTTTCATGCGCGCCATCTCGTCGGTCGTCGGCGGACGATTCTCCATGCCGATTACCGCCATGCGCACCGTACCCTGAGAGGCGAAGGTCGCCACATTGACAGCGGCGGCGCCGTCGAAGCGATCCAGGTACGTGGTCAGGGTCGTCCAGTCCCGATCGAAATCCGGCAAGCCATTCCAGGCGGCCAGCTGTTCGGTCAATATGTCGCGCGTCTCCGGCGTCACCGGGGCCAGCCCCAGCCCGTCATGTCCGATGACATCGGTGGTCACGCCTTGATATACCTTGCACTCATGTAAAGGATTGACCAGCGGCTGCAGGTCGGAATGCGTGTGCATGTCGATGAAACCGGGGCTGACGATGCGGCCGTCGGCTTTGATGGTCTGCCGGGCGGCGACGCCGCTCAAACGCCCGACCGCGACGATGGCATCGCCATCGACCGCGACATCCGCCCAATACCAGGGCGAGCCGGTACCGTCAATGACCTTGCCGCCGACAATTAGGAGATCGTGCATCAATTCGCTCCTGTGATTGCGGCATCTCGATAAGCGTCGAGCGCCACTTTCATCAACTCCCGCGCCACTTGACCATCAGTTTGCGGTCGCGCGCCGCTATCGACGCAATCGAAGAAGTGCCGTACTTCCTCGGTCAAGTCCAGCCCTTCGTCGCTTTCGAGCAGGACTTTCTCTTCCGCCCCGGCTTCCGCGACTGTGATCTGGGAACTCCAGGCGCAGCGGTGCCCTTCTACGGCGAGATCCCCCAGCGGATGGACCGTCAGCGTGACGACCGCCCGTTCGCAATAGGCGCGCATGGTGTACCAGCGGTGTGGTTTGGGCGAAAACCAGGTATGGCGGGTTGTGCCGACGACGCCGTTCACAAACTTGATAACTGAAATGGCGGTATCTTCGCCCTCCATTGGCAAGCCGGCATGCGCGCCCGCCATTGACACCGACTGTACCTCGCCGGCGATCCAGAGCATGACATCCAGCATATGCGCCGACGCCGAGAAAAAGACGCCGCCGCCAAGCGTGGCTTTCTTGACGAACCAGCCGCCAGTGACGTATTCGCGATTGTCTTCGTCCATGAATGCGTCCAGCATGAACAAGCGGCCATAGTCGCCGCTGTCTATGACTCGCTTGAAGGCCTGCGTGCTCGTACGGTAGCGATGCGGGTAAGCCACCATCAGCGTCACAGCCTGCGCCTCCGCTTCCGCGATCATGTCATCGGCTTCTTCCAGCGTGAGCGCGAAAGGCTTTTCCAGCAGCACATGACAGCCCGTCCGCAGCGCGTCCAGGGTGATGGGATGATGCAAGTGATGCGGCACAAGGATCGACACGGCATCAACGCGATCTAACCCGGCGCGATAATCACTCAGCACTTCGACATCGTCGCTTGCTAAAGAGATGGCGATCCGTTCCGCCCGATCTGTATCAGGGTCGGCAGCCCAAAGGACCTCGACCCGGTCGCTGAGCCGATTCAGCGCCTGAACATGAAATGGCGCGATCCAGCCACAGCCGATGATTCCCAATCGATGCTTGCTCATGTCGCCAGCCTTTACTGTGATTTACCCCGTGCTGCTACCATCCATTCATCGATAACGCGCTCGCCTTGAGTGATAAACATGCTATCGAAGAGGTTGATCACCGGGCAAATGTGATTTGGAATGATCTCGACGCGGTCGCCGATGCGCGCGGGATCGTCGGGTGGGATGCTCGTGGCGCCGTGCTCCTCGCTCAGGCTTTTGATCTCCCAATCCGGATGATCGATGACCAGGCCATGCCCCATGACCGGCGGCGAGACGCCCGCCCGGTCGCTGGTGAGCGCTTTGGTGCCGGCATCCAGGATTATGCGGTCTGCCGTCGGGCGCGTCGCCACCGTCGCCAGGACGCGCGCGGCGCAGCGATCCGGCCTGACGACCTTATGCAGCACTTCGCTGCGGTCATAAAAGACATAGATGCCCGGTCGCGTCTCGGTCACACCGGCGACAGTCGCCGTGATCTTGGCGGTGGCGGTCAAACCTACAGAAATGATCGGTACTTCCAGGCCGGATTTGCGGATCAGCTCCGCTGTTTCCGCCATCATTCGCCCGGCCGATAGGCCCGTGGCCCGGACCTGGTCGGGCGCGCCAGCAAGTTGAGCATGTCCTTCATGGGTCAACAAGCCGGCAAAGCGCAGGCCCGGCAATCGCGCGATACCCTGCGCCAGTTCACTCGCGGGGGCCCCGGGTGGCACACCACAACGTTCCAGCCCGGTATCGACCTCGATCATAACCGGCAATTCGAGTCCGTTCGCGCTCATCGACCGAGACAGCGCCGCGGCTATGTCCACATGGTCGAGGACGGTAGTGATGTTGGCGCGTTGGCAAAGTTCTATCAGGCGGCGATGCTTGGCCGGACCGACCAGCGGATAAGCCACCAGAATCTCGCGGCAGCCGGCGTCTATGAAGACTTGCGCTTCGCTGAGCTTGGCGACGGTCAAGCCGACCGCGCCGGCCTCCAGTTGCAGCTTGCCGATTTCGGGCGTCTTGTGCGTTTTGGCGTGCGGACGCAGTTGAATGCCCTCGGCAGCGGCGAAATCCGCCATGTCCTGGATGTTGAATTTCAGCTTGTCGATATTGACGATCAGCGCCGGCGTGTCGAGATCGCTCTTGTATTGCGCCATCAGAAGGCGAGTACCCGCTGCGGATTAGTCACGAACATGGTCTCGATCTGACTGTCGGTGACGCCATGAGCCTTCTGCAGTTTTGGCACGAACTGCGTATAGACGTAGGTGTAGTCGTCCCAGACATCATCACCGGAAGCGGCTTCATAGCCGTGCGCGAAAACGGCCGCGTCGTGGCTGAGCATTATCTGGTCGACATAACCTTTCTTGATGGCGTTGCCGACCACTGCGAGCCAATGATCGTCTTCGTAAAAAGCGCCGACCATCCCGATGCGGTCCATGCTGACATTGGCGCCCCGCCTCAAGACCTGCTCGGAACCCTCAATCGGATCCGGCTGGCAGCCAATATGACTGAGTATGACCTCCTCGGGACTGACGCCTTCGGACTCGAAAATATCGAGCTGTTCCGGACCCAAGCCATCGGTGGTATGGGTGATGATAGGGCAGCCGGTCGCTTTGTGGGCGCGAGAGGCGGCGCGCAGGACTTCCTCTTCCTTCGGGGAGATCTGGCCTTCGCCGGTCGCGCATTTGATCAAGCCGGCTTTCAGCAGCGTGTCGCCCATGCCTTCGTTGATTTCTCGCACGAAGAGCGCGGCCATCTGATCGGCATCCATCAGCTGGGCGTAGAGGTGCATGGGGGCCCAGGATTCGTGGAAGAATCCGGTCGAGCAGATCAGCTTGACTTTGCTGCGGCGGGCGACATCGAAATACAGATCGAGATAGCGTCCAGTACCGATCGGCGTGCATTCCGTCATTGCCCCGATGCCGGCGGCATAAAGCTCATCCATCTTGGCGACCATCCGGTCCACCATCTCGTCGCGGTCGAAATCGAGAACTTTTGGCCGCCCCAACAAGTCGCCCCAATCTACGCAGAGGTGCTCATGAATCAGCGTCCGCCCAAGCGCTTCGGGGGCGACATCGCCCGTGATCGTCCGTACTTTTTTGCTCATTGCCTTGCCCTCCGATTCAATTGTCTACTATCACTGGTACACCCGTCCGCGCCGATTCGTAGGCGGCAAGCACGCAGGCCAGGCTGCGCCGGCCATCTTCGCCGGTGACGCAGGGGGCGCGGTCTTCCTCTATCGCGCTGGTGAACTCTGTAATTTCCTTTTGGAACATATCATCGCGTTCGCGCCGCTGCACCCAGGTCTGGCGCGCGTTGGAGAACTCCAGCGTCTTCCAGGTGTCAATTCGGATCGCTCCGTCAGTGCCGTGGATATCGAGATCGCACTTGAAGGGCAGGGCTGTATCGGTCACCCAGTTGTGCACGGTACTGCCCAGCGCGCCATTGGCGAAGCGCAGCGCGACGACGACGCTGTCTTCCACCGTCTTGCGCGAGTCAAACCTGTCCGCATAAGCGAAGACCTCGACGATCTCCGCGCCCATCAACCAGCGCAATCGGTCGAAGCTGTGGGCGCCGTTGACGTGCAAGACGCCGCCGCCCGCTTCCGCCTTCTGCCAGAACCAGCCGGGAATGACACCGCCCGTCGTCATCACATCCAAAGCCAAAGTCAATTGCCCTAGTTCTCCCGCGTCGATCAATCGCTTGGCCGTCTCCAGCTCGGAATGAAAGCGATGGGTGAAGCCGATCATTAACTTTACGCCGGCGCGCTTTTGGGCGGCCAGCATGCGATCCGCTTCTTCCAGCGAATTCGCCATTGGTTTTTCCAGCAGGATATGTTTTCCCGCTTCGGCGGCGGCGATCGTCGCTTCCGCATGCAGATGGTGAGGCAGGGCGATATAGACGGCTTGAATCGTCTCATCGGCGAGGACGGCGCGGTAGTCAGTCACTGTGGCAATATTGAGCGGGTCTGCCAGCGAGCGGGCGGCATCTTCGGCGATATCGCAGATGACCGCCACATCCAGCCCCGCCACGTCTGGAGCAGCATCCATGAATGATTTGGCGATAATCCCTGCGCCCAAGACGCCTAGCCGAACGGGCATAAGGCTTAGCCTTTCACAGCGCCTTCGCTCAGTCCGCGCACGAGGTAACGCTGGAAGACGAAGGCGACGATGACGGGCGGCAGGACGCCGAGCGTAGTCGCCGCCGCTAGCGCGTTCCAATTGACTTGGTGCAAGTTGCGAAAGGACATGAGCAGGGGCGGATAGGTCAGCGAATTGGTGAGCGTCAAGGCGAAGAAAAACTCGCTCCAGGCTTCCATGAATGACATGACGCCGACCGCGATAAGTCCGGGGACTGCCAGGGGCGCGACGACCATGCGAAAGGCTTGCCAACGGGTCGCGCCGTCGATCAGCGCCATCTCTTCAATATCGCGCGCCAGCGTGTCAAAGTACTCGCGCAGGATCCAGATGGTCAGCGGCAGAATGAAGATGGTATACGTGAGGATCAGCGCCCAGAGCGTGTTGGTCAGGTTGAGTTTCCGCAGAATGATGAAGAGGGGCACGATCAGGCTCAGCGCCGGCAGGACCCGCGTCATCAATACGCCCAGATAAGCGACACGCGAGAGACGAAAATCAAAACGGGAAAAAGCATAGGCGGCCATCCCGCCGATCACAAGGTTGGATACGACCACGGCGACCGAGACAAAGGTGCTGTTGAGCAAAGCCGGCATCATGCGCGAGAACTCGGTGGTCGTACCATAATCGCCGCGTTGGCCCGTCTTGCCGATGATAACTTCGCGGTAGTTCTCGATGGTGGGCTCATGTGGAATCCAGTGCGGCGGCTTCGCCCCCAGTTCAGGCGGATCCATAAAGCTGGTGATGAGCATGTAATAGACAGGAAACCCGACCCAGAAGATCAGGCAAAGAAAGGCGCAATAGGTCGCCGCTTTGCGCGCCAGGAATTGCCAGGTGACTCGGGACGAATTCTTCATTGAATCGCCTTATACATAGGTCGAATGGGATCGGTAGATCAGACGTACGAAAATCAAGCCGACGCCCATAGTAATCAGCCCCAAAACGTTTGAGACGGCCGCCCCCATGCCCAAGTCGAAATTGATGAAGGTGTAACGATATAGCAGAATCGAAATGAGCATGGTCGCATCGCCCGGCCCGCCCTGGGTCATCATCCAGACCGCGTCAAACTGCAGGAAGCCCAACACGATATTGTAGAGCAGCACGATCGTGAGCGTCGGACGCAGCCAGGCGAAGGTGATATAGCGAAAGCGAGCGCGCATGCCGGCGCCGTCCACCTTGGCGGCATCGTAGAGATCTTCGGGGATCGTCTGCAGCGCCGCCAGCAGCAAGATGGCGCTGAACGATGTCTGGCGCCAGGCGGAGGCGAGGGCGGTGAAGACCAGCGCCCAGTGCTCGTTCGCCATAAAGGGAATATATTTGTCGATCAAGCCAAGGGTGTAGAGCAGGCCATTCAGCGCCCCGAACTGGGCGTTGACGATCCAGTTCCAGAGCAGACCGATGACGATCCAGGGCAGGGCCCAGGGCAGGATCAGCAATGTCCGCCCGACGCTGCGCCCTATGAACTCTTCCACCAGCAGCAAGGCGAAGAACAGACCCATCAAGGTGGGGACTATGACGACAATGGCGGCGAACTTCAGATTGATTTCGACCGCTTTCCAAAACAGGCGGCTGGTAAACAGTTCGACGTAGTTGTCGAGGCCGATGAAGGTCGTACGATCGCGGATCAGGTCGATATTGGAAAAGCTGTAAAAGATGGTGGTGACCAGCGGGCTGAGGATGATCACAAATATCGCGATGACGGCTGGAGCCATCAGCGCGTAGGGGATCCACTTGCGATCCCAGTGTTTTCGCACTTGTGCTGTGGATTTCAGCGCTTTTGCCGTGGTCACTGCGTCACTCCTTTTGGAGCACAAGGGTCGCTCTAGGGGATAACGGGAAACACAGTTTGGGAAACGAGCCCCCAAACTGTGTGCAGTATCAGACGATCATTTGCGCTCTGCTTGGCAAAGGCAGCGATCTAGGAATATTGCTCCCGCAATTCCACCACTTTATCCGCCAAGCTCGTGACGGCGTCCGCCGGCGCCAGATTGCCCTGGAGCATCCGCTGTATTTCATCGCCGACATGGGTCTGGAATTCGCTGTACCATGGCTGATTGCGCGCTTGAACCACATCGGAGTTGTTGGCGAACATGTCCTTGATCTGCTCGAAATCGTAGTAGTCGCCGTAATTGGCCTGGACTTCCGGATCATCGAAGAAATCCGGATAGGGCGCGCCCAGGGCGGCCGCCGCTGCCCATGACTTGTGCACGGCCCGGTCACCGTTGGCGTCCTTCCAGGTATAGAATTTGACCAATTCCCAGGATCTGTCGACGTTTGGCCCATCGGACATTTGAACGATCTCGCCCATCTGGAAGGTTTTGCCGTCCGAGCCAGGCATGCGGTCGGCGATGCGCAGATGCTCGACTTCGGGTCCGCCGCCCGAATTCATCAGCTTCAGGAAGTAATGATGGAGGACGTAGAAGGCGGCGGTTCCGTTCTGCATGGCTGTCATCTGTTCGCCCGGCTGGTCGGTCAGCTGGGTCGGCGATGTCAGGCCGTCCTGGAACATCGCCTGCCACCACTCGAAAACATCTGCCGTCCTGGAATCATCGGCGAATGCCGGTTCGCCTTCTGGCGAGAAGGGCGTGATGCCTTCCGACAGCAGATAAACCTGTAAGTATTCCTCGCAGAATTCCTTGATCCAGTAGGCGAGATAAGGCGCTTCCACTCCATCGTCCTTCAGTTTCTTGCATTGATCATAAAGATCCTGCTTTGTCTGCGGAGGCGCGTCGAAGCCGGATTCGCTGAGCATTCTCTCGTTGTAATGCAGCACATGCACCGCGCTGAAG
>JAPOYU010000061.1 GCA_026706395.1 Chloroflexota bacterium
CGGCATGGCATTCTATTCTTGCCCCTGGTCCACCGCTTCTTCGGCGGTCCCATAAAAGCCGACTTCAACAAGGCGACTTCTCTGGTGCAAAAGGCCTTCTTGAGCGACGACCCGGTTGTCATTTGCACGACCAATCTGCAAGAGTTCGAGGCGCGTATCCAGAGCGTCAGCGCTATCATGGAAAACAGCCAAGTCATACGCGTCGACGAGCCGTCGCTCGACGAAACCGTGCAGATCCTTGAGACTATCGCGCCGCATTTGGAAGGGGACTACGACATCGCCGTCGACCACGACGCCCTGAAGATGACAGCGCGCATGGCCCAGCGCTACTTGACGATCAATCCCTTGCCGCAAAGCGCGGAGCAGCTCTTGCACCGTACCGCCGCGATGGTCAACATGGGCAAGCAAGCCCATCTGGCCTTCAAGCCGGAGAATAACGATGCCTGCCTGGATGTCGAAGATGTCACGCTGGTGACCAGTCAAATGACGGGCATACCAGTGACCAAACTCGGCGCCGACGAACGGCTGCGCTACGCCAACATGGTGGAGCATCTGCGCGAACGCTTGATCGGGCAAGAAGAAGCGGTTCAACTCGTAAGCCGGGCGATCAAGACCGCCCGCGTCGGCTTGAAAGATCCCAGACGTCCAATCGGCACCTTTCTCTTCTTGGGCCCCACCGGTATCGGCAAGACGGAGATGGCGCGCG
Source organism: Chloroflexota bacterium (assembly GCA_026706395.1). Next base: position 707 of record JAPOYU010000061.1, read on the forward strand.
TTCTGGCGGACTTCATGTTCGGCAGCGAAGAAAACCTGTTTCCGCTGGATATGAGCGAATACAAGGATGAAAGCAGCATCAACCGCCTTATCGGTTCTGCGGTCGGTTACGTCGGCAGTGATGAAGGCGGACAGTTAACGGAGAGGATTCGCCAGCAGCCCTATACGATTGTCTTGCTCGACGAAATAGAAAAAGCTCATCCGCGCATCATGGATGTTCTGCTGCAAGTCATGGAAGAGGGCCGGCTGACGGATGGTCGTGGCAATATCGCCCGCTTCAGTGAAGCAGTTGTGATCATGACGAGCAATATCGGTTCAGAGCATCTTATGGTGCGGCAGATAACTGATGAACTGCGGGAAAAAATCATGGATCAAGTGCTTGATTTCCTGCGGCCGGAATTCATCAATCGCCTTGACGAAGTTATACTTTTCAACGCGCTGAGCGACGACGACTTTGAACTGATTCTCGATCTTTTGATCGAGAAGGAAAACAAACTGGCGAAGGAACGCGGATTGAAGCTGACATTCACCGATGGCGCTAAGAAATGGCTGCTCGCCCAGAACGACGAGCCCGAATACGGCGCCAGACCGCTGCGGCGAATACTGCGGCGCAACTTGCGCGAGCCCTTGGCCGATTTCTTGCTGCGTCACAATCCCGAAGAAGGTACGGAAGTGCGCATCAGCGCGAGCCGCAAGCGCGGGGGCGGGCTGGAATTCTCTTTCAAGTGAAAATTGCGACAAGGAAGTCCAGTCATCATCCAAGCTCAAAGAGGAATCCATGACAGCACTCGATCGTTCGATCTTCAGAAAATACGATATTCGTGGTACAGCCGCTGGCAGCGCGCCGCAGTTGACGCCAGAAGTGGCCCGTCTCGTCGGCAAGGCGCTCGGCGCGTATTTGCCGGGCCAGTTCGGCTCCGACCGCGTCTTTGTTGGCTCCGACAACCGCGTTACTTCGGGTCCATTGAAGTCGGCGCTGATCCAAGGATTGGCGTCTACCGGCATGCCAGTGACAGATATCGGCGAGGTATTGACGCCGACCGTCTACTTCGCTTCCGCCTCTTTCGCCGGAAGCGGCGCCGGTGTCATGATTACCGGGAGTCACCTCGATACCCGCTACAACGGCATAAAGATGGCTTACGGCAAGCTGGCGCTGGCCGGGCAGCAAATACAAGATCTCTTGGCGATCATTGATGAAGGCGCGTTTGCGGTTGGCGCGGCTGCGATAAGTGAAGACTTCGATCTGATTCACAGACACATGGCTGCGATTCAAAGCCAGGTGACTATGGGGAAGACGATGAAGGTAGTTCTTGACGCGGGCAATGGTCTGTCCGGGACGTACATCCCGCCGGTTCTGGAAGCTCTAGGTCTCGAGGTCGAGTGCTTGTACTGTGAACCCGACGGCGCCTTTCCAAATCACTTGCCCAATCCGGAAGATCCGGAAATGACCCGCGACCTGGAAGCCAAGGTCTTGGAGCTGGGCGCAGACCTGGGCTTGGCATTTGATGGCGACAGCGATCGCTGTGGATTCATCGATAACCGCGGTCATCATATCGCGGCTGACCGTCTGCTGGCGCTTTTGGCGCGAGACCTCTTAAGCCGTCATCCCGGCACGCCGATCGTATTTGACGTAAAGGCTTCCCAGGCTTTGCCCGATGAGATCAAGAGATACGGCGGCCAACCCGTCATGTGGAAATCCGGCCATAGCTTGATGAAGCAGAAGATGAACGAGATCGGATCCTTGCTGGGTGGCGAGGTCAGCGGGCACCTCTTCATTGGCGAGGACTACTACGGCTTTGATGACGCGCCGCTGGTAGCGCTGAAGACTCTTGAAATCATAAGCCATTCCGACCTGTCGATCGCCGAGATATTTGACGATATCCCGAAGCTCGTTGCCACACCGGAGATAGTTCTGTCGGCGCCGGACGAGCTTAAGTTCCGGATGATTGATGAGATGACGGCGAGCCTCCAGGACCAGTATGAGGTCGTTACAGTTGACGGCGCTCGCGTTGTCTTTGATCACGGCTGGGGGCTGGTGCGGGCGAGCAATACGCAGCCGGCGGTGACATTGCGATTCGAAGCCTATTCGCAGCAGCAGATTGTAGAATACATGCAGGTCTTCAAAGCGCAATTGGATAATTATCCCCAGATTGATCAGGACCGTTTTGATGAACTCCTGGTCGAATACAGCGCCTGAGCAAGTTCGGGGATCCAGAGATTGACCGGTGTCATCGGGGCGCAATTTTTTCCAGTCTATCTATCGCAATCGAGCCGCGCAATTTGAGCGTCTGGTAGCGCGGGAAGACATGCACGGCAATCTGTTCGCCGCGCTGAATGATATACACCCCCTGCATGGCGCGAAAGTCGTGGAGTTCGGGGCTGGAACCGGACGCGTCACGAGGTTGCTCTCGGTAGTGGTCGAGAGCGTGTATGCCTTTGATATTGAGGCAGCGATGCTGCAACGAGCTGATAGCGCGATGCGCCTTACCGGGATGAGCAACTGGAGCCTCGCGCTGGGTGACAACGGACGCATGCCGGTCGCGTCGTGCAGCGCCGACTTGGTGATTGAAGGCTGGAGCTTTGCCCACGTGACAGGCTGGTATCCAAAGGACTGGCGGGAGCGAACTGGCGCGATGCTGGCTGAGATGGAGCGGATCCTCAAGCCGGGCGGCACAGCATTGCTCATCGAGACGATGGGCACCGGCCAACGTTTTCCACTAGCGCCATCCGCGACGCTTGCGCAACTGTATGACTTCTGGCAGAGCGAATACGGATTCTCTTTCCGCTGGATCCGCACTGATTATCAATTTGCCTCGCCGGAGGAAGCGGACGAATTGATGCGGTTTTTCTTCGGTGATGATCTGGCGGATTCGAGCCTGGATGGCGAGACCGTTATTGTGCCGGAGTGTACCGGTATCTGGTGGAAACGTTTCTGACCGTCGCCTTGTCCCAGATGCCGCTGCTAAAAGGGCGCCGGCGGCGAAATGGCCTGTGCCAGGTAATTAAAACTTGCCAGCAGGATGAATGCGCCTGCTCCAAACAAGACGAGCAGAACTCCGTAAACAATCTGTCGTCGATCCCAAGCAGCCGTTCGGCGTGGACTTTCGCCGGGATTACCCCGCAGTAGTTTGCGTTGCCAAGTACGATCCCGGTCGACGATCAGAATAATTCCCCACACAATAAAAGGAAATCCAAACACCGCGCCGAAACAGATCGCTGCGACCACCAATTCCGCCCCGGGCGCCGCCCGCCGACTGCCCCTTGCCTAAGTAAGCTCCGATATGGATTTTGGCGCTCAATTTTGATTTGCGCTAGATGCGACACTATTGAAAGATGACCGAATTCCTTTATTATGATTTGCAAGCGCTCGTGGAAATCCTAAACGAGACTGCCAGCGAGGGGCCGCAGAATGTCCAGCTTCAAACCCAAAGGCGACTTGCCCCCACTTGAATTTCAGGTGGACAAAGAGCATTCCGGCATACGCATGGTCGGCTGTCTCACTTTTCTCATCGGCGCGATCCTCAGTTTTCTGATCATCAATACAGTATTTCCTAACGGCGGCTTGCTGGCTGTCGGTGCGGCGCTGGCGCTTGCGGTCGCTCTTACCTATGCCGCCGATTACATGAGCAAGACCTATTGGCCCAGCAACCGCGCAATTCAGTTTCTTGACGATATGATATTGCTGGTCAAGGGCGATCAGGTTCAAGGCGAAATTGACGCTGGACAGAACGTTAACCTGCTTCAGTGGCATTTTGAGGCGAAACGTCATCCGCGTGTGCCTAAAGGCTGGTATGTTGTGGCGAATGCACTGGAGCAGGATGGCGAATATATCGTCAGCTATAGCATCGCGTCGCCTGCGGACTTCGAGGCCTTGCCGCTTTCAAGGCTTTCTAAAAAATATCAGCGAAAGAAGGGCAAAAAGGATGACTCCCGGGATTTGCGTGAAGCCGGCAGCCTCCGCCGTATCGCGCAAGCGGAGTTTCATCGCGGTGAGCTCGGGGCGGAAATGTCGCTCGATGACTACCACGCCTATCTCGATTACCTTGCGGATACTTATACATCTTGGATGCCAAAAGAAAAGTAATTGCGTTTGGTCAATACGTTCTCTGCGTCGTCTTAATGCTGGTGGGGATGGCATCGCTAAAGGCGCAGGATTCACGATTAAGTGTGGGCGACATTCTCGAAGCCACTCTTGCCCCTGGCGAGACCCATCGCTATACATTTAACGCCCTTGAATTGACCTTGCTTTCTGTGCGGGTCGAAGCTCTGAGTGATTCGCTGGATCCGCGCTTCGAGCTTTATGACCGCGACGATCGCCTGGTTACAGAAAACGACGACTACGACTACCCGGCGACGCATGATGCGGCGGTCCAGGCGCTTGTCCTTACCCGCACGTCAACGTACACGCTCTCGGTCAGCGGGCATGGAGGCAGCAGCGGCGCCTATCGCCTGCACCTCTTGCCGGGTTTCGATGTGCTGGCGCTGCGCGATGCCATTATGGACAAGGCGCAGTGGCAGGTTGCTTTCAGCGATACCGCACTCGACATCTCGGAATCCAGCCTGTTTGCCATCGAGCTGGAAGGTTTCGCGCGCACTGCGGTCGTGCTTGGTCAACATTTACCACAGGAACGAGATATCTATTTTGAAGCTACGTTTCATGCCGTGACCTCTACGGTCGATTGGAAAGTGGGGCTGGTCTTCCGCTATCAGTCGCCGGACGATTATCACCGTATTCTGCTGAGCAAAACCGGCTTCTGGCGTGTGGAGCGAATCGAGAACGGCGAAACGATACTGATAAGAAACTGGACGACGCATCCCGCGATAGTTCCGGGAGAGCCTGATTTTCGTCTCGGTGTTTTGGCCAGCGGACAGCACATTGACGAAATCTACAACGGACAAGAGGTGGGATCCACTTCCGACAACGTACCGCCGCGGCCGCGCGGGCTTGGCATTATCATGCGCACGGATGAAAAATCAGGCGGTCTGATGTCATTCGCTGTCCGCCAGACGCTCTTGACCCTGCCTACGCGACTAAACGACCACGTTCTCTTTCCGCAACGCGTCTTGAAGCGGCTGGATTATCTCATGGCGCATGACCTGGCGCGGAAACAGTTGGCGCCTGCCGGTTACAATGTCAGCTTCGTCCAGCGCGAGAGTTCAGTGCGTCACGTTCGAGCGGGCGTCACACGAATTGGGATTGCCTCCGACCGCGAATACGAGCAGTTTGCGCTGGGCGCTTCTCTAACATATGAAACCGCCGCGGCTGGCAACGGCGGCTGTGGACTGTTCTTTCACTTCAATGATGATAATCACTACACACTCGCCTACATGACGAGCGAAGGCGACTTCGGTGTTTCACGGCGCGCCGGGGACGGATTTGAACCGGGTATCTACGGAAAGCGCGTGCCGCCGGAGACCCCGAACCAGTATCTGCTGGTTATCGCGACGGATGAGGTCATACACTTTTTTGTGAACGAAGAGCATGTCGGCAGCATGCCGTCTCAGCCAAGAGTGGGCAGTATTGGCATCGCCGTGGTCAACTATGATGTCGTTGACACGTCCTGCAAGTTTGATGACCTGTGGCTGCAAAGCTTCGACAATTGACCGCTCAAGACACCGGCAGGGAAAACATGAGAGCCTCACACGTTCGTGAGGCCCTTGTTATTGACAAACTGCTCCCTGACCGCGCTTAGCCGCCCATTGCCGCCCGAAGCGAATTACAGGCCGGGCAGCCGCCGCCGGGTCTAATGATGGCGTAGCCATATTGCGGATCGGCGCCCCAGGCTGTGAAGTTCACATTCCACACGATCATCAATGAAACACGCCCCGAATTGCGCGAGAGGCGCGCCGCGTCCGCCAGCCACTGGGCTTGCTCCGCCACGGTTACGGGATCATTCGGCGTCCAGTTGAAACCGCCGGGGATGCCAGAGGGCATTCCTTCGCCGCTGAGATAGCCGAGTTCAGTCCAACAAACTTTGCTAGTGGGGAAGTACTGCGCGCCGCGTTGAAGCATAGAACCGAAGAAGTAGGTGGGATAGTAACCACGGGGGTCTCCGCCGGTTTGCGTCGGGCTTAGGACGCCTTCATTGTAATGCAAGCCCAGGCAATCCATGTACTGGGCGGCGCCTGCTTGCGCCATCTGCGACATGAACGTATCGTCATTGCAGCCTAATTCCCCACAGCCAGCTGCGCCGAAGAAGCCGGTCGGCGCCGGCGCGCCGCTGATGACTATAGTCGCCGGATTGGCGGCTTTGATGGCTTGGTAGGCCGCTTGGAGGAGACGCGTGTATGAGGCGCCATTGACTTGACCGCGGGGCCATTCGCGTTCGATATTGGGCTCGTTCCATACTTCTATGGCATCCGCGCCCTGCTGCGCCAGGAATGCCACGTATTTTGCGAACTCCGCCACATATCCTTCAAAATTGCTCGCCAGTTGATTCTTGTCCCCCAGCGCGCCCAGCAGCACCTTAAAGCCATGCGCCTTAGCTTGCGCGATGATGCCTCCTCCGTCTGATTGTCCATGTCGTACCTGCTTTTTGACCCAGGTCATGCCGGCGCTTCTCATGGCGTTGACAGCTGCCCCGTCTAGGCCGGCGACATGCCCGCCCAAAGCAAATCCCGCTGGACCCGCATTGGCTGGTCCTACAACGACCGCAGCTTCTTGGGCTTCCGCCGGCTCGTCAGCTGCTGGGGCTGCTTCCACTACCGGCGGCGGCGCATACTGCGGCGGTATCTGGACCTCATCGCAGATCACACTGTCCGCCAGATCAAAGCTGACGCGCGCTTGGTGTTCCGCGCCCGATGTTTCCGTGAAAATGTAGGTCCAGCCGAAGAGAATGTGGTCTCGCTTCTCGCTCGGCGCCACTCTGCCGGCGCAGCTGTCAATGCCGTAAAACCCATATAACTGGGCGCTCGCGGCGCTGGTCCAGTTGTCTTCGAAGAATCGCCAACGCCGGAGCGGCATGCGATAACCGAGATCTTCCTCAATGAGGTCTCGCGCGACCTGCATGCCTTGCATCACGGGCGAAACCGTTACCGAATCCGTTTCTTGCGCCACAGATAGCGGGCCCGCGAATAGCGCCAAACTGAGCGTTAATAGAACAAGGAAGTATCGTGCTGATACTTCAAGACGATGTTTCGCACGCATACGATTTCTCACTCGTTGCTAAGTTACTTGTGAATCAAGATCATAGCGAATATGCGGGAGATTGCTATAGTTCGTTTGCCCTGGCTGGCCATGGTGACTAAATGTTCACGCATGGCTAATCGCGCGGGAGCGTAAAGTAGAAGGTGGAACCGCTGCCGACCTGGCTCTTTACCGATATCTCTCCCTTATGCGCTTCGACGATAGCTTTGACTAGGTACAGGCCGAGGCCGGTGCCATGGGTTTGCCGAGTCAGGTTGTCGTCCGCGCGGTAAAAGCGGTCGAATACTTTTTCGATATCGCGCTTGGAAATGCCGGCGCCCTCATCGCGAACGAAAACCGTCACGCTCCGCTCGCTGAAGCGTCCGCCAACCGTTATCATCTTCCCGGCTGGCGAATATTTGATCGCGTTGGTCAACAGGTTGTCAATCACTTGGCGCAGGCCTGCTTCATCGCCCTGAATCAGCGGGAAATCTTCGGGAAAGCTCAACTCAATGCGATGCGTCGCCGGGTCTTCCAGACGGGCGGCTGCTCTTGTCGCCAATGCGCTAAGGTCGACATCGGCCAAGCTCAGCTTCAGTTCGCGGGTCGCCTGTATCTTGCTTGCGGTCAGCAAGTCCTCCACCAGATCGGTGAGACGGTCCGCCTCGTCTTCGATAATGACCATCTTCTCCCGGATGACGTCACGGTCCCACTCGACATCATCGCGGCTCAGGGTGCTGGCATAACCCTTGATTATGGCAATAGGGGTTCTAAGTTCGTGATGCACTGTGGAGATGAAAACCGACTGCATCTCCTGCGCCTTGCGGAAGTTGGAAATATCGCGCACGCCAGCAATGATGCTCTCCAAGCGTCCATCCTTCGCCAGAAGCGGCGCGTAGG
>JAPOYU010000081.1 GCA_026706395.1 Chloroflexota bacterium
AAAGCTAACAATCGCTCCGCCAATTGCTGCTCGCTCGCGAATCGCCATAGTGCCGGGATACAGCGGGAAATGATCAGGACGAACCGCGGACGCAGGCTGGAATCAAACGCCAGGCCGCCAATACCGGACAAGCCTTACAATACGATGCCGGCCTCGGCGTACATGTCGGTCATTTCCCGCCAGCGCCGCATGAGCCGCTTGCTGTGTTCGCCCGGGACGCCTGCGCCGATGCTCACGTCATCGACAGTGACGATGGGCAAGACTTCTTTCGTGCTTGAGGTGAGTACCACTTCGTCGGCAGCGTAGAATTCCGCCAGCGTAATGTCGCGCAGCTCGACTTCCTCAGCAAGCAGTTTGATGACTTCGGCGCGGGTGACGCCGAGCAGCAAGCCGTCGGCCGGGGTGATCCAGCGCCCGTCCTTGTAAATGAAGATATTGCTGCGTGTGCCTTCGACCACCTTGCCATCGACGATGTATATCGCTTCGATGGCATTGGGCGCGCGCTTCTGCGCTTTGATTTGGGCGGTGATCCCGGGAATATAGTTGATCGTCTTGGCTTCGGGCAAGTCGCGCGACTGTTCTACCGTGGCGACGGCGGCGCCCTGCTCGTAAGCGGCGAGCGGCGGATGCAACAGTGGCGTCGCCATAACCATCAGGCGTGGCTTGCCGCTGGGCAAGAAGCCATTCGCGCTTTCGCCGCCGGTCAAGACGATGCGGATGCCGGCTTCGTCGAAGCTGTTGCGGCGCAGCGTCTCGAGGACGATGTCGGCGAGCTGCTCGATATCCCAGGGGCAGGGCAGTTCGATTTGCGAAGCCGAGCGCTGGAGCCGGCGCAGATGAGCGCCCAGCTGAAAAGGCGTCCCGCCGTATGTACGCAGATAGTCGAAGACGCCATAGCCGCGGAGGATGGAAAGGTCCGTAGCCGGCAAAACAGCGCTTCGGGCCTTAACGTATTCGCCGTCGATGTAGAAGACGCTCATGGATGCGCATACTGGGCCTGCGAACGAGATATGAGAATTATAGCGGAGGCGGGGCAGAATGTCATTTGATTGCGCCGCTGGCGGTTTGGTAAGTTGCCGCAGTGGGCAATCGTCAGATTACAGCCTGTCGCGTCGTCGCTAGAATGAGAGCATGAAACGAATAATGCCCGCGGTCCTCGGCCTGTTGTTAACCTTGGCCTTGCCCGCACAGGGACAGGGCGCGGAACAGCAACTGCTGCTGCGCATTAGCAATCTGCGCGGGGAGCTCGGCTTGTCGCCTTACGTTTGGAACGCTCAGTTGGCGGGGGCGGCCGCAGATCACGCGGGGTGGATGGCCCAGACGGGGATCGACAGTCATCGACAGTCTGATGGCTCGCTGGCGAGCGATCGGGCGCGGCGCTACGGATACGCCGGCGAGCGGGTACACGAGAATTACTACATGGGCGCGGACGGAAGCGTAGAATCGGCCTGGCGTTTCTGGCTGGGCTCAACAGACCATTACAACAATCTGACCAGCGCTCTCCTATCAGAAATCGGCATTGGCAGAGCGACCACGGCCGGCAGAACCGCCTACGTCTTGGTCTTCGGGCATAACGCGGCGCGCGGACGGCCAGGGACGAGCGGGAGCGGGGCGGCATCCGCCAACGCTGGGCAACCGGCATACATCCTGGGTTTGGACGAGGCGGGCAACATCAGACATGAGATCCAGCCTGGACATACGATCGGCGATATCGCCTTGATCTACGGCTACACCTGGGACGATATCCCGGCGATGCTGGCGCTCAACGACATGACCTCGGCGGATATTCGCTTATTGCGGCCGGGCAGCGTGTTCCTGGTGCCGCCGCAAGCCGGCACATATACGCCGACGAGCCCGGCGCCTGCCGAAACCGCGACCGTCACCGCCACGACACTACCCACGAGAGCCGCGACCATAATCCCCACCGCCACGCCAAGCGCAAAGCCCCCAGGCTCCGGCGTCCGCCCAGCCACTCTTGTCATCCGGCTCCCTCCCATCGCGACAGAAGCCCCGAAGCCACGGAGACCCGAGGTCGCGGACGGAGCCTCAACGGCGACAGCGGTGGCGCAGCTTGCCATCTGGGGGGCGGCGATACTGGGCCAGCTTGGCATTCTCGGGGCGGCCACCATCGCCTTGTGGCGGCGATCGCGCTAATCGGGAGCGATGTTGCGCGAGGACTTCACACGGTGTTTCAGCGCAACGGTTTCGGTCACATTGACGATCAGTTCGCTCTGCATGGTAGCCATCTGTTCCGGGCTATAGTCTTGGCCTTCGGTAAGCCACCAACGGATCATTTCCAAGACAGAGCCTATGAGATGATTTATGGCGACTTCCAAAGGAATGGTCATCTCGTCCTGCGCCTCACAAAGCTCGTTCACCATTTGCGATATTTCTTCCCGAAGAGGCTTCAGCGCTGGATGATCTTGCAGCAGGTTCACTCCCAACAGGCAGGCCTCCTTATGCTCGGCGACAATATTAAACATCGCCAGGCATTCTTCGAATATTGTCTCTTGTTGTCGAACCTCACACTCGAGCTTCTGATAGATGTCGCGCAAGCATTGATTCAGAAGTTGATCTTTACTCTTGTAGTGGCGATAGAACGTGGCGTAGCCAACATCCGCGCGTTCCGTGAGATCTCTAATCGTAAAATGGTCGTAGCCCTTCTCCAGCGACAGGCTGATAAGCGCATCGCCTAGAGCCCTTTTAGTGCGAAGCACGCGGCGGTCTGATTTTTTCATGGCTCACCCATCACTTGCATGAACTGTCCCAGAAGATCAGGATTTGCGGAGGCATGTTGAACGAAAATCCGGCCTGTGTGGCTGAGGCTCGTCACGATACCAAACAAATCACCGATGCATGTCCACTAATATACTTACTGCGAAATAATGTTGCGTTAGTATCAGGAAGTAAGGAATTAAAGTGAGACAGTATTCCCCCGACTATCTTGTAATACGGGCCAAATTAGCGGTAATCGAGAGGCAAAAGGAGCTCAGGTCAGGGTAAGGCGGAAGTATCCGCCGGGCGAATTGACAAGAAAGGTGAGCCAAACGATAATGGCGATGGTATATCACTTTGAAGATTGAGGCGCTAATGGGCGGTGGACCGCTGAAGAGCTATCGCGATTGGGTTTTGCAGGCGCAGACCAACGATGCCGTCGCGCGGAATGATGCCTTTGATCATCTGGTGCGCGATTTCCAGGGCATGGTATACAGCGTCGCCTACAAGCGTTTGAGTGACAGTCAACTGGCTGAGGACGCGGCGCAGGAAGCCTTTCTAACGGCCTACAAAAGCATCATGCAGCTCAAGGATGTCAGCGCTTTTCCCGCCTGGCTCAAGCGAATTACCCTGAGCAAAGCCGACCGCGTATTGCGCCGGCAGGGGAGAGCGCATGAGTCACTGGATGAGCGGGAGCATCTGGCTTCCGCCGAGCCAACGCCGGAAGCGCAGATTGAGTCGGCGGAGTTGCAACAGCGGCTGCGGCTGGCGGTTGCGGCATTGCCCGCTGGCGAGCGCGATTTGACGCAAGACTACTATCTCATGGGAGACAGCCAGCGGGAAATATCGGAGCGGCGCGGCATCCCGCTTACGACGGTCAAGAAGCGCCTGCAGTACGCGCGGGAGCATTTGCGCGGCTTGATAATCGGATTCAACGAGAGCTTTGATCGCGCCATGGTTCAGGAGCCGCGGCAGGAGTTTCAGCCTGTCTATATCAGTCAGCGGCGGCCCCCACCCCAAACCCGTCCCCCAAAATGAGGGAGGGGCTTTTTTCGCCGAGAATGAGCCTGTGAGTGCTTAACTCCCCTTCCCTCTTCATGGGATGCTCGCCAGACGTGGCTGTGTCTACGCGCCACTAGAGATGGCGAGAAGGGCCGGGTGAAGGGGGATTTTCAGCTGCCCGGGACGATTTCGCAAGCGCCTTGCCGCATGCAGGTCCAGGTCATATCGCCGCCGTCGAGGTGCAGCTCCCCTCCCATGCCCTCGAGGATGGCCGCCATCGCGGCGACGTAGGGCGCGGAGAAGCTGGTGCCATTCAGCGCCTTGTAGCCGTCGTCGAGGTAGGTCGTATGCACATCGCGGCCGGGCGCCCAGATATCGCCGCCTTTGTTGCTGAAGCTGCTGCGCGCGCCGTCCGGATCAACCGCGCCGACAGCCACTACATTCTCATAACGGGCGGGAAAGCCGGGGAGCGATCCGCCGCTGTTGCCGGCCGATGCAATGACAGTGACGCCTTTTTCGAGGGCGTAGTTGACCGCGTCTTCGGTCACCTGGGAGCCGACCGAACTGCCGAGCGACAGGTTGATGATATCGGCGCCATTATCGGCGGAATAGACGATGCCCGCGGCGACATCGGCCATTGAGCCGCTGCCGGAGGGACCCAGGACGCGCACGGGCAGAATCGATGAATTAGGCGCGAAGCCGGCGATGCCGATGCCGTTGTCTATGTTGGCGGCGATGATGCCGGCGACCGAGCAGCCGTGACCGAAGACATCTTCGGGATCGTCGTCATCGTCGACGAAGTCATAGCCGTTATCCTGTACGCGGCCGACCAAGTCCTCATGGCTCATGCAGACGCCGGTGTCGATGACGGCGACGGTGATGGCCCGCAACTCGTCGATATCGTCCCAGGCGGTTTCGGCTTGAATATGCGGCAGCGCCCACTGACGGTCGTAATCGGGGTCGTTGGGCGGGTTATCGAAGGCGACGCTGACGATGAAGTCCTGCTCGACCAGCTCGACATCGCTATCAAAGCTGAAATTCATGCCGAAGCCGTCCGGCGGATCGACCACCCAGATTTCCAGTTCGTCAATGCGTTCGACGATCGTCGCGCCGATGCGGTTGACATATTCCCATTTTTCGTCGAGGGGCGTATTGGGGTCGTAGTGGATCACCCAATTCTCGGTGGGCTGGGCGCCGTAGACAGGCGCAATGCGCGTGCTATCGGCCCCGCCGCCGGGCCCCGTGCCGCGCAGGACCAGGTCCGGCGGGAATTCGCTGGCCGCCGCCGGGAGCAGGCTACCCAGCATCAGCAGAAGCGCGAGGCTGAGGATGGTCGTCGGTCTGATTGAAGTCATGGTGAATCCCTTCTACTAAGAAACGGGACTAGAAGGACGAAATCTGAGTTTCTTTCGCCGTAATGAACTCAAGCAGGGCAGGAACGCCTTCCCGCGTTTTTTGGATGCCGCGCTGGATAGCCGGGATAATCTGGTCAGGCGCTTCGATGCGCTCACCGTAGCCGCCGAAGGCCTTGGCCATGTCCGCGTAGTGACCGGAGATATCTGTACTGCGGAACTTCTCGGTGGACACGGGCATTACCGGAATCTCAATTGCCATAGAGAAATTGTTGAAAAGCACCGACAAAATCGGGATTCTTTCTCGCACAGCAGTCTCAAAATCCATTCCAGTGAAACCGATAGCGGCATCACCCCAGACGTTAACACAGAGCGCATCGGGCCGGGCAAGTTTCGCGCCCATCGCCAGCCCGAGACCGTAACCGAGCTGCGTCGTCTTGCCCCAACCGATATAAGTCAGCGGGGCGACAGACCGCCAGAAGGGTGACATTTGGTCGCGCGGGCTGCCCGCATCGTGCGTAATAATCGTGTTTTCCACATCGACAGTGTGCAGCAAATCCCAAATGACGCGATAGGGCGACAGCGGCGCTTCATCCGAGGCGAGTTTCGGCATCCACTGGTCAAGCCATTCCGCTTTGACCGCGCTGATTTCTCGGGCGACGGCAGCCACGCGGTCTTCGGATGCGCCGTTGGAACGATCGCGGACGGCTTCCACCAAGCCATCCAAAATCAAACCGGCATCGCCAACAAGAGCAGTCTCAACGGGAACATCCTTATTGATGTCCGCTGGATCCAATGTCGCATGAATGACCCGTTTTCCTTTCGGAATCTTGACGCCGAAGGCGGTTCGCGTGAAGCTGCATCCAATGCCGAATATGAGATCTGCCTTTTGGAGGAAGTGATGCACCGGTTTCGGGATTGCCCGCCCGCCGGAACCCAAGGCTAATCGATGATCTTCCGGGAAGGCGCTTTTGCCGGCCAAACTCGTTGTCACAGCTGCGCCGAGCAACTCCGCCAATTCCTTCAAAGAATCCCAGGCTTGCGCGTAATGCACGCCCTGCCCAGCATAGATCACGGGACACTCGGCAGCAAGGAGCGCCTCGGCAGCGGTTTCAATCGACGCGCTTTCAGGACCGTAACGCAGGGTAGGCGTCGGCGTCGGATCAAAAGAGTCGGAAATCTCCTCACCAAATAGATCTGACGGGAATTCCACGAGTACGGGGCGCGGTCTGCCGTTACGGACTTGGGTGAAGGCGCGCCGCATCGCTTCCGGGACCGCTTCAGGCATTGTGACCTGTTCACAGGATTTCGTCACATGCCGATAATTCAGGGCAGAACTGAAATTGGGTTGGATTTGGCCTAGCTGCCGAGTATAGCCGCCCGGCAACACGACGATCGGCGCCGAATCGCCATAGGCTTGGGCGACGCCGCCGAAGGCATTTTCGGAACCAGGTCCGCTCTGCATGCAGAATACGCCAATCTTTTCACCGGAGGTTACCCGGCTCATCGCATCCGCCATGTGCAGTCCGATGCGTTCCTGTCTGACGATAATCGGACGGATGTCCAATTTTGCCGCCGCTTCAATGAGCGGATTAACCGGATAGGCAAACAGATACTCTACCCCTTCCGCTTTAAGAACTTTGGCAACTGCATCGGCAACTTTCATTCTTTTGCAACTCCATTAATGCGCCGCAATCGCAGGTCGAGGACCAGTACCGATGTTATCATGCGAGCCATGCCGCGTCAAAGCATGACTGGACAAGTCCCTTCGGCACAGGACAAAGTTCCGCCTCCAATTTATTCCTTCCTAGCTAACCGCGCTAAATCCCCTTACGCAAGACGGTGCGATTGCGTCGCGGGATTGGCGCAGTTGCCGTATCTGGTTTAACCACAGAGTTACACAGAGGGCACAGAGACATGCACAGGCGGGCGACCTGATAAGTCACCCTACAACGCTATTCCAGCCGCCGGCGATTGACCTCAAACGTGAAGACATCGTCGCGGGCGTAGCCGCCCGTGACATCTAGCGTCATCTGCTCTTGAGCGATGCGATCAAGGTCGAGGTCGGCGTAGAGGATCGTTTCCTCATCGTAGACGGGCGGGATCAGGTATTCGCCGTCGGGGGCGATGATGGCGCTGCCGCCGTTGAGCAGGAGCGCATCCGGTTGCTCGCGGAGGCCTGGGGGCAGTTCGAGTTCGGGCGGGAAATCAGCGATGGGCATGATGCCGCCGACGGCGATCACGAAACTTCGGCCCTCGAAGGCGTAGTGGCGGCTGGCGATCTGATGGCTCTCTTTGACGGCGGGCCAAAGCGCGATATGGATGGATTCGTTGCTGATGTGCATTGCCTGGCGGGCATGGGGCATCCAGTGCTCCCAGCAGATCAAGCCGCCGATGCGTCCGGCAGCCGTATCAACCGCGCTCAAGCCGGCGCCGTCGCCCTGCGCCCAGACCAGCTGTTCGGTGAATGTGGGGCGGAGCTTGCGATGATGATTGACAATGGCGCCATCGGCATTGATGGTGACGATGCTGTTGTAGAG
Source organism: Chloroflexota bacterium (assembly GCA_026706395.1). The sequence goes on from JAPOYU010000081.1 coordinate 7,610, forward strand.
GCTGCGATTGCCGCGGCCGCGCGTCACCTTTTCGTTGATGCCGAGGACGAGCGCGATTCCCTGCTGGGCGGCGCAGTCTTGAAGCTGGCGCATATGCGGGCTGTCGCTGGCCAGGCTGTTGGCAGCGAGCCGGGCATAGACTTGCTTGGTCGGCGCGTGGTCCCAGCGGGCGTAATCCACCGCATAATCCAGCCAGGCGGGGTAGCCGGGGAAGAATGTCTCGGGGAAAGCGGCGAGTTGGGCGCCTTGCCCGGCCGCTTCCGCGATGAGCGAAAGAGCTTTGGCGACGCATTTGTCGAGGTCGTAGTAAACCGGGCGCGCCTGAATGGCGGCGACGCGGATGGCCATTCGTCAATTGAGCCCTTAGTCGCCGCCGTCGAGCACGGCGCGGACGCGGAACTGCTCGCCGTCGCTATCGGGGGCGTTGGCGACAACATCATCCACCGGCAGCGGCGATTCGGCTTCATCAGCGCGCATGACGTTGGTCAAGGGCAAGACAGAAGACGTCGGGTCGATATGCGAAGTGTCGAGTTCCTGCAGTTTCTGGAAGTAGCCCAGGATGGCCGAGAGCTGCTGCTGGTATAAGGCGACTTCGTCATCGCTCAATTCCAGGCGCGCCAAGTCGGCGATGGCGCGGACGTCTTCGGCGCTGAGGCTGGCATCGAGCATTGGACTGTATCGTATTCTTGCAGGCGAATATGGTATAGAGTGTAGCGCTTCATGAGTGAAGGGTACAGGGGGATTCACAATAGAGACACAGAGAGCACAGAGAAAAGCGCCATGAGGTGTCAAACTGTTCTATGGGCTGCTTATTGCGACAAGGGCGCAAGCAGGCTACGTTTGTTCGCGAGTATTAAGTAAACTCAAGTTGAAACAACTGAAGGAGAACGCTTATGCAAGCGACGATCAAGCGGGAGGAAGCCCTGCGTCTGATAAGGATCGAGCATGAGGCGGTCGGGGCATTGATTGACGCGCTGACGGACGAGGAGATGACGCGGCGCGATACGATCCAGCACGGCATGTGC
>JAPOYU010000030.1 GCA_026706395.1 Chloroflexota bacterium
GCTGACGATGGCGAAGAGCAGAACCGGCGGGTCTTCCATCTCCTTTGTGATGTTTGCGGTAATCTGGGTTACCGGCGTTGAAAAAGTCAGAAGAATGTCGGCGCCGCGATCCAGCGTCTCCTCCACCATCGCGTTGATGTTGGTTACGTCGCTTGCCGCGTCCCGCCAAAAGACGTTGATATGCTCGCCGTTCAGATCTTCGTTCATATCCAGCAGTTCGCGCTCGGATGGCGAAATCAACTCATGAGCCTGCAAGACATCCCATATACCGGGTTTAGCGATATCTTCTGTACCGCTGGCCCGATATCGCAGGAAAGCGATCGTCGGCGTTTCATCAGCTTGCGCCAGCGCTGGCCCAGCCACTAGAAGCGCCACTAGCAGAAGTCCGATCAGCATTCTTGTGTACATAGGTTATCCTCCATCTTTGTGCTTCTCATCGACAAGCGTACTTTAGTGAGATATTACCTTTCTCATCATATCATAAAAACAGACGCGAATTGCAAAAGCCGATCACGGCGGAAACAAAAGAGGACGATCTGTAGCGACCGCCCTCGATTTACGGTTATGCGCTTGCTGTGGCGCTATTCGCTGGCGGCATCGAGCGCAGCCTGCTGCTCGGCTATCATCTCCGCCGTGCATTCGAGCCCGGCGAGGAATTCGAGATCAGCGGCGCGGCGTTCCTCTGGAGACATGTCTTGCAGCACCATTTTCGCGGCATCCACATCCGATGCCATGCCTTCGGAACGTTCTCCATCCTCGATCACAAAGTTCGCCTTCGCCAGCAAGTCGTCCGAGATTTCGATGCCTTGAGCGGTCGCTGTATCAAGGTTTAAAGCTATGCCAAAGCTGCGTGACTGATTGATGGCGATGTCCGCGATGTCCATTTCGCCAGCGAGATGGGCATGTAGGATTCTAGCCGTAATCACTCCCTCTTCATAAAAGCTGTGGAAGCCCGCGCCAACCGTCACACCGCGATAGACTTGCTGTATGATCGGGGCATACAGGGGTATACCGTATTCCGCCGTCAACTGAATCAGGGCAGGCGTACCCTGTAATGTCAGCGGATTGACGGACAGTACAATGGCCTCTACGCCCTTGTTCAAGAGGGATTCCGTCGCGACATTCAAGTCGGCCGGCGTAATGGCGGAAGCGACCTCGACCGTCAAGCCAAGCGATTCGCCAATCCCTTTGATAAGCCTTGTGCCGAGAATACTTGTAGGTTGGTCCGGTGTTTCGATCGTGCCTATGACTTTGATATCCGGATCTTGAACCAGCACGAGGGGCACATAGTCTTCAAACGACATTACCGGCTGCGTCCCGGTTACGTGATCGGGCTTGATACAGGTGGAATCCGCGATCCCGGTGCCGAAGGGTGTGGTAACCAGGCTGAAGAGAATCGCAGGCGGGTCTTCCAGGTCGCGGGTCGCATTCACGGCGATTTGCGCCACTTGCGTCGTGATGGTCACTATAGCGTCCGCCCCCTTGTCGAGCACTTCCTCGACCATCAGATTGACCGATGGAAGGTCGAAGCCGGCATCCCTATAGAGAAGATCTATTTTTTCACCATTTAGATCAAACGATTCATTTAGCGCGGCGCGCTCTGCCGATGACAGATATCCGTATGCTTCCAGCGAGTCGAGAAGGCCGGCGGTAGCCTCCGCGACCGGGGCGGTTCCGGCGTAACGCAGAAAGGCGATCGTCGGTTTCGCGCCATCTTGCGCCAAGGCCGGCGCCGTGAGCAAAAGCAGCGCCATCAGAAGTCCGGCCAGCAATCTTATGTTCATGAGTTACCCCCCATCGTTGGATATTCTTCCGATAGCGCCTCAATGTGACGCTACTCTTCTCACCCTATCACAAGAGACGCTTGCGCTACTGGCTCGCTGCTAACGCTGCCTGCTGCTCGGCGATCATCTCTGCTGTGCATTCAAGCCCGGCGAGGAATGCCAGATCAGCGGCGCGGCGCTCCTCCAAGGTCATGTCCGGCAGGGTGATATTGACCTCAGGATATTGCGCGATGACGCCTTGCGCCGTTTCCCCGTTTTCGACGACGAACTCGGCGCCGTCCAGGAGCATTTGTGAGATTTCTACCCCTTGCAGGTCAGCAGTATCAAGATTGACGGCGTAGCCGAAGTCGTCACTTTCGAAGATGCCGATTTCGGCGATATCAATATCGCCGTTGAGATGCCCGGTCAGCATGCGGCCGGCAATCACGCCTTGCCCATAAATGCCGTAGAAGCCCCCGCCGACCGTCCCCCCGCGGTAGGCGACTGGCGGCGCCGAGAAGAACACCGGTATGCCATAGTCGTAAGACAATGTCATGAGCAGAGGAAACCCCGAAAATGTAAAAATCGGAATGATGATGGCCTCTGCGCCTCGGTCCACCAGGCTTTCGACCGCATGATACAGGTCCGGCGCTGCCATGATCGAATCGACTTCAACGGTCAGCCCCAGCGACTCGCCGATTTGCTTTATCCGACCGGCGCCCACTTCGCTGGCTCGCTGGTCCGGCGAGTAGATTGTGCCGACCACTTTCATGTTCGGGTCTTGCATCAGCACCAGCGGCACAATGTCTTCGTAATTGGTTACCGGGCGGGTGCCGGTGACATGATCCGGTTTGACACAAGAGGCATCGGCGATCTTGGTGATATAGGGCCCCGACACCAGGCTGAAAATGAGCGCCGGCGGGTCGCTAAAATCGGCGATGGCGTAGGCGGCAATCTGCGTTAGCGCGGTGGTGAACGTGACCAGGACGTCCGCGTCTTGATCAATCGCCTCTTCAATAATGACGTTGGCTTGCGCCCGGTCAAAAAGGGCATCGCCATAGATGATATTGATCTTTTCGCCATTGAAGGATTTCTCTTGACTGATGAGCGCGCGCTCTTCCTCGTTGATAAAGCCATAAGCCTGCAACATATCCAGAACGCCTTTTTCCGCTAAGGCGACCGTATTCAAGTCCCCCCATTTCAAAAACGCGACCGTCGGCTTGTCATCGTTCTGTGCTATCGAGGTCCCCGTGAACAGCAAGGACATCGCGATGATAAACAGCACAGCATTCTTCATAATGTCGACCCTCCCTGTTTAGGGTTCAGCAGACGCCATTCCTATCAGATGTATCTTTGCTTATTTGCTTCTCCGCAACACAATCGCGCTTGGGCGCGGCTCGACCTCGACGGCTCGCGCCTAACCGAGCAATTGCGCGTCAGAGAGTTCGGTTCCGTCTTGCAAGGAATGAAAGCGATCGATCAGATCCGCCGGTCTAAGATTCTTACGCTCTTCTCCAGCAATTTCGAACACTATCTGGCCCCGATTCATCATGATCACGCGGTCGCCCAAATCGCAGGCCTGCTGCATGCTATGCGTTATCATCACGACGCATAGATCCTGCGCTTCGGCCAGTTCCTGGGTTAAGGCGATGACCTGCTCGGCCGCGTTGGGGTCCAGCGCCGCGGTATGCTCATCGAGCAGCAGCAGTTTCGGCTGGGTCAAGGTCGCCATCGCCAGTGTAATCGCCTGCCGCTGCCCGCCGCTCAGCAAGGCGACATCGGCGTCAAGGCGGGTCTCCAGGCCCAGTTGCTGCTGGGACAATTGCTCGATGAACCAGGCTTCTTCCGCTTTCTTCACATCGCGGCGAAAGCCGGCGCGGCGGCCATGAATCGCCGCCAAAGACAGGTTCTCGCGGATCGTCAAGCCGGGGCAGGTGCCAAGTCGCGGGTCTTGGAAGACGCGGCCGATGTCATAGGACCGGCGATATTCGGGCCAGTAAGTGATGTTCTGTCCGTCCAACTCGATGTGACCGGCCTTGGCCTCCACCGCCCCCGAAATCACATTGAAGAGGGTGCTCTTGCCGGCGCCGTTGGAGCCGATCACCGTTACGAATTCGCCGTCCTCCACGAATAAGGACAGGTCTTGCAAAGCCCGCACCTCATTCGGCGTGCCTTCGTTGAAAGTTACCGTTACATGGTCGAGTGAAAGCATGGTCTTCCCTAGCCGCTATGTCTCTGCCTGTAGCTCTTCCAGCGGTCATACAGCTTCGGCGCGCCCAACGCCGCCAAGACGACCAAGGCGCTGACGAACTGAATATCAGTCGTGGGCAGGTCCAGCGCGCTGAAGATCCAGGCGCGCGATATGTCGAAGATCAACATGCCTACAGTCGCCGCCACCAGCAGTTGGCCCACCGACCGCGGCCGCAGCAAAACCTCGCCAATGATCACCGCCGCCAAACCACGCACGATCAAGCCGAAACCCAGACTTACATCGGCAAATCCGAACTGCTGCGCAACCAAGGCGCCCGAGACCCCCGCCAAGCCATTCGCCGTCATCAGGCCGATCGCGATCATCAAATTGTGGTTCAAGCCGGTCGCGCGGACCATCTGCGGGTTCTTGCCCGTCGCCCGTATCGCCAGGCCGATCTCGGACCGCAAAAACCAGTACAGGATCAGAAGCACAAGGATGACGATCAGGCCGAAGAGCATAATCTCCAACAAGTTGGTCGATTGCCGGCGCATTTGATCGCCGAATTGCTCGACCAGCCAACTGCGAAAATCACGCGAGTAACGGCTTATAAGCGTTTCTTGGCCCAGGAGCGGGACATTGCTCTTGCCGCCCATGATGTGCAGCGTAACCGTATAAGCGGCGGTGATGACAATAATGCTCGCCAGCAAACCCTCGATTTTGAAGATTATGTCGATCAAGGCGGTCGCCAGCCCGGTCAGCGCCCCGGTGACGAATGCCGCCACTATCGCGACCTCCGGGCTTTGGCCGCTCACGATAAGCACCGCGCAAGTCGCCGCGCCGATGGGAAAGGCGCCATCCACCGTCAAGTCGACGAAGCCCAAGACGCGGAAGGTCATATAAACTGTGACGCCAGCCAGCGCGTAAGCCAGCCCTTGACCGATCGCGCCGATGTTCACATTGCCCAGGGACATGATGACGGCGACGATCACCGCCACGACCAATCCGCGCAGCACGAACCGCATATTTCCGCTGATGCCGCTCCCCGCTGGGCTTTCGGCTGAAGAAGTCGCTGCAGCCATAGGTATTCGCTCCGTCGACTGTAACTGCACGAAGGAATTCTTCGTGCAACTTTTAGTATACTTCAGGTCTATTTGTGCAACAAATGCAGCAGTTGAATCTCGCTTCGCTGGCTTGGCCGGGCAAGCGCTAAGTCGGCGTCCGCAAGCGCGGGTCGATCACATGATAGAGCATGTCCACGAGCATATTCATCACCACATAAGCCAAAGCGACGAATATGATGCCGCCCTGAACGACCGAATAATCGCGCTCGAGGATGCCATCCAATAGCCAGGTTCCCATTCCGGGGTAGGAAAAGACTCGTTCCGTTATCACCGCGCCGCCCAAAATCGCGCCGAACTGCAAGCCTTGCAAGGTGACGATCGGCAGCAAGGCATTGCGCATGGCGTGTTTCCAGATGATATCACGTTCGTACAAACCTTTCGCCCGCGCCGTGCGGACATAATCCGAGCCCATCACTTCCAACATCGCCGAGCGTGTCAGCCGCGCGACAAAGCCGGCCGAGGTCAAGCCGATGGTCACGCCGGGCAATACCAGATGCCGCAGGTAGCTGCGATAGGCCTCCCAATTGCCCGTTACCGCCAGGTCGAAGAACATGAAATTCGTGATGACTTCATAATCCACACCGGGTCCGATGCGCCCGTTGGTCGGCGTCCAGCGCAAGTGGACTGAAAACAGGATGATCAACATGATGCCCACCCAGAAGATCGGCAAGGACAAGCCCAATATTGATAGCGTCCGCATGCCAATATCGACCGCGCGGTTGCCTATCGTCACCGATGCCACCCCCGCCAGCACACCCAGCCCGCTGCTAATCACCAGCGAAACCACCGCCAGTTCGATCGTCGGCGGCATGCGCTCGAATATCATCCGGCGGATGGGCACGCCGCTGCTCATTGACAAGCCCAGATCACCGCGAACCAGCCGCGACAGAAAGCTGACATACTGCTCGCTGATCGGCCGGTTCAAGCCCCAGACCGCCTCCACTTCCGCTAGCTGCCCCCGGTCCATCACCTGGTTCTGAATCGTTTGAATCGGATTGCCCGGCACGATCCGCAGCGCCAGAAAGGTCATGCTGCTCACCGCCCAGATCACGACCGGCAGCCAGATTACACGCCTGAGAAAATACTGGACCATTCCCGCGACCGTTCAAACACTCTGTTGGCGCAGCTTCGGGTCGAGGTGATCCCGCAAGCCATCGCCCATATAATTCACGCTGAGCACCGTGACCGTAATCACCAGTCCGGGGAAGAGCGGCACATGCGGCGCGTCGAATATCAGGCGCTGACCTTCGGCCACCATCATGCCCCAATCGGGCGTGCCGGGTTCGACGCCTAAGCCGATGAAGTTCAGCGCCGAGGCCGTGCCTATCGCCACCGCCAGCATCGCCGAGGCTTGCACGATGATCGGCGGCAGCATATTCGGCAGGATATGCCGCCAAATGATATGCAGGTCTGCCGCCCCCAGTGAGCGCGCCGCTGCCACATACTCCTCATGCACGAGTGTAATCACAATCGAGCGCGCCAATCTGGCAAAAATCGGCGCCATCGAGAAGCCTATCGCCACGGTTACATTGAGCTGGCCCACGCCCAAGGTCGCCACAATCAGTATCGCCAGCAGTATCGAGGGGAAACTCAACATGACGTCCATCAGGCGCATCAGCGCTGTATCCAGGGGACCGCCGATATACCCCCCGGCCACGCCAATCACGATGCCGAAAGCCAGCGCCGCGGCAACCGCGCTGAAGCTCGCCGAGAGAATGGGACGCCCGCCGTAAATCACACGGGACAGGACGTCACGCCCCAATTGATCCGTGCCGAAAACGTTGGCTGACGATGGCGGCGCGAAGCGATTCTTGATATCCCGTCCCATCGGGTCGTAAGGCGCGACCAGCGAGGCAAATATCGTGATGAGCAGAATGAACGCGAAGACGGCGCCGCCGACGAGGGCAATGTCATACCGCCGCCAAAGCGCGCCGATCCGCGTCAAGGCACTCTTCTCCTGTCGCAAATTGCGCCGTTCTCACATCGACTTCAGGGCTGCGCCTAGTCTAGTAGTTTACCGGGCCCAAAAGCAAATATGGCTCCTCCCGCTTTGGGAGAAGCCATACCATCAGTCGTGATTTAGACGCCGACTATTCCGAAAGCCAGGTCCCGCGCAAGTTGATGCGCCCGCCGGCCGTGCCGTATGTTTCTACGTTCTGCACACGCTGGTTGACGAAGATCGGCGGCGTCAGATAGCCGATGTAGATGTACGGCATTTGCTCCAGCATCAAGGCTTGGAACTCTTGGTAGATCGCCGCGCGCTCTTCGGGGACAGCCGTGGTGATGCCAGCTGTTATCAGGGCGTCGATCTCGTCAGCGGCTTCCAGCGCCTGATGCTGGGTCTGGCTGCCCTCGGCGCCGGCCCGCGCCATCAGAATTGCCTTGCCATGCGGGTCGGGCACGAAGGTCGAGCGCTGGTTGATGCTCAGTTGTGTTGCCCCGTCGCCGACCTTGCCCCAGAATGACCCGGTATCCAGGCGGTCAAGCGTGACATCGAAGCCTACCGCTTCCAGATCCGCCTCAATCAGTTCCGCCAGTTGAGGCCAGAAACGATTGTTCTCGAAAGCCAATTCCAGCGAAACCGGAAGCTCCAGCCCGGAGGCTTCCAGGTGGGCGCGGGCGCTTTCGGGATCGTATACGCTAACATCGCGCCCCGCTTCGTCAAAGCCGAGGTCCAGCGGACCTATCAAGCTGGCGGGCATTTCGGCGAAACCGTTAAGGCCGGCTTCAATCAGCACCTCACGATCCAGCGCGTTATTGATGGCAAGGCGGACATGCAGATTATCCAGCGGCGCTATAGCCACGTTGGCGCCGGCAAAGAGGTTTACCAGGGGCGCGCCAACTTCGACGCGGACGTGGTCGGATGCCTGCAAGCGCGGCACGGCTGTGAAAGGCGCGTATAGCGTCACGTCAATCTCGCCCGCTTCGAGCGCCGCCAGGATCGCCGCTTCATCAGGGAAGGCGCGGATCACGACCCGGTCAACATAGGGCCGTCCCGCCCAATAATCTTCATTGGCGACCAAGACCGCTTCCTGACCGGGCACGAAACGTTCAATTTTGAAGGGTCCGGCCGCCGCCATATTCAAGCCCACCTCGGCGCCATACTCGTCCAGCGCCTTCGGGCTGATGATGACGCCATCGGGCCGCGAGAAGACCATCAGTTGCGTCGCATTCGGCTCGATCAATGTCAGGACGATAGTGTGGTCATCAACCGCCTCGATCGATTCCCAGTTGCCCGTGCCTTGGTTGGCATACATATACATGCCGTCAATATAGCTCGGGTCGTCGGGGTTGATCGGTCGCGTCATGCTGCGCACGATCGCGCCGGCGGTGACCGGCTCGCCATCATGGAAGCTCATGCCTTCGCGGATGTGGAAGGTATAGACCAGGCCGTCATCGGATATCTCCCAGGATTCGGCCAAGCCGGGCAGCGCCCCGCCATTCTCGAAATCGGCGCGGACCAAACCCTCGCCGATCGAGTCGATCACATGTACGCCGCCGAAGCCATGCCAGAAGCCGATATCGAAGGAATCGCCCATCGATTCGGCGCCAAATACCAAGGTCCCGCCGTATTGCGGGTCTTGCGCCGTCCCCGTCCCCAAGCTGAGGAGCAGCAATAGAACTAGTAGCACTTTGCCCACTAAACGCGATCTGAACATTTTCAAAAACCTTTCTCCTGTCTATGACCAGCCATTTATAACGTCTGCCAGCTCCGCCGACGCTTTGCACATTGTGTACAGATAATCTACAAAGTGTCCAGCGTTCATGTGATTATAACGCGTAGCGCTCGCCTGTCAAAAATCCGGCGATCTGGCCCAGCCCAAGCCCGCTAGCGCCGTCACGATGGCGGGTATCCCAGGAAGAGCGAGGGGAGGTTGGCGCGGATTTGCCGGGATTGCGCCAATGGATTTGGCGATTCTGCCAATGCTGCAGGCGAGTAGTGGCGGGGGTTGTGGGGGAAAAGGAGTACGATTGGCGTTGGCGGAGGTGAAAGTTTTTTCCGCCAATGTGGGTGGGGGCGATTCGGATATTTCTCGGAATTTTCCCGTAAATGGAAAATATTTTTGTACGGGAAATAACGGAAACGGAGAGGCAGCGGTCTGGGCTATGCGGTTGTTAATGTGCGGATGAGGATATTTTATCATGGGTTGGCGGGCAATGGTAGATCAAATGTTCGTGTATGGCCTTCACCCCGACCTCCTTTCCCTGATCTTGACCCGTTTTGGTGGACACTGACCGCCGACACCAACAAGAACTTCGAGAAGGAAGGAGAGCGCCACGCCCGCGCTCGGCACGTGATGTCGGAATACATTGTAAATTTGTTCACGTAATGTAGAACCGCGACTGCGCAGAGAGTATTCGAGACGGATCACTCCTCCGTCCGCAGCGCTGCATTCGGATCAACATCTTTCCCGAAGTAATCCCGGGCGATGACCTGCGCCAGCCACTCGGCGATGACATCGTAACCCTTGTTCCCGGTCTCCGCGCTCGCCAGCGCCGGGTCGCCGATGTGCCCGTATGGCGTATGATCCTTGTAGCGCCGCGTCGCGTAAAAGATGCCGCCGCCGGTCTTGATATGTTCCGGTCCCTGAATCTTGCGCATGTCCTCCGGCGGCACGTGATGCTTCACCGCCCGGTCGAGCTTCACCAGTTCCGGATGCGTCACCAGGATGCGGGCCGTCTCGCCCTCGCCGCCATGCCCTTCCTGCTTCTTCGAGGTTTGAATCGCATGATAGACCTTGCTCAGCGGCGTCAGCCAGTTCAGCACCATCGCCTGGGCGTCCGGCGTCTGATCGACCAGGTCCTGCGCCGCCACCATCATGGCAGGCAAGTTGCCGTCATGCCCGTGCACCAGCGCGAACTTGCGGAAGCCGGTCTGATACAGGCTCAGGCAAACCTCCGTCAGCAGGCTGATCAACGTTTGCGAACTCAAGCTGATCGTGCCGGCGAAGCCCAGATGAAAACTTGATGTGCCGAAGGGGATGACCGGACCGATGATGACCGGGCAGCCCATCTCTTCCAGCTTTAAGGCCGCCCGCCGGCAATTCTCCCGCGCCTCGAAGGAATCCGTGCCCAACGGCAGATGCGCGCCATGCGCCTCGGTCGCGCCCACCGGCAGCAGCAGCACATCACTCCGCTTCAGCGCCCCCTCGACTTCCGGTCCCGTCATCTCATCGAGCGTCGGCGGTCCCTTCTGCGTATACAGCACATCGCCTGATTTGCGCCGACTATCCTTGGCAGAGCTAGCCTTCGCTGACATGTACCACCTGCCTGACTTAGATTCTCGGTATAGCGCTCCCCTCTCCAATTCAGTGGGGAGGGGCTGGGGGAGGGGCTAGAATCGGCCGCTCGCCTCATCCACCATAGTTTGCACAGTCTCTTTACACTTTGTATAATTCTTGGAACTATTGTTTATCACGCTGCGCCGAATTGCAAATACTCGCCGCTCTCAAATCATTCGGAAGTGCTGCACTGCGAAGAAACGCCTCCAATGACCCTGCTCCAAGCCATCGACACATCAGATAAACAGGCGACCTTCGCTTTGCTCAAGCAGATGTCGGTCGGCATCGCCAAACTCTTCACGCCATACTGCGAGGTCGTCATCCACGATTTCAGCGATCTCGAGCATTCCATCATCCACATCGAAGGCAATATCAGCGGGCGCAAAGTCGGCGGCGCCGCCACTGACTTGCTGCTGACGCAAGCGCGCAACGGCAACACCGTGCGAGACTTCTACAATTATCAGACCTTCCTGCCCAACGGCCGCAATATGAAATCCTGCACCATGTTCCTGCGCGCCGATGACGGCAGCGCTTACGGCGCCCTCTGCATCAACCTCGATATCGGTATCTTCGCCGGCTTCCAGCGCTTTCTGAGCGAATTCTTGGCTCTCGATGCCGGCGCCGAGGTCAGCGAAACCCTCTCCGATGACATTCAGCGCACCATTCATACCGTCCTGCGCGAGGCCGTCAGCGAGATGGACGCCGAGCTGCCTATCATGTCCAAAGAAGACAAGATCGATCTCATCGCCCGCTTGGATGAAAAAGGCGCCTTCCAAGTCAAGAGAGCGGTTACGCTCATCGCGGAAGAACTCGGCTTGAGCCGCTCCACGATCTACAACTATCTGGCACAAGCGCGCGACAAGACCGGCGGCAACTCGCTGAACGGAGCTTGAACGATGACCGCCCTGGAACCGATCCTGTCCGAGGCAGCCCCCCTCCCCACCAGCGCCTACAGCCAAGCGCTGCGCCACGGCCCGCTCATCATCAGTTCAGGCTTTCTCGGCACGCTGCCCGACGGCTCCGGGGTGACGACCGGCGGCTTCGAAGCCGAGGTCCGGCAAGCTTTGGATAACATCAAAGCCGTGCTGGAAGCGGCCGGCTGCTCCATGGACCGCGTCATCCGCGTCAACGTCTCGTTGACCGACATCAAGCGCTTCGCCGATATGGACGCCATCTGTCGCGATTACTTCCGCCCGCCTTACCCAACGCGCAACACCATCGGCGTCAAGGAGCTCTGGGGCGGCGCGCAGGTCGGCTTTGACGTCTGGGCAGTGGCGGACGATGGCGAGTGACGATGTCCGCGCTACTCGACCACATCCGGGATCAGGAACCCATCGAACTCACACAGCAGTTGATACGCATCCCTTCCTTCCTCTGGCGGGAATCGGAAATCGGCGGCTGGCTGGCCGACTGGATGGGCGCGCGCGGTTATGAAGTTGACTTGCAGGAAGTCCCCTTGCGCGCTGGCGGCGTCACGCATCAGGCGATTGGCAGGCTCCGCGGCGACGGCGGCGGTCCTTCGCTCATGCTCTGCGGCCACAGCGATACCAGCGATTGGAACGGCGATGTCTTCCGCCGCGATCAATGGCGCTACGATCCTTTCGGCGGGGAAATGGTCGACGGGAAAATTTATGGCTTGGGCGCGCTGAATATGAAAGCCGGCTTGGCTTCCATCCTGATGGCGGGCGAAGCTATGCGCCGCTCGCGGCTGCCGCTCAAAGGCGATCTCATTCTCGCTTGCGTCGTCGCCGAGACCGGCGGCGGAGTGGGCGCTCTGCATCTCATCGAAAGCGGCTGCCGCCCCGATTACTGCGTCGTGACCGAAGCGGGGAATCTGGATGTGGGCCTCATCTCCGTCGGTTACGTGCAAGGCCTGATCCGTGTCCTCGGCGAATTCAAGCACCGCGTCCCCTACATCAACCCAATCGAAAAAGCCGCCTTGGTCATCGACGCCTTCAGCCCCTCTTATGTGCAGATTCCATCGAGAGCCGACGGCGGCTGGCTGCGCTATGAGCCGCATCCGCTCATCCCCGGCTATCCGTCGATGGCGCTGCGCAACATCGAGCACTATCAGGACGCGACGACCCTGAGTTTCGACCTGCGCATTATCCCGGGCATGAGCGAAGCGAGCGTCCGCGAGGATATGCGCGCCCGCCTCGAGCAGATCAAATCCTGCGATCCTGACTTCGATTACGATCTTGTCATCCCACTGAGCGAACAGCAGCCCAACATGCCGGCCCGCGACGCCACGCCCGTCGACTCGCCGCTGGTTCGGGCGTTGGTCGAAGCGCATACGCAAGTGGCAGGCGCGCAGCCGAATATCGGCGCGGGTCATCGCATTGGCGCCACCGCCGATACCTGCCACTTCAAAGGCGTCGGCATCAGTTGCGTCGAATACGGACCGGGCTATATTCCCAGTTGGCCCATGGTCGATGAGTGCATTGATACAGCGCAAATCATCAAGGCGACCAAAACGCTGGCTCTGACCGCTGAAGCCCTGTTGACCTAAGGAGGCGCAATGCAGCACCGCGATATCCCGATCGACACCATCCTCGATATCTACACGCGGGTTCTGCGCATCCGCCGCTTCGAGGAAGAGGTCGGCAAACTCTTCAAGCAAGGGCAGCTGCCCGGCTTCGTCCATCTCTACATCGGCGAGGAAGCGGTGGCCGCCGGAGTCTGCGCCGCCCTCACCGATGAAGACACCATCATCAGCACCCACCGCGGCCACGGTCACGTCATCGCCAAAGGCGGTGATATCAAGCGCATGATGGCGGAGCTATTCGGCAAGGCGACCGGCTACTGCAAGGGCAAGGGCGGCTCGATGCACATCGCCGATTTCGACATCGGCATGCTCGGCGCTTGCGGCATCGTCGGCGGGGGCATGCCGATTGCTGTCGGCGCTGGCTTGAGCGCCTGGTACAGCGGGGGCGAGCGCGTCTCGGCCTGCTTCTTCGGCGATGGCGCCGCCAACGAAGGCAGCTTCCATGAATCACTCAACCTCGCTTCGGCGCTGAACCTGCCCGTCATCTTCGTCTGCGAGAACAACCAGTACGGCGAGTTCACCCCGGCGACGCAGGCGATGAATATCGAGGACATCGCCGACCGCGCTGCTGGCTACGGCATTCCTGGCGTCATCGCTGATGGTACTGACGCGCTGGAGATGTACCGCGTCGCCGTAGCGGCCGTCGAGCGCGCACGCGGCGGTGAGGGACCGACGCTCATAGAAGCCAAGACCCATCGCAGCGGCGGCCATGCCGAGGGCGAAGAAGCTTTTCTCGCCGGCCAGCAATACCGCATAGAATCGGAGTTGGCTGCGGCGCGCGCCAAGGACCCGCTGCACCTGCTGCATACGCACGTCATCGAGGCGGACTTGATACCCGCTGACCAACTGGAAAGCCTTGACGAGAGCATCAGCCGAGACGTGCAAGAGGCGGTCGAATTCGCGCGTGAAAGCCCACTGCCGGAAGTCGATTCCATCACCGAAGATCTCTGGGTATAACTGCGCGACAGAGCAAATGGACAAGCCAAGTGCCGCGTAAGACATATATCGCCGCTATCCAGGAAGCCTTCGCCGAAGAGATGCGCCGCGACCCGAATGTGCTGCTCATCGGCGAGGATGTGCGCATCGGCGTCTTCGCCGGTACGCGCGGCTTGCATGCCGAATTCGGCGACAAGCGCGTCATTGATACGCCCATATCCGAGTTGGGCGTGGCGGGGGCGGGCATCGGCGCGGCGGTCACCGGTTTGCGCCCGGTCGTCGACTTGATGTTCGGCACCTTCCTGTTCCTGGCTTTCGACCAGATCGCCAATCAAGCCGGCGCCATGCGCTATATGTATGGCGGGCAGACCAATGTGCCGGTCGTCTTCATGACGCAGAACGGGGCGGGCAGCAGCGCTGGGCATCATCACAGCCAGTCCGTGCATCAATTCTTCATGAACATGCCGCAGATCAAAGTCGTCTTGCCCAGCACACCTTATGACGCCAAAGGGCTGCTGAAATCGGCGATTCGCGATGACAACCCGGTCGTTTTCCTGAACTCGCTCTCGCTGGGCGGCAAACGCGGCGATGTGCCCGATGACGAGTATCTTGTGCCGCTGGGCGTGGCGGATATCAAACGGGCGGGCGACGATGTCAGCATCTGTGCTGTCGGCTCGGCGGTTCATACCGCCTTGAGCGCCGCCAACAAGCTGGCGAAAGAGGGCATTGAAGCCGAGGTTATCGACCTGAGGACGCTCTCGCCCTGGGACAAAGACGCCGTGTTGCAAAGCGTCGCCAAGACCGGACGCTTCGTCGCCGTCGATGAGAGCTTCCCGACTTGCAGCGCTGCCAGCGAGTGGGCCGCCACCGTCGCCGAAGAAGCCTTCCACAGCTTGAAAGCGCCGGTCCAGCGCGTCAACAATAGAGACGTGCCCATGCCCTTCAGCCCGGTTTTGGAAAAAGCCGTCCTGCCCTCAGCCGACGATGTGATCGCCGCTGTCCGTCGGACGTTTGAGTGACGCGTGTTGACGAGAAATAGCTTGGTCGTCCAGGAAAAACTCTGTGCCCTCTATCACCTCTGTGCCCTCGGTGGTAAAAATGTGTCGAAGCATCGCCGAGCGCTGTGTAACAGTCAAAGCGAAAGGAACTTAACGTGACGCTTGAGCCGGTATATATGCCGAAATTCGGGATGACGATGGCGGTCGGCTTGATCGTCGAGTGGCTGGTGGCCGAAGGGGACAGCGTCGCCGAGGGCGATCCCATCGTGCTCATCGAAACGGAGAAGGTGAGCACAGAGCTGGAAGCGCCCGCCGCCGGCGTCGTCATGGAGATCGGCTGCGAAGTCGACGACGAGATTCCGGTCGGCGAGATCATCGCCTATATCGAAACGAGTTGAGCATGGGACGTCTAGCGGGCAAGACCGCGCTGATCACCGGCGCCGCGCGTGGCATCGGAAAAGCGATCGCCCGGCGCTTCGCGGCTGAAGGGGCGGATCTTGTTCTCTGCGATTTGAATCTGGAAAGCTTGCGCGATGTCGCGGCGGAAACTGAATCACACGGGGTCGCTACGCTGAACCAGCGCGTCGATGTTTCCCAGCGCGATCAAGTGCAGGGGCTGGTCGACGCCGGCATCGCCCGATTCGGCATGATCGATGTGCTGGTTAACAACGCCGGCATCTTCTTCAACGCGCCCTTCGAGCAGACCAGCGACGAGCAATACGACCGCATCATGGATATCAACGTGCGCAGCGTCTTCCTGGCCTCCCAGATCGTCATTCGCCATTGGCTGGAGCGGGAGATAGCAGGTTCGATCATCAATCTGGCGTCCATCGGCGCGGCTGTGGCTTTCGTCGATTCATCCGCCTATTGCACGACCAAAGGCGCAGTCGCGGCATTGACGCGCTGCATCGCTCTGGAATATGGACCGCGCGGCATCCGCGCCAACTCGATGGCGCCCGGCATCATTGATACGCCCATGCTGCCCAGCCAGGAAGACAACGAGAATTGGGCGACGAACCGCATCCCCCTCCGCCGCTTGGGACTGCCGGAAGATGTCGCCGACCTGGCGCTCTTCCTCGCCTCCGATGAATCGCGTTATATCACCGGCGAGATGATTTTCGTTGATGGCGGCTGGATGCTGGATTAACGGCGAAACATGAGTCGAATTGTAGGGCGACAGACGATCAGTGTCTACGCGACCCTTGTGCCGCCCCCAATCAGAAATTTTCATGGATGTGCCGGGTCCCAAATGGCGGAGGCGACATGAGATTACGCGACAAGGTCATACTGGTCACCGGCGGCGGTTCAGGCATCGGCGCGGCCAGCTGCTTGGCCTTCGCCCGCGAAGGCGCCAAAGTCGCTGTGGTCAATCGCAGCCCGGCCAAAGCCGAAGCGGTGGCGCAGAGCATCGCGGATTCGGGCGGGACGGCAGTCGCCGTTCAAGCTGATGTCTCCCGCGCTGCCGATGTAGAGCGCATGATCGAGCGGACGGTCAGCCAGCTCGGCGTCCCCAATGTCCTCTTCAACAACGCCGGCATCAGCCCCTCCGGTCCCGTCGGCGATATCAGCGAAGCCGACTGGGACGAATGCCTGAACATCAATCTCAAGTCGGTCTTCCTGTGCGTGAAAGCCTCGATTCCCTTGATGATCGAGGCAGGCGGCGGCTGCATCTTGAATACCGCCGGCAGCTTCGGCATCCGCGCCGCCAAGAACAAAGCCGCTTACTCGGTCGCGAAAGCGGGCGTCATCAATTTGACGCGCTCCATCGCCCTCGACTACGCTCATGACCGAATCCGCTGCAACGTGATCTGCCCCGGTTATGTCGACACGCCCCTCAACGAAGGTTTTCCGCCAAGTGAACGCGATGCTTTTCTGGCGGGTTATCAACCCTTGCCGGGCTTGATCAGCGCCGATGATGTCGCCGAAATGGCGGTCTACCTGGCTTCGGACGCCGCCAGGATGGTCACGGGCCAGATCTTCGTGATCGACGGCGGTCAGCAAGCCGGTCTCTTCGCCTGATGCCGCAGATCGTCCAGGCGCGCTACACGCTGCTCAATGGCGAAGCCAAAGCGGATCACGCTATCTGCATTGATGGTGATCGCATAATCGCCGCGGGCAAGTTAGCAGATCTCCTCTCCCGCTATCCGGATGTGGAGCTTGCGGGCGGCGACAGCAGCATCCTCAGCCCCGCTTTCACCAACGCCCACGATCACGGGCGGGCGATTGGCACTTTGGCGCTTGGCGTCCCGGATGACTTCTTGGAAGTCTGGCTTCCCACTTTGCTGAGTTTGCCGCAGATCCCGCCTTATCTCGCAGCGCTCCATTCCGGCTTACTGCTGCTGCGAAGCGGCGTGACGGGCGTGGCGCACAGCCACAACCCGGGCAGTTGGGCGGGGATGCCGGCGGAGATCCCGGAGGCGATCCGCGGCTATCGAGACGCCGGCCTTCGCGTCGCCATGCACCCGCCCATCATCGACCAGAATATGCTGGTCTACACCGAGCGCGAACGCTTCCTTGCGTCGCTGCCGCCTGAGTTGCGCGGGGAGTTTGACGCTGCAGACCGCATCGACCTGAGCGCAGAGTCCTATTTCGATATGCTCGATGATCTTTACGCCGCTTTCCACGACATCTCGAAGCACCGGGTTCATATTCAGGTCAGTCCGGCCGGCGGTCAGTGGTGCAGCGACGCGCTGATACTGCGCGCTTGTGATTGGGCGCGGCGGCGGGACAGCCGCGTGCAGATGCACCTGCTTGAAACGCGCTACCAGCGCCACTATGCGCATAAGACCTGGGGAAAGAGCTTTGTTCAACACCTGGCAGATATTGGAGTGCTGGGCGAGTGGCTGACGCTGGCGCATATGGTCTGGGTCGAAGAGGAGGACATCGACTTGCTGGCGGAGCGGGGCGTCGGCGTGGCCCATAACATTAGCAGCAACTTGCGCCTGCGCAGCGGTCTGGCGCCAGTCGCGCGGATGGTTGAGGCGGGCGTTGCCGTCGGCATCGGCCTGGATGGGCAGACGCTGGATGATGATCAGGATTTCCTCCGTGAAATGCGCTTGGCTTGGACCCTGGCGAATCGCAGCGGCATGGCTGCGTCCGACCTCAGCGCGAGCGACGTCTGGCGGATGAGCACGCAGATCGCCGCCGATATCACTTTCGGCGCGGAAGCCGGGCTGGGGCAACTTGAGGTTGGCGCGCCGGCTGACCTTGTTCTTCTCGACTGGGAAGGCATTCGGGGCAAGTGGGCGCCGCCTGATTTTCCGCCG
The DNA here is from genome assembly GCA_026706395.1 of Chloroflexota bacterium. The sequence goes on from JAPOYU010000030.1 coordinate 18,103, forward strand.
CCGGAGTTGCTGCCGGAATTTCTGCTGCGCCGCGTCAAGCGGGAGCATGTGCGGGATGTCATGGTGGCGGGCGAATGGCTTGTGCGTGACGGCGCGCATGTCAGCGTGGACATTGAAGAGGTCGAGCGGGAGCTCTATGCCCGGCTGGACTTCGCGTCGGACGGGGCGGCGCTGGATTTGGCGGCGTACCTGCGGGAATTTTATCGGGGTTGGGATGAGGACGACAAGTAGCCGCCGCTAGTTTGACGATGGGACCGCTGACAGATATGTCGGCGTCTAATCTCAGACCCCCCACAGCAGCGCCAAGCCCAGCAGCATCGTCAGCAGCGTCACAATCGTCATGCCGATGCCCACCCGGGAGAAGTCGCTGAACTTATAGCCGCCGGGTCCCATCATCAGAATATTCACCGGATGGGAAATCGGCGTGATGAATGCCAGCGAGCAAGCCATGGCGACCGCCACCGCCATGGCGCGCGGGTCGATGCCCATTTGCAGCGCCGCTTTGATGGCGATTGGACCGACCAGCAGCGGCGTCACTTGCCCGCCGATGACTTGTACCACCAACATCGTTAGCAGGGCGATGACCGCAAACAGCAGAAGCGGGCTGGCGTTCATCAGGCTCAATTCCAGGAAGGCGCCGACGCGGTCGGCCAGGCCGCTCTCTGCCATGGCGAGACTGAGAGGCAGCATGCCAGCTATCAAAAAGATCGTCCGCCAGTCCACCGCCGTGTAGAACTGCTCCATCCTCAGGCAGCGCGTGAGCACCATGGCGGCCGCCCCCGCCAGCATGGCAAAGGGCAGCGGGATGATGTTCAAGATGGCGAGCGCGAGCGCGCTGGCCGTGATGAGGATGGCGTAGGGCGCTTTGCGGCTTTCAATTGTCTGCGTCGAGTATTCGCCGGCCGGCAAGATGAAATTGCTGTTCTGCGACAGGTTTTGAATGTCTGAGGATTGGCCGACGACCAGAATCGCATCGCCGACTTGAAGCGGCATCTTGCGCACATCGGTGTGGAAGCTCTGCCCATCGCGCCAAAGCGCCATCGCCAACAAGCCGGCGTCGCGGTTGAGTTTCAATTCCGAGAGCGTCTTGCCAATGGCATTGGAACGGGGCGCAATCATGATCTCAATGGGTTCAATCGGCAGCACCCCCTGTACGGCGTGTTTGTCGCTTTCGATCAGTTCGTTGCCCCAAGCCAGCAACTGCTCCAGCCGATCTTCGCGCCCGACGATCAGCAGCTCGTCGGCGGGGTAAATCATCTGATTGGATTTGGGGATGGTGATCGTCTCGCCGCCACGCCAGACGGCGGCCACCGTCAAGCCCAGATCGGCATTGATGTCGCTTTCCTGAACGGTTTGGTTAGCGAGGCGAGAACCGGGGGTGACGCGCACCTGCCACATCTGCTCGGCCAATTCATAGGTATCGTGCAGGTCGACTTGATGGAAGGATTGCGTCAGCGAGGTGCGATCGGGCAGGGCGCGTCGGCCGAATAAGAGCATGTAAAGCAAACCCGCCGCCACAATCATGCCGCCCACAGGCATAAAATCTAACATCCCTAAGCCAGCGATGCTTTGCGCTATCAGCAGCTCGCTCATCAATATATTGGCGGTTGTGAAATAAGTCGCCATTCCGCCGAGGGTTACGCCGAATGCGAGCGGGATCATCAGCTTGGAAGCGGCGACGCCGCCATCGCGCGATACCTGCAGGACAGCCGGCAGCAGGACCGCGCCCGCCGCCACATTGTTCATAAGCAAGGAAACAGCCGCCCCCGCCGACATGACCAGGGCAATCAGCTTTGCCTCGGAGCCGCGCCCATAGGCTTGCAGCTGCCGCGCCACCCACTGCATGACGCCCGTCTGCTCCAAACCACGGGTGATCACCAGCAAGCCGATAATGGTGATGACCACCGAACTGCTGAAGCCGGAAAGGGCGGCGTCGGCGGGCACGAGCCGGGTCAGCGCGACCATAAGCAGGACGAGCAAGGCGATGATGTCGATGCGCAGCCGCGTAAAGGCGATCAGGCCGAGGGTGACGACAATAATGCCAATGACGGTGAGTTCGGCGCTGCTGAGCATGTTGCTGTTCATAACCATGAGTATAACCATGAGCGGGCGGAAAGGCATGGCGCGAACGATAGTGGACGGTCTCGCTTGGTGATGAGGGCTGTGCCGAGCGCGTATCGGGCGGTGAATAAAGCGGTGGCGGTCTGGTATACTGGCGGGCATTCTCGCAATTGACGGTGATGGGCTGGGAAGGAAGAGACATGGCCTGCAAGAATTTGATCGGCGGCGAGTGGCGCGGCAGTGATGACGTACTGGAAGTGCGCTTTCCTTATGATGGTAGCGTTGTTGGCGCGGTTTCCATGGCGAGCGCGGCCGACATGGATGAGGCGATGGCGGCTGCTGTCGAAGGCTTCGAGCAGACGCGTAAACTGCCGAGTTACCGGCGCTCGGAGATATTGGAGAATATGGGGCGGCTGCTGCGGGAGCGCTTTGACGAAGTGGTCGAGGCGATGATCCTGGAAGGCGGCAAGAACCACAAGACGGCCGTCGGCGAGACGACGCGGGCGCTGGAGACATTGAAGGTCTCGGCGGAGGAGGCGCGGCGGATCGGCGGCGAGGTTTTCAGCATCGACTGGACGGCGGCGGGCGCCAATCGGCAGGGTTTCACGCGGCGTGTGCCGATCGGCACGGTCTTGGGCATCACGCCATTCAATTATCCGGTGAACCTGGCTTGCCACAAGATTGGTCCCGCGATCGCGGCGGGCAATAGCATCATCATCAAGCCGGCGGAGAAGACCCCGCTGTCATCGGTGATTCTGGCGGAGATCGTCTTGGAAGCGGGCTATCCGCCGGAGGCCTTCAGTATGTTGAACGCCTGGGGACCGGATTCGGAGATGATGGCGCTGGATCCGCGGGTGGCGATGATCAGCTTCACGGGCAGCGCGGCGGTGGGCTGGATGCTGAAGAGCAAAGCCGGGCAGAAGAAAGTGACGCTGGAACTGGGCGGCAACGCCGGGGTCGTCGTGCACAGCGATGCCGACTTGGCCGATGCGGCGGCGCAGTCGGCGGCCGGCGGTTTCGCCAACGCCGGGCAGAATTGCATTTCGGTGCAGCGCTTGCTGATTCAGCGCGATGTTTTTGAGGACTTCGCCGATCTGTTCGTGGATGAGGTCAAGGCGTTGAAGGTGGGCGATCCGCGCGATCCCGAGGTGGATATCGGTCCGATGATCAGCGAGCGGGATGCCGAGCGGGCGGAAGCCTGGGTGCAGGAGGCGCAGAAAGCGGGCGCGTCAGTGCTGTATGGCGGCGAGCGCGCGGGCACGATGTTCCCGCCGACGGTGATGACGGAGACGGCGCCGGAAATGCGCGTGAATTGCGAAGAAGTCTTCGCGCCGGTGGTGACGCTGAGCCCGTATGAGACATGGGACGAAGCGGTGGCGACGGTCAATGACAGCCCCTATGGTTTGCAGGCGGGCGTCTTCACGAATGACGTTGTGCGGATCATGGATGCCTGGGAGCGGATAGAAGTGGGTGGCTTGCAGGTGAACAGCGTCTCGACCTTTCGCGTCGATCACATGCCCTACGGCGGCATCAAGGCGTCGGGCTATGGGCGCGAGGGGGTCAAGTACGCCATCGAAGATATGACCGACCTACGGCTGATGGTGGTGAATCTGGGCTGATTTTTTCACCACAGAGACACGAAGGACACAAAGGATTTGTAGGGGCGAGCCGATGGGTCGCCCATTGGAGTTATAACGTTGTAGAGGGCGACTCGCCGGCTCGCTCGTACGGCAAGGGTTTAGATCACTCGCTGAACACAATGATGGAAAACAAGGGCTTATGAAACATTCCGACATCTGCATCGGCTTTGTGCCCATCGCCCGCCCGACATTTGATATGGACTTGGCGCGGGAGCTGACGGCGCGGGTTTATGCGCGTGTCTGCGCTGCCCAATACGAAGTGGTCGGATCGCAGGACCTGGTCATGGATGGCGACGCGATTGAGGCGCGGATCGCTCAACTGGCGGCGGCTGATGTCGATATGGTTTTGCTGCTGCAAGCCTCATTCGCCGATAGCACGATGGTCTTGCAATTGGCGCAAGCGCTTGAAGCGCCGCTGCTGCTCTGGGCGCTGCCGGAGGCGCAGGTCGGCGGGCGGCTGCGGATCAACTCCTTCTGTGGCATCAACCTGGCCGGTCATGGTTTGCGGCGGGCGGGCATCCGCTATGACTACATCTACGCCGAGCCGGAAGACAGGGCGGCGCTCGAAGAACTGCATAATTTCGCAGTAGCTGCTGGAGTCAAGCGACGCTTGCAGGAGACGCGGATCGGACGGCTGGGCGAGCATCCGGCCGGCTTCGATACCTGCCGCGTGAACCATGTGGCGCTGAAATCACAACTCGGCGTCGAGGTGGCGCAGTTTGAGTTGGCGCCCTTTTTCGACCGAGCGCGCGCGGCCGATGCCGCTAAAGTAGCGGTGGTTGACGCTGATTTAGCGGAGCGGCTCGCGAATTATCAGGACATGGAACCTGATTCCACGAAGGGTACTCTTAGCGTTTACGTTGCCCTTGATGAACTCGTCCGCGAAGAAAATCTAAGCGCCATGGCGCTGCGCTGCTGGCCGGAATTCTTCACCGATCTGGGCTGTTCGGCTTGCGGCGCGATGTCGCTGTTGAGCGACGAGATGACGCCAAGCAGCTGCGAAGCCGATGTCAACGGGACGATCACGCAGTTGATCTTGGGCTGGATCAGCGGCGAGCCGGCCTTCGGCAGCGACATCGTGGCATTTGATATCGAGGCGGACGAGGCGACGCTCTGGCATTGTGGTTTGGCGCCGCTATCGATGGCGGATCCAGACGTTCAGCCTGAGGCGACGATTCATTCAAATCGCGAGAAGCCGCTGCTGATGCAGTTTCCGCTGAAGCCGGGTCGGGTGACCATTGCGCGTTTGAGCGAGGCGACGGGGGAGTTCCGCCTGGTCATCGGCGGCGGGGAGATGTTGAAGGCGCCGCCGGCATTCAGCGGGACCAGTGGTAGAATCCGGTTTGATTCCGGCGCTGAATCTGTCATGGATGTGATTATGCGCGAGGGGCTGGAGCATCATGTCTCGATCGCCTATGGCGATCATCAGGCCGTGCTGCGGGCGCTGGCGCGGCAGGTGGCTATGCCTGTTTTGGGCCTGTGAAGGCGGGCGCTATTTTCGGGACGGTTTTGGAGTGTCTGGCGGGGAGAAAATGAAGAAGACGATTGTCGTTTGTGTTTTGCTTATCTTATCGATGTTGAGCGCAGGTGCAGGTATGGCGCAGGAGTCGGTGGAACTGCGCTTTCTATGCTTTCAGGATGGCATCGAATGCGATGTCTACGCCGATTTGCTGGCGCGATTCTCGGAAGACAATCCGGACATCTCTGTCTTGGTGGAAGTGCTTCCTGAAGCGGAGATTCATGACAGGCTTGCGGCAGAAGTAGAAGCGGGCGCGCCGCCGGATTTCGCGCGGGTAAGCGACCTGGATGTCTTGGAAGGGCACTATCTCAATTTGTATCCGCTGCTGACTGATCCGGGATATTTGTACAATAGCTTTCCCGATATTATCTTCCGTTCCATGAGCAGCTATTTCCAAGATATCGGCCTCTACGGCTATCCTGACGCGGCAAAGGTGGTCGCGCCCTTTGTTAACTTGTCCCGTTTTGAAGAGGCGGGCGTACTCGTTCCCGGCGATGGCGAGGACGTTGCCAGTTGGGATCATTGGCTGGCTGCCCTGGACGAAGTCGTAATGACTACGGAAGCTGCCTACGCGCTGTCAGTGGACAACAAAGATCATCGTTTGGTGGGTCCCGCGATGAGCATGGGCGCGGATTATTATGACAAAGGTTTGAGTTCGGCGGATCTTGACGGATTGCGGGATTTCCTATTGATTCTCACTGAGTTGATGGAAGACGGCAAGACACCGGCCGATACCCTGCTCGGCACCGGCAAATCGCAAGAATACTTCGTCCGCGGCGAGACTGTGATGTACATCTGCGGCAGTTGGAAAGCCGAAGAAGTGGCCGCCCAGGTCGGCGATGCATTCGAATGGGCAATCGTGCCGAATCCGTCAGGGGCGGGCGGCAACACGGGCGTCGCGCAATTGACCGGGCTCGTGGCTTTCGCCGATACGGAGCATCCGGAAGCAGTCGGGAAAGTCTTCGATTATCTCTTGGAGCCGAAGATTTCTACCGAATTCGCAGTGCGCTCGTTCACTATCCCCGCAAACGAGCGGCTCATTTTTGTAGACTTCATCTATGACACGGAGGACCCGGTCGTCGCTGCCGCGCTGAATGCTTTCGCGCGCGAAGTGCCGAGGCTGCAGACTCAGGCGATAGCGCTGGATTTGCATCCCTTGGCGCCGGTTTACTATGAGGCTTCCAATACCAATCTGCGGGCTTACTTCGCCGGCGATCTGACGCTGGACGAGGCGCTGGCGAATCTGAAGGCGCGGCTGCATGAGGCGGCGGGTGGCTAGGTAGGCCGGTTGCTGAATCCCTGAGCAGCAAGTTTCTCAATAGCGCTATCATGTGTGCGCATCGCCGATATTGACAGCGGGCGGGCAATCCTTGATGATTTGTTGGCGGCGAACACGGACTATCTGCCGCAGTTTGACTGATGCGCGGAAAGGCGAAACATGAAAAAAGTATTTGTAGTCTACGCCACCGACAACGTGGGCACGGCGGTTCTGGAGCCGATACAAGCCGGCGACCACGTCGGCTGCAATGGCGAGCGCAGCGATCTCGAGGTCATCGCGGCGGACGATATCGCTTATGGGCACAAGATCGCCCTGATGGACATCACCGCCGGCGACACCGTGCTCAAGTACGGCTTGAGCATCGGCTCGGCCAGTTGTGATATCAAAGCCGGCGACCACGTGCACGCGCATAATGTCGAGAGCAATCGCGGCCGCGGCGATCTGGCTGGGCGCAATGCGGTGACAACCGAATAAAAGAGGGAGATGTAGAGGCGACTCACCGAGTCGCCCACAGCCTATCTAAGGAGACGAAAATATGACTGAATTTATGGGCTTCCACCGACCGAACGGCGATGTCGGGATACGCAATCACGTATTGATTTTGTCGGGTACGGTTTATGCCAATGGCGTCTGCGAGCGCGTCGCCGATACCATCCATGGCGCGGTGCCGATTGTGCATGCCAACGGGCGCTGCCAGGTGGCGCCGGATCTGCGTGTGACGCGGCGCTTTTTGGCGGGCACAGCCATGAACCCGAACGTGGGCGCGGTCGTCATCATCGATCACTTCAAAGAAGAGGGCATGACCGCCGAGGACCTGGCCGATGATATCGCGCCGACCGGCAAGCTGATCGCCACCGTGAACATCCGCGGCGAGGGCGGCTTCATCAGCGCCGTCGAAAAGGCGACCCGCTATGCCCAGGATTTCGCGCGGCAGATCAGCCTGTATCAACGCGAACCGGCGCCGATGAGCAAGATCCTCTTCGGCACGGAATGCGGCACATCCGATACCACGTCTGGTTTGGCCAGCAACCCGGCGAATGGCTTGGCCGGCGAGATTTTGATCGCGCAGGGCGGGCGCATGTTGATGGCGGAATGCACCGAGTGGATGGGCTGCGAAAATTGGCTGACGGAGAAGGCGGCCAGCCCGGCGGTGGCGGAAGCGATCCTGGCCGGCGTCCAGCACATGGAAGCGCGGGCTCTGGCCAGTGGAGAAGACATCCGCGGCTCTCAGCCCACCGGTGACAACATGGCCGGCGGCTTAACCACGATTGAAGAGAAATCCATGGGCGCGGTCAAGAAAATCGGCGACAGCCCGATCATCGAGTATCTGGAAATCGCCGAAGCGCCGACCAAGACCGAACCGGGCAACTATGTGATGTATGGACCGGGCATGGGCGCGGAGAGCATCAGCAGCATGGCGGCGGCCGGCTGCCAGGTCTTGACCTTCTGCACCGGCGGCGGCCACACCTCCAATCATCCTATCATGCCGACCATCAAGGCAACGGGCAATCGGGGCTCCTACGAATTGATGCAGGACACGGTCGATGTCGATGTGAGCGGCGTCTTCACCGATGAGATTACGCTGGCGGAAGCCGGGCAAATCGTCTATGACGAAGTGGCGCGGGTCTGCAATGGCTATCTCACCAAGTCCGAGGCCCTGCGCGATAACAACAGCTTCGCTATTCATCGCGTCGGACCGAGCATTTAACTCCCCATCCTCCACCAGGCTGCGAACCGAAGGGGCGACTCTGTGAGTCGCCCGCAAGTACGCATTAGCAAGATTAACTGTGTAGAATCAAGCTTAAGCCTTGTCCACTGCTGGAATATCGGCGCCAGCATAGCCTGCTCGCCTTGGTTTTATACGAGAACATTTGGTCGCCCATTCCCGATCGTTTTCTGCTATCCTCGATATCATGAACGCCAAATCGCCTGTCCAGCATTCAAGCCCTAGGCATGCCCTGCCCAACCTCAAATACAATCCTTATACCCCCACCCCACCCCCTGCTATACATACTGTATCTATATAGTAGCGAAATCTACCCGCATTTATAGGAGACTTTAGGGGATTTGAGGGGCATATTGGGAATTTATAGGATGGACGGAATGCAAGTCGAGATGCCCTACGGAATGAGCTATCTGAAAGCTGAATTGCCGGGCGGCTATGCGCTTGAGTTCGTCCTGCCCCGTGAGCAAGGGGCGGCGGCGGACCCGGCGGCAGTGGCCCTGCAAGCCGTCTACAATCCTCTCGGCGAGGTAAAGCCACCGCGCGCCGGACAGACCGTCGCCATTGCCGTCAATGACAAGACGCGGCCCGTGCCGCATGAACACCTGCTTCCGCCGGTGCTGAATGGCATGCGCCATGCCGGCGTCCGCGATGAAGATGTGCTTTTCATCATCGCGACCGGCACGCACCCGCGCATGGAGCCGGAGGAGTTCGGAAACATTCTGCCCGAAGATATCCTCAAAACCTATCGCGTCGTATGCCACGACGCGAGCGACGAGGCGAATCTGACTCACTTGGGCGAGACGGCGAGGGGAACGCCTGTCTTTATCAATAGCGACTACATGGCGGTGGACTACCGCATCGTTATCGGCAACATTGAACCGCACCAGTTTCAGGGATTCTCCGGCGGGCTGAAGAGCGCTGCCATCGGCTTGGCCGGTGAGCGCACGATCAACCACAACCACGCGATGATGCGCGACGAACAGGCGCGGCTGGGCGAATACGAGCGCAATCCGGCGCGGCAAGATGTGGAAGACATCGGGCGTCTGATCGGCGTTGATTTCTGCGTGAACGCTGTCTTGAACCGCGACAAGCAGATCATCCGCGCTTTTGCCGGCGACGCTCATGCGGTTATGCAGGCGGGCATACCCGAGGCGCGGGCGCTATTTGAAGTTCCGGTGGCGGCGCCATTTGACTTGATGATCGCCTCGCCGGGCGGGCATCCAAAGGACATCAACCTCTATCAGGCGCAGAAGGGCATGGCGCATGCCGCGCTGGTGACGCGCGCTGGCGGTCAGATGATCCTCTGCGCCGCTTGCCCCGAAGGCAGCGGCAACCGTGAATACGAAGACTGGATGCGCGATTCGCGGATTCGCAGCCACGCTGACGTATTCGAGCGCTTCGCCCGCGACGGCTTTAAGGTGGGGCGGCACAAAGCCTTCCAGGTCTCGCGCGATGCGGCGCGCATACAGACGACATTGGTATCGCAGTTGGATGATGACCTGGCACGGACGCTGCTGCTTCAGCCGCAGCCGGACTTGCAGGCGGCGATAGATCGCGCGCTGGAGCAGTTGCCGCCATCAGCGCGGATCGGGGTCATGCCCGCGGCGAATTCGACGATGCCGGTGTTGCTCAGGGAAGAAAACGGCTAGTGGCTGAAATACATTTAACACAGGCAGAAGCTGATGCGCTTATGCGAATGGAAAAGCATCGTTTGGACGACGACGCCGTACCTTTCCCTGTACCCGGGCGGAATATAACCATTGCATTGCGGTCGACGGACAATCGCGAAGAGTTCCTGCTTGATGTGTGGCGCAGCGGCAAAAACTCGCGCAGAGCCAGATTCCAGATCCGTGCACGGCGAGCGATTATCTTGGCCCGGATCGACCTTGGTGGGCAGCCACATAGCAACCAAGAAGACGAGCCCGACATACCGGCGCCGCACCTCCACCTTTATCGAGAAGGGTGGGGAGGCGACTGGGCGGGGCCAGTGCCATCCGAGAACTTCACCGCGCTGGACGACCATCATAGGACTTTGGAGGAATTCATGGTTTACTGTAACATAACGACACCGCCGAAGTTTCAGTGGGATCTTTTGTAATGATTGCCGAGTTTCATGAGCTTAAGGAACGATACTTTTCCTGGCTCAAGGAAAAGACCACGCTGCAAGAGGTTGACGACTGGGTTGAGGTGACAACACCCTTCCTGGATCGTCACAACGACTATATGCAAATCTACGTTAGGCGCTCTGAAACGGGGTACCTGCTGACAGACGACGGTTACACCATTAGCGACCTAGAAATGTCCGGTTGTCAATTGGATACGCCTAAGCGGCAGAATCTCTTGGCGATGACGCTGAGAGGCTTTGGCGTACAAAGGGACACGAAGAGTAATGAACTATTCGTGAGCGCCAGCGGCGAAAACTTTCCTCTGCGAAAGCACAGTCTGATTCAGGCGATGCTTGCAGTCAATGACATGTTTTATTTGGCTTCGCCTTACGTGGCGAGTTTCTTCTTGGAGGATGTAGAGACATGGCTGGATTCTCATAATATCCGGTATTCTCCTAAGTTGAAGTTGACAGGCGCGAGCGGATTTGACCATCATTATGATTTTGTCATACCCAAGTCAAGGTCGCGGCCCGAACGTGTGTTGCTAAGTCTGAATCGTCCGGATCGTGCTGGCGTCGAAAGGACGGTCTTTGCATGGGAAGATACAAAGAGGGTGCGGCGAAGGGAAACGAGTGCTTATGTGCTCTTAAATGATACAGAACAGACAATCACGGATAATGCCATAGCCGCATTGCGGGCGTATCAAGTAAATCCAATTTTGTGGTCCGACCGCGAATCGGTGCGCGAAGAACTCGCTGCTTGATTCATGCCACAACCCGCCGACAATCCCCTGCGGCATGCCCCGCGCATTGTCATCGTCTGCGCGCTAGCGATCTTCATCATCTTCGGCATTCGCTTCTCGTTTTCGGTCTTCTTCGCCGAGTTCTGGAGCAACGAAGCATCGGCAGCCATCTTCAGCTTGAGCATGCTCTGCGTCGCTGTCAGCGCGCCTCTGGCCGGCCTGGCGCTCGACCGCTATGGGCCGCGCCCGGTGTTTGGCCTGGGCGTGCTGCTGATGGCGGCGGGACTGGCGTTGAGCAGTCGGGCCAATACACTGACCGACTTGCTGCTGGCCTATGGCATCCTTGACGGTTGCGGGGTGGGCATCACGGGTCTCGGTCCGGTGGCATCGGTCGTGGCGGGCTGGACGACGCCGGCGCAGCGTGGTCGGGCCATTGGCATCGCCTTCGCCGGTACAGGTATGGGTTCGCTGGTCTTTGTGCCGCTGACGAATCTGCTGATTACGCTCTTCGACTGGCGCGGCGCCTATCTGGTCTTGTCGCTGATTTGCGTTTTCCTGGTCTTGCCTTTGATGGTCATCGGTTTACAAAAGCCTCCGACGCCGCCGAGCCGGCCCGGCAGCCCGTTAACTAACCGGGTGGCGTGGCGGGTCTTGCTGCGGCAGCCCAAGTTCTGGGTCTTAGTGGTCGTGGGGCTGACAGCCATGGGACCCGTGCGCAGTTTGACCGTGCATCAGATCGCCTACATGGAGTCAGCGGGAATCGAGCGGACCGCCGCGGCCAATGTGGTCGGCTTGGCGGGCTTGCTGACGAGCATATTCTTCATCGCCTTTGGCTGGGTCTCCGACCGATTTGGGCGCGCAGCCGCTTTCACGATTGGCGCCTGCGGCTTGCTCGGCGCGGTTGGAGTGCTGCTCCTGCTGCCTGCCGTTGGCGGCGCCGTCATCCTTCTGCCCTATGCCCTGTTCTTTGCGCTTGGCGAGGGCACACGCAGCAGTCAGACGACTGCCTTGGCCAGCGATGTCTTTTATGGGCAGGGCTTGGGCTTCATCAACGGGCTGATGGGCGGGATGTTTGGCTTGGGCGCGGCGCTGGGACCTTGGATTGTCGGGCGGCTGCGCGATGAGAGCGGGGGATACGAGAGCGGCATGCTGGTGGTTGTGGCGATGGTGCTCCTGTCGCTGGCGGCGTTTTGGTATGTGGCCCGCGTAGAAACACGATGATGACGGGCGCGCCTCAGCGTATGGATTCAACGGGTGATTAGCGTAAGGGAGATTCTGTGAGTCCGATGTCCTATGTCTATTCCGCTGAAGGGTGATTCATAGCGCCGCCCCTAGAGATGCTGATATGCCGGCAGGGTGAGAAACTCGCTGAAGTCGTCGGCGCGGATCATCTCGTCGAAAAGCTGCATCGCCAGTTGGAAGTGGCCGCTGTCGAAACGCTCGCTGCCGACTTCGCCGCGGATCGCGTCCATTTCTTCTTCCAGCAGCTTGCTGTATAGCGAGAGCGTCAGCGGGCGGCCATCAGCCAGGGTCGCGTTGTGGTGCAGCCATTGCCAGACCTGGGCGCGGCTGATCTCGGCGGTGGCGGCGTCCTCCATAAGATTATAGAGCGGGACGCAGCCGTTGCCGCCGAGCCAGGCTTCCAGGTATTGGATGCCCACCTTTAAGTTCAGGCGGACGCCGTCTTCGCTGATATCGCCTTCGCTCGGCGTCAGCAGGTCGGCGGCGGTTACATGTACATCATCGCGCTGTCGCCCGACTTGGTTGGGCTCCGGCATGTATTCGTCGAAGACGTCAGTCGCGATTTGCACCAGGCCGGGGTGAGCGACCCAGGTGCCGTCGTGGCCTTCCTTCGCCTCGCGCAGTTTGTCGGCGCGGACCTTGTCCAGCGCGGCTTGATTGCGTTCGGGGTCGTTGCGGATGGGGATCTGCGCCGCCATGCCCCCCATGGCGTGAGCGCCGCGGCGGTGGCAGACCTTGATGACGTGCAGCGTATAGTCCCGCATGAAAGGCACGGTCATTGTGACTTCCGCGCGGTCCGGCAAGAGATAATCGGCGTGGTTGCGCAGCTTCTTGATGTAGCTGAAGATGTAATCCCAGCGGCCGCAATTCAAGCCGGCGGAATGCTGCCGCAGTTCGTAGAGGATCTCCTCCGCCTCGAAGACGGCGAGGATCGTCTCGATGAGCACCGTGGCTTTGATCGTGCCTTGCGGGATGCCGAGCGCGTCTTGAGCGTATACAAAGACATCGTTCCAGAGGCGCGCTTCCAGGTGGCTTTCGAGTTTGGGCAGATAAAAATAGGGACCGGCGCCGCGGTCGAGCGCTGCCTGTGCATTGTGGAAGAAATAGAGCCCGAAATCGAATAATCCGCCAGGGATGGGCGCACCATCGACGAGGAAGCCGCTTTCGTCCAGGTGCCAGCCGCGCGGACGCACCATGAGCGTGGCGGTTCCTTCGTTGAGTTGGTAGAAGCGACCATCGGGATTGGTGAAGGTGATAGAGCGGTCGACGGCGTCGCGCAAGTTGATTTGGCCGCGGATCATGTTGTCCCAGGAAGGCGCGTTGGCGTCTTCAAAATCCGCCATGAAGACTTTGGCGCCGCAGTTGAGCGCGTTGATGACCATTTTGCGGTCGGTGGGGCCGGTGATTTCGACGCGGCGGTCTTGCAGATCAGCTGGAACGGGGGCGACCCGCCAGCTGGGATCGTCGCGGATGGCGGCGGTTTCCGGCAGAAAGTCGGGCAGGGCGCCGCTGTCGATGGCGGCTTGCCGAGCTGCGCGGGCCTGGAGCAGCTCGTCGCGGCGGGCGCTGAAATTGCGGGCGAGCTCGGCGAGGAAGCTGATGGCGTCGACTGTGAGAATGGCGTCGTATTCGGGCCGGATTTCATCGCGGATTTGGATGCCGGTGGGATAATTTGATTTGGTCATATTGGCTGTGTCCTATCAGATGATTTTCTTGCGATCTTGAATTATGCGAGAAGGTGCGCATATTGCCGCAATCTAGCGACCGTAACAACAAGGCCGTGTGCTGTCAGATTCGAGAGATACTCCTCCACAGTATAAGGTGGATTCTTTTTTGTAACTCGTGCGGTGCGAACAGCGGTGCAGAAAGTACCAGGTTCGAGATCCAAATGATTGGCTAGGAAGTCATCGGGACGCAGTACTTCAAGGTCATATCTACGCAACTTATCCTTCGGAAAATGAGAAAGATCATTTGTCACGATTACGTCGCATTGACCAACAATTGCCGCAGCAACAACGTGGCGGTCGTCCGGATCTTTCTCGAGTGGAATACATTCAATAAGCTGCTCGTATCCGGCAACCAATGCGCTGGGAATAGATAGATCCATTAATTCGCGCGTTCTTTGTAGATTGTTGGGCTTCAGGTCGGGCCGGTTTCTAGAGACTGCTTCGATCCATTCACGGTGTACGTCCGCTGACCACTTTGCTCGATGCATTTTCGCCAGCGCGACTTCCATGCAGATATCGCGGACGGCAGCGGAATACAGGACGTTTGCGTCTAGGAAGGCGGTATAGCGGCTTTTAGAGATCATAGAGCCCTAATTCTTCTGACAGCGCCACTAATTCATCCATTGCTGCGCGGCTTTGTCTTTCTGACTTCTCCTTGTAAGCCATCAAGTCTTCCATCAAAATGCGCCGATGTGTGCCTACTTTACGAAAGCGAATTTCGCCCGATTCCAGCAACTTGATGAGATAGGGTCGCGAGACATTCAATATGTCCGCTGCTTCCACTGTCGTGAGTTCGGCATGATGTGGAATCATTGTGATACTGTGCCCAGCCGCCATTGCCTCCAGTATGTCCCTAAGCAGAGCCACTGCGCCCGCAGGTAAAACAAGTGGTTCTTGATTTTCAGCCTCAACTATGAGCACTTGAAGTGGTTTCTGTGGCCGAACGAACGGCACAATTCTCGCAGTGGCCTCTCTTGCGATTTGCGAGTCTTGTACGTTGGGTGGTGGGTGCAATTGTGCTACCATTTTTGAACTCCCTCCTATTTCAACTAGAATGTACCACACAAACGAAACAAACGCAATAAGTGAAATATACGCAACGAACCGGGCGCTATTTGGCTTGCAAAACCGTATCGCCCAGCACCTCGGCGAAGACGTCTATGAACAGGTCCACATGCTCGCGGCGGAAGATGATGGGCGGTTTGAGCTTGAGCACATTATGATGCGGTCCCTCAGTGCTGACCAGGATGCCACGCGCTTTCATACGCTCGGCGATGTAGGCCGCCTCCCAGTCGGCCGGTTCGAGGGTGGCGCGGTCGCGTATCAGGTCGATGCCGAGGAAAAGCCCCGAACCGCGGACCTGCCCGATGATGGGGAAGTCGTCTTTCAGCGCGCAAAGCTCTTCCATCCAGTAGGCGCCGGTATCAAGCGCGTTACCCCGCAAGTATTCGTCGGCGATGAGGCGCAGCACCTCCAGACCGATGGCGCAAGAAACTGGATTGCCGCCGAAGGTATTGAAGTATTCCATGCCGGTGTCGAAGGCGGCGGCGATCTCGGGGCTGGTGACGACCGCGCCGAGTGGATGGCCGTTGCCCATCGGCTTGCCCATCGTGACGATGTCGGGCAGGACGCCGCTCAGTTCGAAGGACCAGAAGCGGTCGCCGACGCGGCCGAAGCCGGTCTGCACCTCATCGGCGATGCAGACGCCGCCCGCTTCTCGTACCATGGCATAGGCATGACGAAGGTAATCAGCTGGCAGGGGCATCTGCCCGCCGCAGCCCATGATGCCCTCGGCGAAGAAGGCGGATAGCCGCGCCCCCCGCGCTTGAATCGCGGCGATCTTTTTCGCGGCTGAGCGAGCGTAGAATTCCCCGGCCCGCCTATCAAACCCGCGGCAGGCGCCCCGGTAGCCATCGGGCATCTCGGCGACTTGTACATGATCGCGCCTGCCCTGGCCGCCGGGCCCGTTGAACTTATACGGGCTGATGTCGATCAGCGCCGATGTATGGCCGTGATAGGCGTGGTCAATAACAATGACATCGCCGCCGCCGGCGTAAGCTTGCGCCAGGCGGAGCGCCAGTTCATTCGCTTCGCTGCCGCTGTTGACGAAGAAGCAGACCGACAGCGGATCGGGCAGCGTGGCGGTCAAGGCTTCGGCATACTCGACGATGATATCGTGCAGGTAGCGCGTGTTGGTATTGAGCAGAGCCAGTTGATCTTGGGCGGCGCGGACGATGCGCGGATGGCTGTGCCCGACATGGGCCACGTTGTTGACGCAGTCAAGGTAGGGCAGGCCGTCTTCGTCATAGAGATGATGCAGATAACCGCGGACGATCTTCAGCGGCTGCCGGTAGGACAGGCTGAGAGCGGGATTGAGCGCTGCTTTCCGCCTGAACATTAGCTCGGACGAAGCAGGCTCTGGCAGGAGCGCGTACGGCAGGCGGAGGATGTGATTGGGATCAGGCGAGAGCGATGTCCAAAGCTCGCGCGCTCTTGGCGAACAGACGCCGGGGAAGCTGTCGCTGAAATCGAGGAGGTCACTTATGATCTGAAAATGCAGATGCGGCGTCCAGTTGCCGTTGCGCGGGAAGTCGCCGATATGCGCGATGAGATCGCCGGCAGTGACTTGCTGCCCGATTTCCCAGCGATCAAGCACTTCGGGGGACAGGTGTGCATAAAGTGTGTAGAAGCAAATATCGGCGCTCGGCTGATGTTTGAGGATCAGTGCCGGACCGTAGTTCTGTTCGACGGCGATTTCTGCCAGACTGAACACTTCGCCGGCCAAAGGCGCGTAGATTGGCCTGCCAGCCGGGGCGAAGAGATCCACGCCGAGATGCACTGTCCGCCGCTCGTGATGGTCGATGACATACTCATCAGCCAGGTAAATCGGGCGGACCTCGTTGTAATAGCCGATGCCGACAATGCCGTCGCCGAGATAGTCGCATAGTGCTTGTTCGTATGCGCGGGGATCGGCCAAGTCTCCTACGCGCGCCAGGATTCGACTGGTCATGCCGAAGTCGATCAGCTTGCTGTTTTCCGCCGTGAGGGGAAGGCCGAGGATCGGCGCAAAGGTCTCAGAACTGAGCCAGTTGACGATGTCCGCCGTCCGAGGGCAGGCGGGAAAGCCACAAGCGGCGCGGAAATTATAGTGGGCGAAATGGGGATGAATCTCGCGCAGTTTTGCCAACAGGTCCCAGGCGCCGCGTTCGCTGATGCTCAGGTGACGATTGTCCGGCTCTTGCCGCTGCTGATGCCAGGAGATGCAGACGCTTAGGCAGAGGCGAGCGGCGATGAGGGGATAGATCAGGCTAATCTCCTCTTCGGTCAAGGGAAAAGCTTCGTGGTAGGCGCGGATGACGGGAGCGGCTATGTCTAACGGTCGCTCGCTCCCCATCATGATGTAGGCGAGCGCGACAGCCAGGTCCGCGGCGGTGGGCCCATAGACCATATCGCCGAAGTCGATCAGGCCGGCGACGCGCGGCGCTACGAGACCGTTGGCGCGCACCAGGATATTGCTGTCGTTGGGGTCGTTGTAGGTATGGCTGTGGCGCAGGTTCGGCAGGGCGGGCAGCAGTTCGTCTTCGTAGATACGCAGGAAGTAATCCAGCAACGATTTCTTCGCTAACGGCAGGTCGGCAGCGTATCGCGCTACCTCTTTGAGATTGCGGATGTTCCAGCGATAGGCTTGCCGCTTTTCGGCGTGGCGAAAGCTCTGCATCCCCGCGCTAAGCTGGCCAAGCTGTCGTCCAATATCGGCGAGCAGTTCGGTCGAATGCGGGCGGAAGCCGCTAAGGGGGATGCCGTCGATATAGCTCAGCAGGCGGGCGCGGTATTCGGCGCCGTTTTGGGCTGTGACGCGGATTGTGTCGGCGCCGCCCTTTGCCGGTATCACCTCGGGGAAGATGTCCATCGTGCAACAGAGATGTTTCAGAGTTTGGTTTTGCAGGTCGAGGACGCTGGCGGAGACGCTGCTGTGGGCGATCTTGAAAACGTATTGCTCGCCGTTTGTCGCGCGCAGTTGGAAGTTGCGATCGAGCTCCGAGGGCAGCGCGTCTATTGATATTGCTGTGACGCCGTAATGCCGCTGCAAGATGGCGCTGGCGTCGTTGCTTGAGAAGGGCGGGCGGATGTTGACTTCCATCGGGAGCGTGGCGGTCTTATCGGCTGTGTGATTGGTGAAGGTCAATCTTAAGCGGAGACCTGGCGCGCGAGAAGGGTATACAGATGTTGGCGGAGCAAGCCTCAACCGGCAAATATAATTCAACAAGTGAAAAATATGCTATATTGGCGTCGCTTATCTCGACGTTTGGAGTTGCAGAAGATGCGGCGCCTCGGGCTTGTGGCAATCATACTTCTCGGATTATTTCTGCGAATCGCATACTCGCAAACCGTTTCCGATATCCAGGGGCGTCTGGATTACCCGGAGTATGCTTTCGCCGCTGCCGAGATAGAAAGGGGCGATTTTACTTTTTCAAGCGATATATTCCAGTTGCGTCCGCCCGTTTTTCCTATGCTGCTGGCGGCGCTTAATCAAGAAAAGCCCTTGATTCACGCGGTCAACATTCTATTCTCCATTGCCATTATCCCGTTAACCTATGTTCTGGCGCGGCAACTTCGGCTCGGCCAGACAGTCGCTCTGGTCGCTGCCGGGATAGTCGCCCTTGACCCCACAAGTGTCAAATATGCTGGCACTGTACTTGCGGAGCCCTTGGCGAGTCTGTTGATTGCTCTTGCCTACATTTGCCTCGCCATGTTGAAATCAACGCGTCAGTGGCAGTCGGTTTTAACCTGGGGCTTCCTGGCAGGACTGGCGATTGTCCTTTCCGCTTTAACCCGGCCCTCTGCCTATTTGTTCTGGATTCCAATGGGCTTGTGGGTCCTGTTCGCCCGGCGCGGTAAAGAGGCGAATATCCTGGCAGCCTTCGCCCTGATCCTGCCAGCTGTCTTGGGCGTCGGGCTCTGGCAATACCACAATGCCGTGTATTACAACAACAGTAGTTTCACGTCGGTTGGTACATTTAATCTGCTCCATCATCGAGCGGCATCGGTGCTGTACCAGGCGACTGTCAAGGATATCCAGGCCGTACAACTGAGCTTGGTCGAACGGGTGGAAAGCAAGCTTGGCAATGATACCGCCGGGCTTACCTCGCATGATCATTGGAATCACAGGACAGGATCAGCGGAACAGCAGAGCGCGATGACAGAAGTTGCGCTGGAAGTGTTTCTCACACATCCCTTGCATTATCTTTTAACTATTCCTGTTGGTTTGTACCGCTTGCTTATAGAGGTGACGCAGTGGTCCCCGTTACTGAGTATCGCCTGGAACGTTCCGTTTCTAGCGCTGTCAGCCGTCGGAATCGGGCGATTTGTGCGCGAGAGGCGTTGGGCGGCCGGCGCATTGCTTCTATTGCCCTGCGTTTATTTCATCGCCGGTACGCTTATCGTACAGACATCAAGTATCGACACCCGCGCTCGCATCATGATCACACCGCTGCTGGCGGTGTTGGCGGCTTATGGCATTATGTACTTGCTCAACCGGCGAAGAGCGGCGTCGGCACCCCCTTGACCCCCGGCTTGTAGCTGAACAAGCTGCCCGCCAGCGGGTACTGTTTCAACTGCTCGTCGGACATGGCCGTGCTGGCTGTGACGATGTAGAGCGTATCCAAATCAGCGCCGGCGAAGGTGCAGCTGGTGATGTTAAGCGCAGGGATCGGCACGACCTGCAGGATCTCCCCGGCCGGCGAATAACGAGTGATGCGCGCGCCGCCGAAATGCGCCACCCAGAGGCAATCCTCGCTGTCGGTCGTCATGCCATCGGGCACGCCATCGGTGTCGTTCGTGAACTCGGTGAAAACACGTCTGTTGCTGAGCGAGCCATCGGCGCCGATATCGAGCGCGTAAATCTTCCGCTTGATGCTGTCGGTGTGATAAATGATGCTGTTGTCGAGGTTGAAGGTCGGCCCGTTGCAGATGATGTAGTCGGTATCGACTTGCCGGACGCTGAGGTCGGGATCAAGGCGATAGAGCGAGCCGCTCTCCGAAACCTGGTTGATGTCCATCGTGCCCGCCCAATAGCGCCCGCTGTTATCGACCTTGCCGTCATTGAAGCGGTTATTCGGCTGGTCAGCTTCCGGCAGGGTGATCGGCTGTGCCGAGAGCACATCAAAGTCTAACCAGGCATAACCGTCTTTGATGGTGCCGATGAAGCCGCCGCCTGCGCGCGGGTTCAAGCTGGTGACTTCAAAGTCAAAGGTCCAGGTCGTCTTGCCGCCGTCCGCTAGGGCATAGCGGTGCACTTTGTTCTTGAAAATATCGACCCAGTAGACCGCATTCTCCGCCTCGACCCAGACCGGCCCTTCGCCGAGAAGCGCCGGGATTTCCCATGCTACTTTTACTTCGCTCATCGTTTCATTCCTTTCGCCAATAAAGCCCGCTCCCTCTTTATGGGATGCTCTCCATAGAGATGGAGAGAAGCGATTTGGGGATGGGGCACGCCACCCATTCTACCAATTCGTAACCGAGCCGTCAGCCCGCCGCAGATGTTTCAACTCGCCCATGCTGAAGGGATACTTGCTCAGCGCCTCGGGATTGAACTCGATGCCCAGGCCGGGCGCGGTCGGCGGCAGCAGGTAGCCGTCTTCCCATTCCGGCTGATTCAGCACAAGATCGGGCAGACTTTCCCCCGGGCGACGCGGCAGCTCCTGCACGGCGCAATTGGGCACGGACAGGCAGAGATGCAAAAAGGCCGTGGTGGCGACCGGACCAATCGGGTTGTGCACGGCCAGCTCGATGTAGTGCGTCTCGCACATGGCGGCGATCTTCTTGGCTTCCGTGATCCCGCCGCAGATGCAGAGGTCGACGCGGGCGTAGTCAATCAGTTCTTCTTCGATGACCTGGCGGAACTCCCACTTTGAGTTGTATTGCTCGCCGGCGGCCAGCGGGGCTGTCGTGCGCCCCCGCAAATTGCGGTAGGATTGCGAATTCTCGACGCGCAGCGGATCTTCAATGAAATAGGGGCGGTACTGCTCAACTTCCTGGCAAAGCCAGAGGGCGTCGGCCATGTTGAGGCGGGTATGCACATCGATGGCGAGCTTGATCTCATCGCCGAGCGCCAGACGCAGCGCTTCGAATTCCTTGATGGCGCGACGCACTTCGACGTCCGGCTCGAGCACGCCATCGGGTTCATGCGCCAGGCCCCAGCGCAAGACCTTCCAGCCCTCGTCCATCGAGCGCTGACAGCACTCGACCAGTTCCTCGACCGTGTCGCCGCCGTTGTGATTGTAGGTCAGCACGCGATCGCGGGCGCGTCCGCCGAGCAGGTCATAGACCGGGACGCCCAGCGCCTTGCCTTTGATATCCCAGAGGGCGATATCGATAGCGGCGATGGCGGCGGTCAAGATGCGCTGCGCTGGGAAGAATCCACCGCGGAAGAGCAGCTGCCAGATGTGCTCGCTGCGGAAAGGGTCCTGGCCGATGAGGAGAGGGCGGAAATGTTCGATGGCGCCACCCACGGCAAGTTCGCGGCCGGTGATGCCGGCTTCGCCGATGCCTCTGATGCCTTCGTCAGTTTCGACCACGACGAAGCAGAAAGTGCGCCATTCCCGCGCCAGATAAACTTTGACATCCGTGATTTTCATTCTGCTTCCATTCTTTGCTGGATTCGCTGGAGGCTTATTTTACCCACAGCGGTACACAGGACACAGAGAAAGAGACTGGGCCAAGGCTCAGCCGGCTGCATTCACAAGGGCTTTACCCGTTGCTCTCGGTGTACTCGGTGGACCTCTACCGAGAGCTAATTCTACCAATTCGTGACCGAGCCGTCAGCCCGCCGCAGATGCGTCGGTTCGTTCATGCTGAAGGGATACTTGCTCAGCGCTTCCGGATTGAACTCAATGCCCAGGCCGGGCGCGGTCGGCGGCAGGAGGTAGCCGTCTTCCCATTCCGGCTGGTTCAGCACGAGGTCGGGCAGGTTTTCCCCCGGGCGGCGCGGCAACTCTTGCACGGCGCAATTGGGCAGGGAAAGGCAGAGATGCAAAAAGGCGGAGGTGGCGACCGGACCAATCGGGTTATGCACAGCCACCTCGATATAATGCGTTTCGCACATGGCGGCGATCTTCCTGGCTTCGGTGATCCCGCCGCAGATGCAGGGGTCGATGCGGGCGTAGTCGATGAGTTCTTCTTCGATGACCTGGCGAAACTCCCATTTCGAGCTGTATTGTTCGCCGGCGGCCAAGGGCACGGTGCTGCGGCTGCGCAAGTGGCGATAGGACTGCGCGTTCTCGACACGCAGCGGATCTTCGATGAAAAATGGGCGGTACTGCTCAGCCTCCCGGCAGAGCCACAGCGAATGCGCCATGTTCAGCCGCGTATGCACATCAAGCGCCAGCTTGATCTCATCACCAAGCGCCAGCCGCAGCGCTGCGATTTCCTCGATGGCGTCACGGACGGCCGCGTCCGGCTCGAGGATATCGTCCGCTTTATGCGCCAGTTTCCAACGCAAGGCTTTCCAGCCCTCGTCCACGGAACGCTGGCAGCAGGCGACCAGTTCCTCGACCGTCTCGCCACCGTTGTGATTGTAAGTGAGCACACGGTCACGCGCTCGCCCGCCCAGCAGCTCATACACCGGGACGCCCAGAGCCTTGCCCTTGATATCCCAGAGGGCGATGTCGATGGCGGCGATGGCGGCGGTCAGGATGCGCTGCGCCGGGTAGAATCCACCGCGGAAAAGCTGCTGCCAGATGTGCTCAGTGCGGAAAGGGTCACACCCGATGAGCAGGGGCTTGAAATGCTCGATGGCGCCTTGCATGGCCAGTTCACGCCCGCCGATGCCCCCCGCGCCCAAGCCGCTGATGCCCTCGTCCGTTTCAACTACGACGAAGAAGTGGCTGCGGCGTTCGCGCGCCAGGTAGACTTTGACGTCCGTGATTTTCATTTTGCCTCCGCTGGAGTGGCTGGCAGCTACATTGCAACATTTTAACCACAGAGGGCGCGTGGACACAGCCTACCGGCACAGAGGGCACAAAGAAAGGCGTATACAGCGTCGGCGTCAACCGACGGGCACGCCTTCTTCGTAGAGATAGCAGCGCGCCCAGCGGTTGCCTTCGAGGTGAGCCGGCTCACATGACGTCGGTTGCCATTGCCTGGCTGCGAGAGTGTTCGGCTAATACGTCAGCCCGAAGCCATACTCGAAGAGCGGATCGACCGAGTCATGCGGCACATCAGGATGCTGCGCGAGCACCGCCTCCATCGACGAGGGCAATTCAAATGGCAGCGTCGCCGCCGGCTTGAAGCGCCCGAAGACGACATCCAGCACCGCCGCGTCGCTGGCGCCGAAATTGGCGACCAGTCCGGCGCTGGCGGCTGCGATCTCGGGGATGACCGCCGCCCGTTCCAAATACATGTCAACGATGGTCGGCGTCTGTGACATGATAGCAAGGATACGGCTGAGTTCCGGTTCTTTGAAGTCGAGGTCGCCGGCGTGGAAGAAGTTCTCCAGGAACATGCTTGACCGTGGCTCGAAGGGCGCGCGCAAGCGCAGGATGGCGAAATCGGCAGCGGCGGGCTCATCAACGACATCGCCATATCCCGCCGCCACCTCGGGCTTGATGTTCTCGACATAGATCTTTGGTCGGCCCGAAAGCGGCATCCCCCCGTCATTCTTCAGCAGGACGATAGAGTTGCGCTGCGCCAGGTCGCCAGCCGCGCGGAAAGCAGGATTGCCCGCGATGTCCCCTGCGGCTGCCTCATCGACATAGCGATTCTCGAACAAGCCCAGGCGGAATTTGTCCCGCAGCAGACGGCGCACGCTGATGTCCAGGCGCGCTTCGCTGACTTGGCCATTCTGCACCAGTTCGACCAGCGCTTCCGGGCAAGCTTCCCCGCCGAATTGGTCGATGCCCGCTTGCAGCGACTTGACGATGCGCTCGCCCAGGCTGAGATGCTCGACCCCCCAGGCCCGCGCCGGGAAGGGCGTACCCATGATTTCGGCGTCGCTTAGCGTGCCCCAGTCGGTGCAGACGACGCCATCAAAGCCGTACTTCTCGCGCAAGAGGCCGGTGATGATCCCTCGATTGAAGGCAAAGCCAACCGGCTCGTGCTCGGTGCCGACCGGCATGCTGTAGTAGGGCATGATCATGGCAGTGCCGGCTTCAAACGCGGCCTCGAATGGCAGCAGATGATAATCAAAGTTATCGCCCGGGTAGACCTGCTCGCGCCCGTATTCAAAGTGTGAATCTTCACCGTCCTTCTGCGGTCCGCCGCCAGGGAAATGCTTGGTCATGCAAGCGACGCTCTCAGCGCCGATTTCCGCCCCTTGGAAGCCGCGAATGTAAGCCGCTGTTAGCTTCGCCGCCACTTCGTTGTCTTCGCCGAAACTGCCGTTGACGCGCGCCCATCGCGGCTCGGTCGCCAGGTCCGCCATCGGGTGCAGAGCGCTGCGAATGCCGACAGCGATATATTCCCGACGCGCGATATCGGCGAATTCTTCGACGACGCTCGCATCGCCGATGGCGGCCAGGCCAGGCGGCTCCGGCCATTGCGAGAAGGCCTGCGTGGCCATGAAAGCGCCGGGATTGTCGTCAAAGCCGTGGCGAGGGTCGCTGGAAAGCGTCGCCGGGATGCCCAGCCCGCGCTCTTCGGCAAGTTTCTGCAGTTGATTGGACCAGGCGGCCATCTTCTCGGCGCTCGCCGAACCGACCAGATTGAAATGGGTCATGTGCTTATTCAACATATCGCCTAGCGACGGCAAGCCAAAGGCGCCGATATCCGGGTTGAATTCGCCATCGGGCGGGATCATCACCATCGTCTGGAACATCATGCCCGCTTTTTCTTCCAGCGACATGCGCGCGAGCAGGTCCTCTATGCGCTCGCCACCGGGAAGGCTGGCGTCTTGATAGGGCAGGTGTTCAGGCATTGGCCCAGTCCTTTAAGGTTGCATTCAGTTTTACAGGTCGCCGTACTTTCAAGTCAGGAAAACACAGCAAAGCTGCCGAATTAAATCGCGCGAGCCGCCCCGCCATCGACGCGCAGGGTGGCGCCGGTGATATAACTCGCCGCCGGTGACAGCAAAAAGGCGCCCGCTCGACCGAAGTCGTCAATCGTCCCGTAGCGCCCCAGCGGGATGCCCGCCCGGCTGCGTTCCCGCACCTCCTCAACGGACAAGCCCGTTTTCTGCGAGGTGACGGCGTCGAGCTGGGCGACGCGGTCGGTGTCGATCCGCCCCGGCACCAGGTTGTTCACGCGGATGCCGTCCCCTGCCAGTTCATCAGCCAAGGTCTTGACCAAACCCGCCACCCCGGCGCGCATGATCGTCGACAGACCGAGGCGCGCTATCGGCTCCCGGACCGAGCCGGAGGTCACAGTCAAGATTGACCCGCCATCCGTCATATGCGGCAGGGTCATGCGGATCATGCGAAAGCTGCTGAAAAGAGTGAGTTCAAAGGCGGCTTCAAAATCATCGTCGCTGACTTCTTTGATGGTCTTCGCGGGCGGTCCGCCGGCGTTCACCAGCAAGCAGTCGATCGCGCCCCAGGCGGCGACCGTCTTGTCGACCCAGGCCTGAATATCGCTGAGTACGCGCACATCGCAGGCAGTGGCCAGCGTTTCAACGCCGTAGTCGTCAGCAAGCGTCACAGCGGCGGCGGCGACTTCGTCCGCGCTGCGGCTGCAGAGAGAAACCTTGGCGCCCTCGGCCGCCAGCGCTTTGGCAACGCCGTATCCCAAGCCCTTGCTGGACGCCGCGACCAAGGCGACCTTGTCTTTCAATCCCAGATCCATTGTTGTCTTCCTTTTATGCCTAATGGCTTTGGCGGAACAATGGACGGAATTATAGCGTGTGTGACGCGTTTGTTCAGCGGGGAATGCGGACGTCCGCGGCGCCGGGGACAAAGCGCCGGCGACACGTCTCGCGTCCGGGGTCAATCTTTCTTGCCCAAAACTGCGCGCAAGCCGGCCCCCACAGCCGTGCCGATGCCGATGGCAATACCCCAGACGATGCTGGAGCCGCTGTCCAAAGCAATGGTCAAGATACCTTTCACGAATTCATTGACGCTATCCAAGATGCCGCTTATCGCTGTGGTGAAGATAGCGACGATGATACCGGCTACAATGGCGAAGACGACCGCCATAACCAAGAGATTGCCTTCTCCATCGCTGCGCGCCCTATACCAGCGTGACCCGATAGCGCCCAGGGGAACGCCAGCGCCCAGGAAAAAGCCCATCACAATGCCAAAGAGCAGGTCGTTTCGTCCCAAGCCGAACACGATGCCGATTAGAACGCCGATTCCGGTCAAGAGTCCTATTCTCTCGTACCATGCTTTGTCGTCCCTCTTGTTGCTCATTTCTGATCCTCCGCCTGCGAAACTTTATATTTATGACGACACATAAACCCCTTTATAATGCAATTATGTCGGTAATCCACGAAAATGTCGAATAATGCCGGATACCGGCTGTGATGAAGCCAGCTATGCAGAACTCGATATCTGCGTCGCCAGTCCCTGATATTCGCCGCTACCGAGACTTCGGCACAGCAGACAGAACGATTGGAACTTCGACCGAACTGAAAAGAGCGATTCAGGCTGGAGGGTCGGTATTGTGTTTCTATCCCTGCGGCAAAGTGAAGCTGAAGGTCGTGCCGTCGGATTCGACGCTGGTCGCCCAGATGTTGCCGCCATGCGCTTCGATGAAGCCGCGGGCGATCGCCAGACCCAAGCCCGTTCCGCGCGCGCCATCGTCATCACGCATCCGCGAACCCTCGCCGCGGTAGAAGCTCTCGAAGAGGCGCGGCAAAACATCTTGCGGGATGAACGAGCCGCTGTTGTGGATATCGATGCGGATCTCGCCCTCATTTTGCCAGGCGCGCAAGGTGACGCTTAGGCCGGTATCCGCGTATTTGATGGCGTTGTCCACCAGGTTAGTCAATACACGCTGGATTTTGTCCGGCGCCATGAGGATCATGTCGACATCGTCCGAAACCTCGCCGATCAACTCGATGCCATGTTGCTTCGCTTTCGCTTCCATGCTGCCGAGCGTATCCGAGATCAGATCGCGAATCGACGCTTGCTGCAGGTCCAGCTTGAGATGCCCAACGTCCAATTGCGCCAGCTCGAAGAGGTCGTCGATCAGATGACTGAGATGCTCGATTTCGGCGCAACTGCTGTCGAGATAGCGCTGCACCGTCTCGTCATCATCAACGACGCCGTCAAGTATCGCCTCGATCATGACGCGCAGTGAGGTCAAGGGCGTACGCAAATCGTGCGAGACCCAGGCGGTCAGGTCGCGGCGCGTCTGTTCCAGTTGACGCTTCTGCTCCTCCACCTCTTGCAGGTTGCCCGCCATGTTGTTGAAGGTGTCGGCCAGTTGCGCGATCTCGTCATTGCCCGAGATTTTGAGGCGGACGGTGAAATCGCGCCGCGCGAGCGATTGGGTGGCGTCATGCAGTTTGCTCAGCCGGTCGGTCATCGTCTTGGAGGCGAAGAAGCCGATGGTCAGCGCGGACAAGCCGGCGAAGACCAGCAAGACCGATGTCAGCGTGAGATAGTGGCTTTGGATGAATGTAAAACGCGCGATCACCCAAACGTTGAGGAAGATCATCAACACCAGCAGCGCGATAACCATCCAGATCGCCCAGCGCAGACTGCGAAACCACTCCAGTATGCCCAGCCGGTAAAAAGCGAAGGACAGCAAAGAACTCATGAGACCGGTCACGGTCATAAAAGCGATTAACTGCTGCACCTCGCCGACGGGCAGATCGAACATCACCAGTTCGCTGAATAACGTTCCGGCGATCGGGATCACCAAAACGACCAGAAATATCAGTACCGGGTTTCGTGATAGGCGCTGATTCCAACTCGCCATAACGGTCACTCGCTCTCATCTACGGCCGGAACTTCAAATTTGTAGCCGACGCCCCAGACCGTCTGCACATATATCGGCTTGCTCGGGTTCGCCTCCAGCTTCTCCCGCAGGCGGCGGACATGCACCGTCACCGTGCTCTCGTAGCCGTCGAATTCGTAGCCCCAAACATGTCGGAGCAGTTGCTCCCGTTTGAACACTTGACGCGGATGCCGCAGCAAGAACCACAGCAGGTCAAATTCCTTCGCCGTCAAAGAGACCGCTCTGCCGCTTACGCTGACCGAACGGCTTCGTGGATCCACGCGCAGGCCGGCATATTCCAGCGGACTTTCGCTTTCGATTTCCGCTGGCGAGCTGCGGCGTAGCACTGTTTTTACTCGGGCGACCAACTCGCGCGGGCTAAAGGGTTTGGTGACATAATCATCGGCGCCCAACTCCAAACCGGCGACGCGGTCGACCTCGTTGCCCCGCGCAGTTAGCAGGATGATCGGTACATCACCCTCGGCCTGCAGGGGATTGTGGTCGGATCCGCTGCGCAAGCGCCGCGTGATTGAAAAGCCGTCCACGCCCGGCAGCATGATGTCCAGCACGATCAGATCAGGCTGGTTTGCTTGCAAGAAGGACAGCGCTTGCGGCCCGGTCTCGGCTTCAGTGACGTGGAAGCCTTCCAGTTCAAGATAGCGGCGTACAACTTCCCGAATCGTCCGCTCGTCATCAACTACCAAAATGTTCCGTTTCCTGGACATATCCGCCTGCCAACTCGCCCTTTATATTGCAATCCATTCTAGCCTAAATCGGATTTGTATCCGAAGTGTTAACCGGGCGGAATGACCTGTCGGAGGCGGAAAATCAACCGGTATTGCGTTATCATGGTTGACGCGCTGATTTGATAAGGCAGAGGGTGACAAATGGCTGACGCGATCCAAAACGCAATCGATTATCTGCAGGAGACGCAAGACAAGATGATGGAGGATTACAAGGCGCTTTTGCGTTTCCCCTCCATCAGCGCGGACCCGGCTCATGCGGCTGATGTCCGCGCCTGCGCCGACTGGATCGTGAGCCAGCTAGATGCGCTGGGCTTCGATAACTGCGAGGCCATCCCCACAGCCGGCCATCCGGTCGTCTATGGCGAGTGGCTGAACGCGGGCGCCGATAAACCCACAGTTCTGGTCTACGCGCATTACGATGTGCAGCCGGTCGATCCCCTCCCGCTCTGGCATACTGAACCCTTCGACGGTGTCATCCGCGATGGCAAACTCTTCGCCCGCGGCGCCAGTGATAACAAAGCCGGGGTTTGGGGCAATCTCAAGACTTTCGAAGCGCTGCTGCGCGCCAACGGCAGCCTGCCCGTCAACATCAAGATCATGTTCGAGGGCGAAGAAGAATCCGGCTCGCCCAGCATAGAAGCCTTCGTCGAGGCGAACAAGGATCGCTTGAGCGCCGATCTGCTTTTGAATTGCGATGGTGACCTTACGCCAGATGAGCCACAGCTGACATATGCCGGGCGCGGCATGGTCACCGCGCAGGTGCGCGTCACCGGACCAAGTGCCGATATCCATTCGGGCCTATACGGCGGGCTGGTGGAAAATCCGCTGCATGTCGCCGGGAGGATCATCGGCTCCTTCCATGACGGCGAGGGGCGTATTCAACTGCCCGGCTATTATGACCGAATCCGGGAAGTCAGCGCGGCGGAGAAAGATCGCATCGCCGCCGGTTTCCAGGAAGATGCGCTGCGGGAAGGCGCCGGCGTCGACAGGTTCTGGGGCGAATCGATCGCGCCCGCTTCCGAACGCGCGACCGTATTCCCGACGCTGGATATCGTCGGCATGTGGGGCGGTTACCAGGGCCCCGGCATCAAAACGATAATCCCGGCCGAAGCCGGCTTCAAAATCACCATGCGCCTTGCCCCCGACCAGGATCCCCGCGTCGTCTCCAAAACGCTCAAGGAGTATGTCGAAGGCTTCGCCACCGATACCGTTCAGGTAGACTGCGCGATTGGCGAAAACGCCTGGTACTTCCAACTCGAGACCGACGGGCCCTGGCTGGAAGCGGTGCAATCGGCGATCGAAGCGACCGTGGGCCTGCGCGCCCAGCTCGTCCGCACGGGCGGGTCAATCCCCATCCTCGGCGTCTTCAATCGGGAGATCGGCTTGCCAATCACGGCATTCGGCTTCGGGCACGGCGAAGGCATCCACTCGCCGAATGAGTACCTGGACATCGACACCTTCTTCACCTCGCTCGCGGCGGCGGTGCGTCTCTATCACAATTTGGGGGAGGTGGCTGTCTAGCGCGGCAGCAAAAAGTTCATAGAAGCCGATGTGGGGACGACGCTTGTGTCGCCCACTATAAGAGGATACCAAGCGCCACAAACACCACGCCCAGCAACACAAATATCAGCGCCGAGCGCCGCGTCTTGGCGTCCCAAGCCTCAGTGCGTTCGGGATTGTCTTTGCGCCAGCGCGGCTCCATCGAATACAGCCGCCAGACCAAATCCCGCCGGAACGCGCACAGTCCGCCCAGCACCCAGAACGCGATCCCGCCCAGGATCAGTATCCAGTCACCCATTCACGCTTTACTCTGTGCACTCTGTAAACTCGGTGTACTCGGTGGTTATCCCCTAATTCGGCTGCAGGATGATCTTGGCGTCCTCGCGGCTCTCCAAACGTTTGAAGGCGCTGATGGCGTCATCCAGCGGCAAGCGCGCGCTGACCATTTTCCGCATATCGATTCTGCCCGCCGCCATCATGCGGATCACATGCTGGAAAGGTCCGCCGGCGTGTCCCAGCGAGCCGGCAAGCTGCACACCCATGCGCTTGTAGGCGACGATGGGCAGGGTGGGGTCCGCCTCGCCCATGCCGATGTCGATGATTGAAGCGTTCACCGCCAGACAGCGGTCCAGCCGCTCGATCGTTTGGTCGGCGAAACCGGCGCATTCCACTACGTAGTCGACGCCGCGTCCCAGCGTATGCTCCATGATCGCCGCGTCCAGATCGATGCCGATAGGATCCAGCGCGCCAGACGCGCCCATATTCATGGCGATCTCGCGCCGGCTGGCCGAGGGGTCGAAGACGAGCACGCCTCCCGCGCCCGCCGCGATGACCAGCGCTTCCGCCGCCAAGCCGATGGGACCGGCGCCGAAGATGGCGACGTTGTTGCCCGGCTGCCAGTTGTGCAGGCGGTTGAACAGACCCTGATAAGATACGCCTGTCGGCTCGACCATCGCGCCCATGACCAAGGCTTCTTCTTCGCCGTACTGCTCAGCGATCTCGTCCAGCTTCCAGCAATATTTCGACCGTACCGGCAGGTATTGCGCCATCGCGCCGGGGATGGTGAAGCCCAGCTCTTCGATGTCCAGGCAGTGATTGACAAAGCCGCGGCGACAAGCGTTGCATTCGCCGCACCACTGGATCTCCTCCACCGCCACCAAATCGCCGACATTTAAGCCCTTGACCTCGGGGCCGACTTCAACGATGCGGCCGGCGAACTCATGACCGATGATGTTCGGCGTGTGCACCAGGCCCGGATAGACCATGTAGCCGTCAGCGCCCGCTTCGTACATGTGCATGTCCGAGCCGCAGATGCCCACCGCCGCGACTTCCAGCAGCGCTTGATCCGGCTTCAAGCTCGGATCCGGCGCATCGCCCAGCTCGATTCTTGGTCCCTTCCAGGTCATATTGGCGTTGCGCGGCCGGCGCAATTCTCGCTCGCTCGCCGTCATGTGATAGCCCGGTTTCGGCGCCCATTCCGCCGACAATGTCAGTGCTCTCATCTGCCAGTCTCTCCCTTTAGCGTTTAGTCGCTGGTCATACGCTCACGCCATGAAAGGCGTCCCACTGCGCCTTGTAATCGCGCATGCCGTCCAGGACCTTGTACGTGCCGCGCCCCAAGGCTTTACATGTTTTCTCGTTGTTGCTGACGATGCGGAAGGGGATGCGAATGTGACGGTAATGGTCCAGCACATGCGGGTCGGTCGGCACGGGCACGATCAACGTGCGATCGACATTAAAAGTGTCGGCGAAGTGGTAGGCGAATTGCAGGCGACTGACCGCCTCGCCGCCCCAGCAATGGAAGATGCCGTTTTCATCATGCTCGGCCAGGCGCAGCAGCATCTCCGCCCCATCGGAAGCCAGCGTCGGATGCGCCACTTCATTGACCTTGGGACCGGTCCAGATCTCGGCGATCAAGCCGCGCGAAAGCTGGTCGACCACATAATTGCCCAGGTCGAAGCCGAGATCGTTCTTCTTGCGCAGCAGCGACGGACTGCTGTAGTTGATGCCATAGACGCCGGCCAGGCGACCGATGCCATAGCTCAAGCCGGCCACGCCCATGATGTCGCGCTCGCAGACCGCCTTCATGAAGCCATACAGCAGCACCGGCAGCGGCGGCGAGTCTTCATCAACTAACGGCTCCTGCCCGTCAAATACCCAGTCCGAGGAGACGAAGACATAACGCGCCCCGACATCAGCGCAGCTTTGGGCGAAAGCCAGGTTGCCATCCACCGTCGCCCGCCAGGCTGCCGCCCGGTTTTCATTCATCCAGACATGGTCAAGCACGGCAGCGCAATG
Organism: Chloroflexota bacterium; assembly: GCA_026706395.1. The sequence continues at coordinate 50,560 of JAPOYU010000030.1, forward strand.
GATCACCGCATCCGGTCGGTAGCGCTGTATCGACGCGCGCACCGCTGCCGTATCCGCTATATCCAGCGGATCCAGCACGTAGTCGACATCCCACTCCGGCTCGGGACCATACTGCGCCGCGATGATTTCGATGTCGCCGCACCCCCGCGCCAGCCGGATGATGTTGCTGCCGACCAGCCCGGTGCCGCCAGTGATATACAATCGCATTTGACCACCCTGAACATGCGATGCGCAAAGCATAAAGCAGGGACTGTCACCTGTCAAACGGGCATGATACAGGCAAGCCCTCAACCCAGCCTGTTCCTCTCCCTCGTGAGGTTGCCCCGTTTTAGTGGAGGGTCACTCTGTTTAACCGGCAGCGAATTCAAACCGCGCTGGGCTGAGGAACCCCAGTCCCGAATGCCTTCGTTGCCGGTTGCACCAGATTTCTATGAACTCGAATACAGCTTGCTTGGCTCCTCGCAGGTTAGCAAAGCCTACGGCCGAACATTCGGTTCTCAGAGTCGCGAAGAAACCCTCTCGCATTGTCATAGCAACTGCCGGCGGCGCTCATACTGACTTGGATCCGATTGTTCTCGGGGAGACGGCAGAATCTGTGCGAACGCGTATTCCCTTGTCGCTGCTCAAAGTAATGCGACTCTGTGGTGGCGGGAAGCCCGATTAGAGGTAGGAGTTCGTCTATGGCCTGATCGGGCGGTCCGTTTGCAATGCAATTTTCCCAGCCGGCGTCAGAAAATCTACCAAGCCAATGCGCGCCGTGGGTTTTCTATCGTGATTGTATTCAATGTTTCATCATCGATGCCTTCAGCCCGCAGCATGTCAAGGAATGTCGTGAACACATAGCCGTAACCCACTCCTCCGAAGGCGCGAAGGTCGCTGCGATGACAGCGATCGCTGGAGAGGAGTAATTTGTCCTTCCAGCCAAGGCGCGCCAGCTCGACTAAGGCCCTGGCTCGGCGAGAATCGGGATTCATGTGGTTGCGACCAACTGTGTCAAACTGTACATAGGCGCCCGCTTCAAGAATCGCCAGATGATAAGATTGGTCGAGATAGGTGTCACAGTGACCAATGATCACCCGGCTCAAGTCCGCCCCCTCGTCATTGAGGATTTCTAGCTGCGCCAGACCAACAGGATACATTGAGGCATGCGTCGTGATTGGCGCGCCGGTCGCCTTTTGCGCGCGTGCCGCCGCACGCAGGACTCTTTCCTCCTGCGCAGTCGCGTAGTCCAAGTCGATGCCGATCTCGCCGATTATGCCAGCGCGAATACCCGATCCCTCGACGCCGACTGTGAGTTCCTCGATCATCATTTCGGCTAGTCGGTTCGTAGGAAGTCTGTCGATTTCGGGCGGATAGAAAGGCTGACGATACCAACCAGTTCCCATGACAATGTGGAGTTCCGTTTTCTCGGCGACTCGACAAAGCGCTTGTGGGTCACGTCCCAGATCCGGCGTTGTTACTTCGACGAGAGCTGTCCCCCCGGCATTCCGAAGGGACGCGAGCTCTTCAACTGCCAGCGCCTCATCATTCAGCAGCTCATTCAACCGCCCGGTTACGCGGTAGACGTCACAGAAGACGTGCTCGTGCATAAGCGTCCTGCCGAGAATTGATGGCTCCATCTCGCCGAAGACGGTATGGATATGCCCATTTTCAGACATGGTCGCGGTTCGAGTTAAGCCTCGGCCAGGCTGAAGGAAATAATCTCCGCGCCTTCCATCAGCACACGCCGGCAGCAGACGGCTAGCGCGTCAAGATCGTCGTCTATTTGGGCGAAAACGTTGACGGGCTGCTTCATATCCACCGTCAAACCGCGCGAGATGAAAATCCCATAGGCAATGTAAATTTCATCGGGCACCAGAACAGGCTCATCCGCAACCAGAAAGGACAGCGCGCCGGCGGGTACACCGGCCACGTACTGATTCTCTCGTTCGACAGTCAAGTCTGGGGGCAAGGTAACCAGCGCCTGACCGGAGACGATACTGTGATAAAACTGATATTCAAAAGGAAGGCGTGACTTTATCGTTGCGCAGGTCTTTGGCGCCTCAGATTCGAGCAGACGAGCATAAAAGACGCCGCCACCGGAAAATTCAATCCTCATCTTAGACATACTGACTCCTTCATATCGTCTTGCTGGACAAGAGATTTTGACTGAACGTTGAGGTAGTGCAACCGTGCCAAGCATTTATAGCCAAACACAGCTATTGATAGACGCAGACACAGGGCGGGGCGGAATCGCTTGGATATCCTCGCTTCAGCCTGTGCCCCGCAGCATACGTCACCGCGGCGGGTGAGAAGCGACACCAGAGCGAAGCCGCAACGGCTCAAATGATCCGCTGTTTCATCCAAGTGGCGCTGTTGAAGAAGCTCGCCACCGCGCTGCCCGGCGGGACCAGCTCATCACATGCCGCCGCCAGTTCGTCACTGAGCGTCATGTCCAAAACTGGCAGCAGGTGCTCAAGCTGTTCAAGGCTGCGCGGACCGGTGATAGGCGCGGTGATGCCTGGCTGATCTTTCACCCATAGCGTCGCCAACTGGGCGGGCGAGATACCATGCTCCTTGGCCAGGGCGATCACTCGGTTGCCTATTTCAATGCCCTGCGGCGTGATCCGCTCGGAATAAATGCCGCCGCGAAGCGCGCCTCGCGAATCCGCCGGCAAGTCAGTCGCGCTGGAATATCGTCCGGCGAGGACGCCCTGCGCCAAAGGTGACCAGGTGATGATCCCAAGCCCATAGGCCTGGCACATCGGCACGATTTCGTTTTCAATCCGGCGGTCCAGCAGATTGTAGGGCGGCTGTTCGCAAACCAGGCGCGCGTAGCCTTTCAGTTCGCTCACCATGATGGCTTCCATGATCTTCCAGGAAGGGTGCACCGAACTGCCAATGTAGCGCACCTTGCCCTGCTGAATGAGATCGGTCAGCGCGCCAAGGGTTTCGTCAACGGGAATAGATGGCGATGGTCGATGTATTTGATACAGGTCGATGTAATCGGTCTTGAGCCGCCGCAAGGAGTCTTCACAGGCTCGAATGAGATGGAGACGCGACAAGTCCTCATCGTTGGGTCCTGGACCAACTTTGTAGAACACTTTAGTCGCCAGTATGACTTCGTGACGACGATTCCCCTGGGCCAAAGCGCGTCCAATCATCTCTTCACTTTCGCCATTTGAATACGAATTGCCCGTATCAATCAAATTGATGCCGGCGTCGATGGCTCGATGAATGATACGGCCCGCCTCGTCTTCCGGCGTAGGATCGGCGAAATTGCCGGTACCCAAACCCAGTGGGGCGACTTTGACGCCGCTGCGACCTAAAACACGATACTCCATATCCGCCTCTCCTCAGGGGAACAACCGTTGAACCAGCGACCCCGCCTTTTTTGCAACGTGTTAAACGCGATCAAAACAACAGAGGGCACATTCAGCACATAATGGACCAGGTCAGTGGGTTTTAGAAAGTAAAGGCTTAGGCAGATGACCGTTGAAACACGCACAACGTTCTGCGCCTAAGCCTGTTTCTGCAGACGATCTAACAGCGTATTGACTAACCGGCTACAGGACGATCGTTACAGGTGGTGGAAGCCGTAGCCATCTTCCAGCCTGTTGGCGCTGCTCATGAGCTTGCCATCGAGATAGATGTCCGGGTTAGCCATCATGATATCCGCGTGGTAGGGACTATATCCCACGGTGCCGGCAAACTTGGGATCTTGATAGCCGAAGCCGAAGTCTACCGACGCCAGCACCCGCTCGTCTTCCATCAAATGGCCCGAGATGCCGGCCTGGGGATTTAGCCCGATGCTGAAATGGCAGATCTTGTAAATGACGTCGTCGTTGCGCGTCGCCAGCCAGGTCCGCATCGAATCGCCTTCACCGCTGCCGACAACCTCGGTAATCACGCCGTCGACGACGATGAGTGAATAATTGTTGTGAACCAGGCCGCTGACGTTGTCGCTGGCATCGACCACAATCTCGCCGTTGATGCTCTCTTCGAGCGGCGCGATAGACACCTGCGCGCCCGGGTAAAAGTCGACTTCGCCGTCGTATGTCAGCGCGCCGTCGCTCACCAAGCTCGGTCGCCCGCCCATCTTGAAGCTGATGTCGGTTCCATAGGGCGATGTCACGCGACATTCATCGGTCTCTTCCCAAAGTTTGGCGATTATGTCAGCGTTCTCAAACATCTTGTCCAGATCAACGTTGAGCAGCGCGGCTATGCAATAGTCCTCTATGCCTTCCACAACCGTGGATAAGTGGCGCGTACCGTTCCTGCGCGCTTCTTGCATTGCCGGGGCGCGCACCATGCCGCCACACAGCGTTAGCACATACTTGCTGTTCAATACAGCATTGTTGACGATAGGACCCGGATCGCTGACAGTCCCTTCTTCGTACCAGTCTTTGACGATCAACGTGGTATTCGCGCCGGAGCGGAGCCCGGCCGACAGCAGCGCCTCAGCCAGATTGAGATCATTCTTTGGGTCGGCGACAATCAGGAACGGTTCGCCTTTGCCCGGATTCACAAGGCGATTGACGGTAATATCGGCAAACTGGTCCCAAAACAAATGTGAGCCCACTACAGTCCTCC
>JAPOYU010000075.1 GCA_026706395.1 Chloroflexota bacterium
CCCCTTCAGTTCTTCTAGGCAGCAAACGGGAGCGCCGTCATAAGTCGTCGGCATGGGCGAACTGGCGGTGAAATCGATGCCAATGCCTTTGATATCGCCCGGCGCAACGCCACTCTGTTTCAGCACCGCCGGCACGGTATGAGCGAAAACGTCAAGATAATCCTGCGGATGCTGCAGCGCCCAGTCGGGCGCCAATTTCAGGCCGGAGGGCAACTGCTCATCCATGACGCCGTGTGGATAGTCGAAGACGGATTCGGCGATCTCCGCGCCGTCGCGGGCGTCAACCAGCACCGCGCGCACAGATAAGGTGCCGGAGTCCAGTCCAATCGTATACATATCGCAACCCTCGCTTCCTAGCAATGCGGATCTCCTTAGGCGCGTATTGTCCCGCAAGCGCGCGCGTATGGCAAATCGCACCTGACGCGGGGCATAGTCACAAGCGCCGTTATCGGCTACGATGTGTATAGAAGCGCAGTTCAAAGGAGGCGGAGCTGGTGAACCCTGCGGCAGGCGTTGCGCCTAAAGGACCATCTCAATCCAGCGCATTCCCGCCAGGTCCCACCGAGATGGGCGAAGGCACCTGGCAGAATTACTTGTTTTACCGCCGGTTCTTCAAAGATCCGTTGAACTACGTCACACGTTGGATGGAGACCTATGGCGATGTCTGGCATTTCATGATCGGCGACAATCACAATTATTCGGTCGCCAATCCAGATGTCATTTATGAACTCTTCGTGCGCCAGTCGAAGCGTTTTATCAAAGGACCCGCGTATACCAGTAAGAAGACCGGCTTGGCGCGTTTCATGGGCGAAGGGCTGGTAACGAGCAACGGCGACTTTTGGAAGCGGCAGCGGCGTCTGGTGGCGCCGGCTTTTCATGCCGTCCGCGTCCATGCCTATGCCGACACCATGGTCGACTATACCTTGAAGCGCCTGGAAGGCTGGAGCGATGGCGCGACCCTCGATGTGGACGAAGAGATGATGCAACTCACGCTTACCATCGTTGCGCGGACTCTTTTCGACGCCGATGCCTCGAGCACGGTCAACCAGGTCAAGAATGCTGTCGCAGTCGTGCAAAAAGCCAACAACACGGCCAGCATCCTGCCGTATTGGATCCCGACTCCGCTGCGGCTGCGATCTTGGCTTGCCAATAACGCGCTGAACAAAATCGTCTATGGCTTCATCAATGACCGGCGTGTAACCGGCGAAGACCGCGGTGACCTCCTGTCGATGCTGCTCTTGGCGGAAGATGACGATGGCGAGCGCATGACTGACCTGCAAGCGCGTGACGAAGCAGTGACGCTCTTCCTGGCCGGGCACGAAACCACCGCCAATACTTTGAACTGGACTTGGTGGCTTTTGGCGCAGCACCCTGAGGTCGAAGCCAAGCTGCATGCCGAGTTGGATTCGGTGCTGGCCGGGCGCGCGCCCAACTTGAAAGACCTGCGCAACCTACCCTATACCGACATCGTCATCAAGGAAGCGCTGCGGCTCATGCCAGCCGTCTGGTCCGTCAGCCGGACCGCCGCGGAAGACACGGAGGTCTGCGGCTATCCCATGCCCAAGGGGACGACGGCGCAAGTCATGATCTATCTCCTTCATCGTCATCCCGACCACTGGAAGCAGCCGAAGGATTTCCTGCCCGAGCGCTGGCTGGACCCCGAGATCGAGAACTTGCACAAGTACGCCTACCTGCCTTTCGCCGGCGGTCCGCGAATATGCATCGGCAACAGCTTCGCGATCATGGAAGCCAATCTGCTGCTGGCGACGATTGCGCAGCGCTATCAACTCCGCTTGATTGATGGCGTCGAGATCAGACCCGCTGCCTTGATCACCATGTTCCCGCGCGATGGCTTGCCCATGCGCCTGGAGAAGAGAACTACCAGGGTGGACGTTAATGGGTCGGCAGAAGTAACAGACGCGATACCGACGCTAAACTGAAATATCGAAACCGCCGTCGGCAAATCGCTCCTTTGGAAACAGAGAATTACAGTATGGGCGATGTGCCGCCACAAATGAGGAGTATTGCTGTGATTGAACTGACAAAGAAACTGGTCGAAACTTGGGGACCGCCGGGTTATGAGCATCGCATCCGCGAAACGATCCGCGAAGAAGTATCGGATTTGGCCGACGAAATTTGGATTGACGGCCTGGGCAATCTAATTTGCCGCGTTGGTGCTGGCGGGAAGAAAGTGCTGATCGCCGCGCACATGGATGAAATCGGGCTGATGGCGAATTACCAGGAACCGGAGAGCGGCTATTTGCGCTTCAGCGGCCTTGGCGGCTTGCGTACGGACACCCTGAACGGCAATCGCGTGCAATTCGAGGACGGCACGATCGGCGTGATCGCCGTGCAGAACGGCGGCGGAAAAGTCTTAACTGACTTCTACATTGATGTGCAATCGGATGATGGCGCCAATGCCACGCCCGTCGGACAGCCCGCCGGCTTCATGCGCGAGATGCAACTCCGCGGCAGCCGCATCATCGCCAAGTCGCTGGACGATCGAATCGGCTGCGTCGTCGCCATCGAAACCATGCGGCGCTTGCAGCGGCAGACCCCTCACGAACTGTATTTCGCCTTCACCGTACAGGAAGAAGTCGGCTTGCGCGGCGCCAAGACAGCAGCGCAGGGGGTGCATCCCGATATAGGCATTGCTATTGACGTAACAGGCAGTGGCGATCAGATTCGCGGACAGAAGATGCAGGTGAAGCTGGGCGGCGGCGCGGCGATCAAAGTCCATGACCCGGGGCTGATTGTGCCGCTGGCGATCAAGGACTGGATGGTTGATCGCTGCGAAGCTGACGACATCCCATACCAACTGGAGCTTCTGGCGGGCGGTACGACCGACGCCTCGGCGATTCAGATGGCGGACGCGGGCGTACCCAGCGGCTGCATCTCTATACCCACCCGTTACCTGCATACAACCAGTGAGACAGTTGACATCGGTGATGTTCAGGCCTGCATTGACCTCCTTACTGGCTTGCTCGCCAACGACATTGCCTTCTGAGCCGCGCCATGGTGAAAGCGGTACTCTGTCACGAATTTGGCTCAATTGACAATCTCACATTGGATGATATTCCCAGCCCGAAGGTCGGCGCCGGTCAGGTCAAGATCAGAGTCCGCGCCTGCGGGGTAAACTTCCCAGACTTGCTCCTGGCGCAAGGCTTGTATCAGGTGAAGCCGCCCCTGCCGTTCAGCCCCGGGCTGGAAGTCGCCGGCGAAATCAGCGAAATCGGCGAAGGCCTGGACGGACTGCATGTCGGCCAGCGGGTCGTCTCGACACTGATGTGGGGCGGTTTCGCCGAAGAAGTCCTGGCGCCTGGCGCCATGACGCTGCCCATTTCACCTGCGCTGAGCTACGAAGCGGCGGCGGCGATTCCACTCGCCTATGGCACTGCGCATGTCGCGCTAGCTCATCGCGCGCAGCTTAAACTGGGCGAGACTCTGCTGGTTCTTGGCGCGGCGGGCGGCGTCGGTTTGGCCGCGGTAGAACTTGGCCGGCTGCTGGGCGCCCGCGTGATCGCCGCAGCGAGCACAAGCAAAAAACTCGAACTGGCGCGTAAATACGGCGCCGACGAGATTATCAACTACTCGAGCGAAAGCCTGCGCGATCGTGTGAAGTCCTTGACCGATGGGCGCGGCGCAGACGTCATCTTCGATCCGGTCGGCGGTGACATTTTCGATCAAGCTTTGCGCCGGATCGCCTGGGAAGGCCGCTACCTCGTCATAGGTTTCGCCAGCGGTCGCATTCCTTCCGCTCCGGCAAATATCATCTTGCTGAAGAACGCTTCGATCGTCGGCGTCTTTTGGGGAACATACTGGCAGCGCGATGCCGCCACCCTTCAGCGTTCTTTCGGCCAACTCATGACCTGGTTGGACGCGGACAAGCTCAAGCCACATATCCACAAGACTTATTCCCTGGCCAATGCTGTCGACGCCCTTCGCGAATTGCAGGAGCGGCGCGCCATGGGGAAGGTCGTCCTCACCATGCCATAGGCATCCGCCGCACAGCGGACGCGCGCAGCGAAAATTTGTTCTAAGTCGAATCGCCCAATATCGGAGACTATGCTATGCTGGAAATTGCGTCTTGCAGCGGATGCGGTATTCATCGCTGATTACTTGAGAAATGGACAGTCCACAGCATGACTTTTAGTGGCGATGGCGAGCCCGAATACATCGACGATGACGAGTTTTTCGACCCCGACGCATTAGGCGGTTCGGGACGGACAAGCTCCAATGTCTTGGGCGGCAGCGGTTCCCGGGGGTCGCGGGGGACTTTCACTGAACCGCCGGGAGACTTGGCGCATGATGACGCCGTCATCGGCGATCCGCCGCTTCGAAGTGGACAGCGCGAACGGAAAAAAACTAAGGCGGGACGCAAGTCCGGAAAGGCGCGTAATCCAGCGCCTTCAATGGCCAGCAGCGAAGAACGCCGCGCCCGACTGGCCGGTAAACATGAGATAAAGGCACGACGCCCCGGTAGGGAGAAACGGGGTAAAAGCGACGCGGTGGAGGCGGATTCTGGAGAAGGTCGCTTCGGCGGCCTCCGCAATCGCTTCTCGCGCAAAGGCAAATCAGATCTGAACGCATCTGAGGAAGTCAAGAGCGCAAAGTCGTCGCGGTTGGCGAAAGCTGCCGGCGGCATCAGTAGAAGAATCGGCTCTTTGCGCGGACGGCTGCGGCGAAATGAGGGCAGCGACGCCGGCGCGAGCACTCGACGCGGAGACACAGAAAAGCCTCCCAGGAGCGCTTCAAAACCTGCCAACAGGGGGCGGTTCGGCGCAAGTCGGGGCGCGGCGAAGCCGATTGAGGGTATGACCGGCGGCGCCTTCACGACATCACAGACTGGCGAGGTATCCAGCGCCGGGCGCTCCAGAGCGGGCAAAGCGCCAAAGATCGCATCGGACGGCTGGCTAGATCTCGATCGCAAGCTGGATCTGATTGGCGTCGCGCTTGTCTTCGGCGCGATCGTGTTTGTCTTCAGCGCGCTTTCGCCCGAGCAAGCGGCAATCGGCGGCGTGCATAGGATCGTCGGTCAGTTGCTGGGCTGGGGCGCTATCACCGTTCCGATCACAATGTTTGCCGTTGGCCTTTGGCTGATCATCCGGCATTTCGGCGATGAGCCGCCAATTATCGATCCTGTGCGCCTGTTCGGCGCCTGTCTGGCATTCCTGAGTGTGCTGGTATTGTCTCAATTCATCGACAGCCTTGGATATCCCGAGCAATGTGGCCGCGATTGCATCGGTCAGGCGGTTCAGCAATCATATCAATCTGGTCGCGGCGGCGGACTCATCGGCGGCTGGATTTACAACGCTCTGGTAATCAGTCTTACCGAACTCGGCGGTTTCGTCTTGGTCCTCATGGCGCTGACGATTGCCGCGATGCTATCAACCCGCTCAAGCATGGTGGAGCTGGCGACTGTCGCAATCAGTCTCAGCCGCAATGTGCGAACGCGCGTCGGTCAGGTCGCAATGCAGCGACGAGCAGAGCGCTTGAGCGCCGAGCAGAAACAATTGGAGATGTCGCAAGCGGAGAGCCGGGTACATGTGCGCAAGCCGGAGCCGGCGCAACTGGGCGCGGCGCCACGGAGCGGCCCGGCATTGCCAGCGCCGAGCCGAGACTGGATGCCGATCCCGAATCGCTTACGGACATTCTTTGGCCGCCGTGCTACAGCCGGCTTGACACAGAATGCTGAGTCGGTGGAATTGGAGGCGGCAACTCAATCACAAGACAAAGGCCTTATGAAGCGCTTTCTGAGCCAAAGAAAGGAGCAGGGCCGTCCCGAGCAATCTGATGCCAGAGGGAACTTGGCACGCGCCGGACGCCTGGAACGTTTTCTCAATTTGGGCGATGATCTTCCACCAGAACCAGCTGGGAAGCCAACGGCAGATTTGTCATCGACAGCGCCAAAGTCGACCCCAGCCAAACCTGCGCCAGCATCAATTCGCAGACATGCGCGTACACCAATCAAGTCGGCAGAATCTAAACCAGAACCGCCACTAGTAATCGCGTCGGGCTCAAGCAGCGGCATCGGGCGGACTACCCCGTCAGAACATGCGGATAGCGTCGGTCCAGCGGAATTCACTTCTGCGGTCGATGAGAACCGCGCGCCACCCGTAGCGAGCCCTGATGAGATAACAGCAGCAGACAACCAGGACGCGCCCTCCGAAGCGCAGACGCCAACCGAGCCGGCTGAACCGCGCGCCAATGGCAAGCCGTCGAACGCGGATCGAGACGGCGCCTTTGCCAGTTTGCCCGCCTCTGCTTCGGAAAAGCCCGCTGCGCGAATTGACTGGGATATGCCCGATTACCATGACCTGCTCAATGCAGGTACCGCTGGCGAACTTGACCAGGACGCGCTGCAGTTGCAGGCGCAAATCATAGAAGAAACACTCGCCAGCTTCGGCGCGCCGGGACGCGTCGTGGAAGTGAATTCCGGCCCGGTTATCACTCAGTATGGCGTCGAGCCGGCATACATAACAGCCAAGACCGGCAAGCGAAATCGGGTCAAAGTTGGCGCCATCGCCAAGCTGGACAAAGACCTGCAGTTGGCCTTAGGCGCTCGCTCTCTGCGTATGGAAGCTCCCGTTCCTGGAAAGGGATACGTGGGCATAGAAGTGCCCAATCCGGCATCGGCGCGCGTCAGCTTGCGCGATGTAATGGATTCCGGCATCTATCAGAAAATCGACTCGCCTCTGGCGATAGCCCTGGGCATGTCGGTTGATGGCAAGCCAATCGCCGCTGATCTGACGCAGATGCCGCATATGCTTATCGCAGGAACGACCGGCTCCGGCAAATCAGTCTGCGTCAACGCGATCATCAACAGCATTTTGGCAAATAATTCGCCTGAGATGGTTCGTTTCATCATGGTCGATCCGAAACGGGTCGAACTGACTGGCTACAATGGCTTGCCGCACTTGGTGGCGCCGGTGGTGGTGGAGCTCGAGCGAATCCTCGGCGTCTTGCGCTGGGTCACTACCGAGATGGACGAGCGCTACAAGAAGTTCAGCCGGGCCGGCGCGCGCAACATCATCGACTACAACCAAATCCTTGATCCGGATCTGGCCGCAATGCCGTATATCGTGGTGATTATCGATGAACTGGCGGATCTCATGATGATGGCGCCGGATGACACCGAACGCGCTATCGCCCGCATCGCGGCGCTGGCGAGGGCGACCGGCATCCACCTCGTCATCGCCACGCAACGGCCGTCGGTCGATGTCGTCACCGGGCTTATCAAGGCGAATTGCCCGGCGCGCATCGCCTTCGCCGTCGCCAGCAGCGTGGACAGCCGCGTCATCATTGATCAGCCGGGCGCCGAGCGCCTGTTGGGCAAAGGCGACATGCTTTACCTGTCCGGCGATACACCGGCGCCCCAACGTGTTCAAGGCGTACACGTGTCAAACGAAGAGATCCAGCGAATCAGCCGCTACTGGAAGTTACAGAAAAGCGGCATCGCCGGGATCGAGCCGATCCCACTGCCGCCCGCTGCGCCGTCCGACGCATCGAAGACCGAGACCAGCGCGGCTTCTAGCCAAGGCGGTCAGGCGGCCTTCTGGGATATGACAGCGACTCAGGGGAAGGCGGACGCGGCCGGAAATAGCCTGCCGGAACAGCAAGAAGACGAACTGTACCAGACGGCGGTCGATATGGTGCGGCGCCTTGATAAAGCTTCGGTTTCGCTGCTGCAGCGGCGCTTGCGCATCGGCTATACGCGAGCGGCGCGCCTGGTCGACATGATGGAAGAGCGCGGCGTCGTCGGCCCGCCCAAGGAAGGCAGTTCAAAACCCCGCGATGTCCTGCCGCAGTAGACTGTCCTGCGCCAACACACCTACCGCTGTAGGGCCTGTCCGCTACTACAAATAATACTCAGAGATAACCGGAACAGTACCGAAAAAGAGAGCGGTCCTTGCGAAACTCAACAAGCTACTGCGCAACCCGCCAAATAGTGCTCCCCTTCCCAAGGTCTGTGTCGGCGGCCTAGTGCTGTCTACGCGACCTACTCGTCACTAGAGATGAGGAGGGGGCTGGGGAGAGCTAAAAAAACAGGTTGAAATGCACGAACATTTGTTCTTCCCTTCCGCTCAATATGATGATACACTGTCCCTATGGACAAACTGTCTCATGCGCTCAATCTCGGCTCTCAGCGGATTCCGTCCTCGGATTTCCGCCTTCGCCGCCCGACCGAGGGGGGTACCCCCCCCCCGTATCTATACTGTGTCTATACACTTGCCGATTTATCGGGTCAGCATGGGGT
>JAPOYU010000135.1 GCA_026706395.1 Chloroflexota bacterium
CGCGCGAACTCAGAACCAATAATCGAGCATCGGGAAACTCAGCGCGCAGCCGATCGAAGACTCGCAACAGCTCCGCCATGCCCTTCTCAGCCGTCAAGCGCCCGGCGAAGAGAATCACCTGTCTGCCTTGCAAGTCGAGCCGCCGCCGCAATCTATCCACAATCGCGTCATCAAGCGGCGCCCAGTCGTCCAGGTTGATGCCGTTATGCGCCACTTCGACCGGCGGCATGTCGTTATCGGCGAAGGCGTCGGCAAGCGCCTGGCTCGGCACGGTGCGGATATGCGCATGCCGCTCGAGAGCCCGCTTGATAATCGCGTTGCGAATGGGATTGTAGCGGAAGCGATTCCGGCGCAAGTTGTAGCCGCGCGGCAAGCGATAGGCGCCGGCTTCCAGCGAGTCGGCGCTGGCCGGCGAAAAACTGGGCGGCAGCTTGCCGTAGGCGAAGGGCATCGCGTCATGCGCGCTGAACACGACCCCGCAGCCGGCTGCGCGCGCCAGCTTCAGCGCATGATACGAAAGCTGGAAATGAATGTTGTGGGCGTTGACGACATCGGGCTTGATCCAAGTCAGCAGCTTGCCAAAGGCGCGCGCCGTCTGCGGATTCCATAACGAGAGCCAGGCGCGAAATCGCTCCGGGTAACCGGCGTGGATATGATAGGTCGGGACGCCGCCGCGAAGCTCTTCAAAGGCTGCGTCCGGCGTCGTGGCGATGACATGCGCCTCGTGGCCCCCCGCCGCCGTCAATCCGCGCGCCAGCCGCCATACGACCGACTCGGCGCCGCCTTTGCCTTCCGGCGGAATCCGATCGTTGAGTAAGAGGATTTTCATACGGTCTTCTCGGCACGGCTTTTCAGGCGGGCAATGCGCGACTAGTCGCCCCAAATTGCGTAATAAACTGTGATAGCGTACAGCGCCAGTGTAGCCAAAAAACAGGAGATGGTCATGTCGAAATCTTTGCAGGACGCGGACCGCGAAGCGCGTCAATTGGTGGCGAATTGGACGACCGGCGCCGCCTTGACAGGCTGGATTCCCGGCAGCGCCTTCTTCCTGACCGCCGCCGACACCGCCATGATCCACCAGGTCGCGAGCGCCTACGGCATCAGCGCCTTCGACATGGACAACCTCAGCGGCGTGATCGGGCGGGCGGTGGCCAGCGCAATCGCCGGCGGTCTCATCACGGAGGTGGTTGGATTGATACCCGTGGTCGGCTGGGCGGTCAAAAGCGCGGCGATGGCGGCAAAAGCCAAGGTCATTGGCGGTGAAGTCATCCGCTATTTTCGCGAACGCTCGCACCTGCCCGATACGAGGGTCCTCATCCCGACGGAGTCGTCGGCCGAAGAAGCGCCGCACAGCGCGCCGAAGCCAAAAACCAGCATCGCCGTCGAGGAAGACGAAGACTGAAGGAGCGCTGCGCAATCTGCGGAAGCGCATCCTTTGCAGTTGAAATAATAAACTAACCCACCGAGGACACCGAGCTAATCGAGTGCGCCGAGACTCGTATGCGAAGGGCGCCGTTTTCTTTGTGTCCTTCGTCTCTTTGCGCTTAGACTGAAGTTGCCCACGAATTTACGCACCGACGTCAACACGCTGCCCAATTCGCTATTTCGGTTTGTCCCTTCGCCGCGAATGGGGTAGGCTTATCATCCTGCGGCATTCAACAGGAAAAGGCGCGCCATGAATTCCACGCGGCGACAAAAGGTGCTGACGCTATACCTCTCGACATCGGCTTTGGACAGCGGCGTGCTTGGCTGGTCGATCTATGATGGAACGGGCAAGGACGCCCACACGACCGGCGACAGCGACCAGCCGCCCTACGAAACGGGGCTGGAGGCTTTGCGCGACGGCTGGCGGCTGATCCAGCAGCCGGTCCTCATTCCGCCCTACCCGGGCGAAGAATACACAACCTCGTTCATGAAATACGGATTTCTCTTTGAAAAGCTGGAGGACATCGAGGAATGATCGATAAACAGCATCTGCTCACGTCAAAACAGATGGCGGAATTCGTCGCGCGCGGTTTCCTGCGCTTTGACGAGCTCGCGCCCGACGAGATCAACCAAGAAGTGATGCGGGCAATCGACACGCAAGTGATTAAAGGGCATCGGTCCGGCACGCCCTTGTCGCAGTGCTATCAAGGCACGCCCATCCGCAAATTGCTGGACCTGCCGCCGATCCAAGGCCTGATACACAGCCTGGTCGGCGAAGACCCGCTTTTTGACCATGACGCCATCCACGTGCGCGAGCCGAACGAAGGCAGCGCGCAGGGCTTGCACGCTGATTCGATCATCGACTGCCGGACGCATTTCGACATCCAACTGATGTACTTCCCGCACGATGTGCCGCTGGAGATGGGCGGGACGCTGCTGTTGCCCGGCAGCCATTTCCGCCGCGTCAACGAGATGGATGTCGCCGCTTATCAGAATATGCGCGGGCAGATCCCGATGGTTTGCAAAGCCGGTTCCGTCTTGGCGCTGCATCATGGCATCTGGCATTGCGGTCGCCAGAACCAAACCGACCGCCGTCGTTACATGTTCAAGCTGCGCCTGAATCCGACCGTGCGGCAGTTGCGCTTGTGGAACACTGATGACTTGGACAAGAAATATCGCGATCACCAGGAAATCTACGCGGGCCGGACCAAAGGCGAGGACGACATTCAAGCGATCCTCGGCAAGCGCGAGCCTTGGTTCGAAGCGGCTTCCGGCCGGCTGGAGGTGGTCAATCGCATCAAGCTTTGGCGCTTCCTCACCGGGGACGAGAGTTTCGATGTGCATTACTGGATGAGCCGGCTGGAGAACATGCCGGCTTAGCTTCCCCCCATCCCCCAGCCCCTCTCCTCATCTCTATGAGGAGCATCCCCAGAACAAGGGAAGGGGAGCAACACACCTACATATGGGATTCAAAAGTCCCTCCCTCATTTTGGGATGCCCGCAATAGAGATTGGGATGCCCGCAATAGAGATTGCGGGAGGGATTTAGGGTGGGGGCAACACTCCCCAAACTCGCCCTACCACCTTGGGGTAGAATCCGCTACACTGTATCGCCGATTTCTGAAAGATTGCGCGGGCTGCGCGCCCGCATGAAAGAGGATTCGTCCCAATATGGCTTCATATCACGGACCAAAAGCGAAACCGCAACGCCGCTTCGGCGAGTTGCTTGTGCCCCGCCCCAAGTATTCGCGCATCATGGAAAACCGCGCCTATCCGCCGGGCGAGCACGGGCGGGAGAAATCCTTCCGCTCGGGCCGGCGCAGCAACTACGCGCTTCAACTGGAAGAGAAGCAGAAGCTGTCCTTCATCTACAACGTGCGGGAGCGACAGTTGCGCAACTATTACAAGAAGGCCGCCTTGATGCCCGGTCCGACCGGCGTCAACTTGCTCAGCTTGCTGGAGCGCCGCCTGGACAATATCGTCTACCGCTCCGGTTTGGCCGCGACTATCTGGTCAGCCCGGCAGATCGTCGGCCATGGGCACATCCTGGTCAACGGCAGCCGCGTGAACCTGCCCTCGTATCAGGTCCGCCCGCAGGATGTCATCGAAGTGACGGACAAGATGAAGAAAAACGTGCATATCCAGGAATGGATCCAGCAGTCGGCCTATTACCCGCCTTACATGACCGTGGAGCAGGACAACTTCCGCGTCACGCTGGATCGAGCGCCGGAAGAGGGCGAGGTGCAAACGCCGGTGGACATCCAGATGGTGGTCGAGTTCTACAACCGCTTGACTTAAAGAACCAACCCCACGCCCGGCCCCTTCCCGCCATAGCGATGGCGGGCATCCGAAGCATCAGGGAGGGGTGACTTTTCCCTGAAAACTAATTCGAACGAGACTGGCTCAGGTAATGTCCAGATTCTGACGTGAGTCGGACAGTGACGCTAAGTTGGCGAATCCTGGAGATTTCAGGCTAGGCGTCTGCGACTCAATCAGTCAACTTGCGCGTGCGGTTGATGAGTTGCGTCGTGCTGTGCTGCGGCAGATATTCGATCAGTTCGACGCGCCCGCCATAGGCTTCCACTGTCGCGCGCTCGGGCAGGGGCTTGTCTTCGTAATCGCCGCCTTTGACGTAGATATCCGGTTGCAGGGCTCGCAGCAGGTTATCGGCTGTATCCTCCTCGAAGATGATCACAGCCGTCACCGGCGTCAGCGCAGCCAGCAGGCGCGCCCGCTCGGGGGCCGGCACCAGTGGCCGACCGGGTCCCTTCAAGCGGGCGGTCGAGGCATCGCCGTTCAGGCCGACGAAGAGCGCGTCGCCCAGCGTCCGCGCCTTCTCCAGGTAGTCCAGATGGCCGATGTGCAGCAGGTCGAAATGGCCGTTGGTGAAGACCAGGGTCTTGCCATCGCGCCGTAGCTGATCGCGCAGCTCACGCGCCCGGAGCGGATTCAGCAATTGGCTCACGATGATGTCGCCCGCTCCACGGCTTCGAGCTCGGCAATTGTCGTTTCGATCAAGCTTACCGCGCCCCGCAGTGTATCGGCGTCAAATGCGAACTTGGCGCCGGCCGCCCGATAGACCTGTGGCAGGGAGACGGTCGTGCCAAGCCGCAATGCCTGACGATACTGCCGCAGTGCCGTTTCGTGATCGTTGAGCGAATTCGCCCAGACCTGGACCGCGCCCAGCTGTGCCAATCCATATTCGATGAAAAAGAAAGGCAGGCTAAAGATATGCATACGCTCGCGCCAGCGGAAGCGCTTATAATTCTCAAAGCCGCTGTAATCAATGACGGGCATGTGGCGGTCCCAAAGGCTTTCCCATTGGTCGTCGCACTTTTCGGGGTCGCGAGCCTGGTCATGATGCGTATAAACCCAGTGCTGGAAGCCTACCACGATAGCGACAAGACACCAAAAGCGCAGCGAATCTTCCAGGTGCTCGATACGGGCGCGGGCGGCATCGGCTCGCGAATAAAAGCCGCCGTTGGCCGCCGACAGATAAGGCGCCGCCAAGAGTTCTATGGCCATCGAGGCCACTTCGGCAAATTCGAGTGGCGCGTCCCGCTGCTGCGCCCAAGGCAAGTAGTCATCGGAAAAGGAGTGAAATGCGTGACCAGCCTCGTGGAGCATGATCTGCACATCGGCATGCAAGCCTACCGCATTCATGAACAAGAAAGGACGCCGCGATAAGGGAAAATACGAGCAGTAACCGCCCGGCGCTTTGTTCGGTCGATTGTCCAGGTCCAGGCAGCCGTCGTCGCGCATCAGCGTCAGGTAGCCCGCCAGTTCCGCATCCAGGGCGCGGAAGATGGCGATGGTCTTGTCCTGCAAGTCGGCGACATCGTTAAAAGGGCGCAGCGGGGACCTGCCCTGGGGGTCATTCTGCGTATCCCAAGGTCGCAGCCTGTCCACCGCCAGCGCCCGCCGCCGCCGCTCCATGCTTCGCGCGTAGGCCGGCGTCACCACTTCCTCGATGGCATCCACGAAGGACAGCGCATCCGCCGGCGTATAATCAAAACGGTTGAGCGCCTTCCATCTGTAGGCGCGGTAATCGGGCATGTCGGCATTGGCTGCAATCTGCGAACGCAAGTCAAGGGAACGTGCCCAAATATCGTTGAGTTGGTCGCGGTCTTCCAGGCTGCGTTGGGAGGACAGGCGCCAGGCGCGTTCGCGACGGTCGCGGTCGGGCTCGGACAAGATTGGCTGCAGCTGCCGCAGCGTCACTTGCTCGCCTTCCCATTCCACGGTCTGGGCGCCGATGACGCGATTGTATTCGGTGGCCAGGTTCTGCTCGGCGCTCAGTAGCGGCAAATTCTCTTCGCGGAAGAGCTCGATGCCGCCCCGCATTTTCCGCAAGGCGATCTCCATGCCCGCTGGCTGCAAGCCGCTTTCCACCAGCTTGCGATTGAGCTGATTCTGCACGCGGCTGTATTCCGGCTGAATGTGATCGTTGAAGATGCGATAGCGTTCTACGGCGGCTTCATCCGAGGTATCCACCGTCGTGGCGACGAAGGCGCGACTGCCAATCTCATAATAGAGGCGCGTGATTTGCGTCCAGCCGTCTAGCCAGCTCTCCACGTTATCCGCGCTCAAGTCGACGGCGACCAATGCTTGCGCCAGGGGCTCGAATTCGTCCCAAGTCCAGTCCCGGCAATGCTCGTATGTTTCGGGTAGCCCTTCAAACATATTTTCGTCATTCTCCTACCTGCTCGCACCTCAGCGATCTTCCAGTCGATATACCAACTTGAGACCGGACCATTGCGCGTCGATGGCGGCAACTTTCACATCCACCAAGCCGCCCGCCAGCGCCACATCGCGAACGACATCTTCCGTGATGTCAGTCGGCATCTTAGCCGCTTTTTTGTACCAGGATATCCAGATCATGCCGTCCTTCTTGATGGCGGACTTCAGATCGTCGAAGCCAGCTTCATAATCCGCTCGCCGGACGAAAAACGCCTGCACGAAGTCGTAGTCAGCGCGGCTCATTCCTTTCTCAATGGTGACATCCGGCGGCAACTCTCCCAACAGATCAAGGTAATGATCGGGCGGGTTCAAAAGCGCCATACGCACGCCGGGCTTGATGCCCAGCTTCTTGACCAGGGGCGTTGCGGAGTAGCCAGCTGTCATTTGTCCGGCCTAGGCGAACTTGCTCGGATAGAGTTCGCGCGCCAGAGATTCCGCCCCCGCGATCCATTCCTCGATCACATCGATGCCCTTTTGCCAGAAGCCGGGGTCGTTGATATCGACGCCGACCTGCGCCAGCAGTCGATCGGGATAATCCGAATCGCCGGCCGCCAGCAAGTCGATGTATTTTGGCACGAAGGGATCGCCCTCTTCCCCGTAAATCCGATAGAGCGCCAGCACAAGCAACTCGCCGAAGGAGTAGGCGTAGACGTAGCCGGGCGTATGCAGGAAATGCGGCACATAACTCCACCAACTGCCATACTCTTCGGTGATGGTGACGCTGTCGCCGAACATATCGCGCTGCGTCGCCAGCCAGAGCTCGTTGAAGCGCTCGGCGGTAAGCTCGCCTTCGCTGCGGCGAGCGGTGTGCATTTTGTCTTCGAAGCGATTCATCGATATCTGCCGGAAGACGGTGGCGAAGGTATCCTCAATCTTCTCGGTCAGCATCGACAGTTTGACTTCCTGATCGTCCTCCGCCGCCATCAAATCCTGAAATACCAGCATCTCGGCGAAAGTCGATGCCATCTCGGCGGTGGTCAATGGCGTATACAGGGCGAAGAGACCCTTCTCCTTGCCGGAGAGATACATATGGATGCCATGCCCCAGCTCATGCGCCAGTGTCGTGACGTCGCGCGTGTCGCCCAGATAATTCAGGAAAACGTAGGGATTGGCGGAGGCGACCGTTGAGGCGGCAAAAGCGCCACCACGTTTATTGGGCAGAACCGGCGCGTGAATCCAGCTGTGATCGAAGAAGCGCTGCGCCACCGTCTTCATCCGCGGGCTGAAGTTGTCGAAGGCATCCAGCACGATATCGCGCGCCTGCTCCCAGACATAGAAGGCTTCGCTCTCCTTCAAGTCAAGCGGCGCGTAGCGGTCGTAGTCGTATAGTTCTTCGTAACCGAGCAGCGCCCGCTTCAGTTCATAGTGCCGCGCCACCAGGCCGTAGTTGCTGGTGACGGTCGAAACCAGCGCCTCGACCACTTCGTCCCCTGCTTTATTGCTCAGGTTGCGGGATGAAATCCAACTGTCATAGCCGCGGCGCCGGTCGCTGTTCGCCTTGTCCAAAGCCAGGGTATTGAAGATGAAGGTCAGCTCCATCGATTTCTCACTAAGCTTGTCGGTCAGTTTGCGCCAAGCCATCTCGCGCACATCGCGATCGACATCGCGCAGCTTGTTTAGCACGAAGGTCATATTGACTTCTTCGCCCAGCCAGTCGAAGCGGAAAGCGCTGGTCAACTGGGTGAAGAAGCGGGTCCAGGCGGCGCTGCCCGTAACTTGTTTTTCGATTATGATCTGCTCTTCGGCTTCGCTGAGATTGTACGGGCGGTAACGCCGCTCCGCCTCGAGATAGTAGCGATACTCGGCGACGGCTGGATCAGCGAGAATCGCGGCCGCCGCGTCGTCGCCCAGCGCGTTCCACTCCAGATCGAAGA
>JAPOYU010000050.1 GCA_026706395.1 Chloroflexota bacterium
GGACTGGATGCCCTTTCAGCTGAAGCGGTTGCGGCGTTACCTGGCGGATCGTGGCGTGGGTCGTGTTACAGTCAAGAAACGCGGCTTTCCGCTGACGCCAGAAGAATTGATTGCTCGATTGAGACTGAAGGGCGACGAATCGCGCGTACTGGTGATGACCCGCCACAATGGCAAGCCTGTTGCCATCGTCTGTGAAGAGGCTGTTTGGGTAAAGTGAACGAATCTTCTATAATGTGCGAGGCATATTGAATTCTATGAAATCCAAAAGGACCAAACGATGCTGATGCGCCCGGACGAACCGCGTCAGCCTCGCCTGATCACATGGGACGAGGTCGATCAATTGATTGACGAGCTTATCCCGCGTATTCAGCATCTCGGCCCCTTCGGCGCGATGGTGATGATTACGCGTGGAGGCGTTATCCCTGGCGGCCTGCTGGCGGAAGCGCTAAGCATTCAGCATTTGCTAACCGCATCCGTAGACTTCGTCGCCACACGGCAATCAGGTATGATGGCCTGGCCGACCTTTCTGCAATTCCCTGATCCGGATTTGCTGCGCGGGCGCCGCACGCTTATTGTCGACGATGTTTGGGGCAGCGGCAGGACGAGCATTTCGGTGCGGGAACGCGTCAGTTCCGCCGGCGGCATACCCTTCAATTGTGTGCTCCACTACAACCCTTATCGCACGCTCTTCTCTAACATTACGCCTGATCTATACGGTGACGTCACCGATACCTATGTCGTCTATCCCTGGGAGATTGATCGCGGTTTGCTCGGACGCGGCTTCGGAGACGCGCATCCCGAAATCTAGGACTTTGCGCCAACTGGTTTTTTCCAAGCTTGTGCTATTCCAAAAACTTTGAGTTATAATGTTCCTTGCGTCGCGTTCCGAACCTGGAACGTCCGTCGGAGAAACGGATGGCTGGTTCTTTAAACAAGGCTGAAACGTGCCGGGTTCTCAGACGTAGTATCAATATAATATGGTCATTTAGTTGTATTTTGAGTGTGTACCAGCTTTATACATTGTAGTCGATAGTGTTCGCAGGCCTCGCGCTCGCGGCACAATGATGACCTGCTTAAGCAGGAGGCAAAACTTCCCCCATGAGCGAATCGCAAGACCGAAATCCGCAGACTGATGAAAACTTCGAGGAGATGCTCGCCTCGTCGTTCGACTTTTCTTATACGCCGCCGCGGCGTGGTGAAATCCGTGAAGCCACCATCCTCCAGATTGATGAACGCGAAATCATAGTCGATCTTGGCGCGAAGCAAGACGGCATTGTGCCATCGCAAGATCTGGAACGTATGGATGAAGCGTTTCGGGAAAGCTTGACCACCGGCGCCAGCGTCCCCGTCTACGTTGTTAATCCACGCGACCAGAACGACAATCTCATCGTCTCGATCAATATGGGTTTGCAGCGCTATGATTGGGAAAAGGCGCGTGAATTGCTCTCATCTCAAGACGCGGTCGATGTCAAAGTCAGCGGATATAACAAGGGCGGCGCCCTTGTCCGCTGGAACCGGCTCGAAGGTTTCATACCCAGTTCTCATCTCGTATCTACAAACTTGTCCGTTGATCGCAAAGAAGCGATGACTCAGTTGATAGGCAACGTCCTGAATGTGAAAGTCATAGAAGTGGACCAGGACCGCCGCAGGCTGATCTTCAGTGAACGAGAGGCGCAGAAGGAATGGCGCGCCCGCCGCAAGGCGAAGCTGCTGGCCGAGCTCAACGTTGGCGATGTGGTCAACGGCGTGGTGACGGGCTTGCGCGACTTCGGCGCCTTTGTCAACATCGGCGGCGCAGACGGCCTGATTCATGTCAGCGAGCTGGCTTGGCATCGTGTCGATCATCCGCGCGATATCCTCCATATCGGCGAAGAGATCGAAGTTTACGTCCTCAATCTCGATCGACAAACGAATCGCATTGCGCTGAGCCGCAAACGCCTGCTTAGCGATCCCTGGGACGATGCGCAGTACCGTTACCACGAGGGACAATTGGTCGCAGGCTACGTCACAAACGTCGTCGACTTTGGCGCCTTCGTCGCCTTGGAGGACGGCCTGGAAGGTTTGCTGCACCTGAGCGAAATGGGCGACGGCGCCTTGAAGGAACCCTATTCCTACGTGCAGAAGGGAGACCACCTGTCTCTCCGCATAAGCCACCTCGAACCGGAAAAACGCCGCGTCGGCTTCACTCAGCGCTGGGGCACTGAATTGGGCGAAGATGGTGAGGACGATGCTGGCGACGCCATCGCTTCTGACGAAGAACTGGACGCCGATCAAGACGCGGAAGATGTTTTGGTCGACGAAACCGAAGCTGACTGATCCGCTCTCTAAGTGCGACAACTATGCCCGCATACTAGGCGGGCCCGTAGCTTTTCTCTTACAGCAATGTTGACAGCTAAATACAGCATTAGTATAATGCGCCGCGTATTTTGGTGGGTCATTTCGTCCGTTTAAGGCTGCAATCATAGACGAGCCGGGAATACCAAGCCTGGACGTTCAGCCAAGACTGAACCCGGGTTTTATTTTGCCTCTAAGCAGATCGCTTTTTCGCGGCATACATCGCTCGGTCCAATAGCATCCGCCGCTGCATGCCCAGCCCGCGAACGACTGATCGCCAGAATGCGAATGTCATACGTAAGGAGAGAGCCATCAATTATGCAAACAGAATCTGTAGCAAATGAGTCGGTCGAAGAGCTAGATTTTGCGACCCTCCTGGAACAGTCGCTCGCCGAGAGCCAACTCGAACGGGGCGATGTCGTTAACGGCACGGTGCTGTCTATAGACGGTCAAGGTCTTATCGTTGATATCGGCTGGAAGCAAGACGGTATCGTCACGCGAAACGATATTGAGCGCATGGGTATGAGCGCTGCTGATTTCCAGGTGAATGCGGAAATCGCGGTGGCTGTTGTCAACTTGAACGACCAGGACGGCAACTTGATCCTGTCCGCCGCGCAAGCGCGCCAGAACGAAGATTGGAATCGCGCCGAAGAGTTGATGAACAGCGAGACGCTCTGGACCGGCGAAATCTCCGATAGCAATAAGGGCGGCGTAATTGTGACATTCGGTCACCTTCGCGGCTTTGTCCCCGCCAGCCATGTACTGGATTTGCCTCGCGGTCTTAAAGAAGAGCAGCGCATCGCCGTCCTGCAAGAACTGATAGGCCGGGAGATAACAGTCAAAGTGATCGAGGTGAATCGCAAGCGCCGCCGCCTGGTCTTCAGCCAATTGGAAGCCGAGCAGGAAAACCGTACCGCGCGAAAAGAAGCCTTGCTCAGTGAACTGGCGGAAGGTACATCGCGCAGAGGTGTCGTCAGCGGACTATGCGACTTCGGCGCCTTCGTCGATCTCGGTGGCGCCGATGGCTTGATACATATCTCCGAACTGGCCTGGCGTCGCGTTCGCCATCCCAGCCAAGTGGTGGCGGTCGGGGACGAGGTCGATGTATTCATCTTACATCTTGATGAACAGGGCAAACGGATCGGCCTTAGTCTGAAGCGCCTTCTGCCCAATCCCTGGACCTTGGTCGATGACATGTACCACATCGGTCAATTGGTCGAGGGTGTGATCAGCCGCCTCGAATCCTTTGGCGCATTCATCAGCCTCGACCCCGGCATTGAAGCCCTCTTGCACGTCAGCCAAATGTCGAACAATCCAGACGAGAATCCATTGCGTCATCTTTACGAGGGGCAGAAACTTCTCATGCGTATCATCAGCATTGAATCTGACCGGCAGCGCCTTGGCTTGAGCCTGACCGAAGTAACGGCCGCCGAAAAAGCGCGATGGGATGAACGTCAGCTTGAACTGGTGGCGGCCGCGGCAGAAGCGGCGCAATTGGAGGCGGAGCAAGCAGAACTGACCATCGACGGAGCGGCGGCGGATACCGGCGAGACGGAGCCGGTGACTGAACAGCCGGACGGCGACGAGAGTTAGCCTGTTACTTGCGCGACTAGTATTGTATACTGCGTGTTCAGCGTATCTAGTTTGGTTTAAGCACAGGCACAGAAGGTGGTGAGTACAGCATGGCTTCGGTCAAACTCAAGCCAGGCGAAAGTCAGGAACAACTGCTGCGCCGTTTTCGCAAGCGCGTGACAAATGCCGGTATCTTGAGCACAGTTCGGCGCAAGCGTTGGCATATCTCCAAGAGCGAATTGCGGCGCATCGAAAAGAAAAAGGCGATCCGCCGTTCGCGTCGCCGCCAGCGTAAATTCTGATCGGTCCGTTCGCAATCATTGAGCGCTCATCAGAAAACTCGGCTCGAAAATGAAGAGATCCGCTGTATGTCTAGTATGCAGCGGCTCTTTACGTTATACTGAACGTCCGCCCATGCATAAACAGGAGGAATATGGCCAAGAAAGAAGAAAAGATCGAAGTGGAGGGTACGGTTATCGAAGCCCTGCCGAACACACAGTTCACGGTAGAACTCGATAACGGACACCGGGTGCTCGCCTACTTGTCAGGCAAGATGCGTAAATTCTACATTCGTATTTTGTTGGGAGACCGCGTCAAAGTGGAGATGAGCCCCTACGATATGAATCGCGGGCGCATCATTTATCGACATAAGGACAACGTGCGTACATAGCCCCTGCGCCGCTCAGTTCTCTTGACATACCGCCCTGCGGCCGGCTGGCAGGAGCACAGCATATTTCTGTCGCTGATATTTGGGACGAGTCATCAATTGATGGCTCGTTTGGCTTTCTAGCTGCAGCGATTCGTATCGAGCGCTAGGCGCGCTTAACAGCCCAGTGCACCGCCATTGTTCCGAACATCAGTGACGTAAACCTTACATCTTCAAAGCCGGCTGCTTCGACCAGCCGCGCCAATTCCAGCGGCGTCTTGAACGCGGCTGTTGATTCCGGCAAGTATCGATAGGCATCGGATGCTTCCTTGCCGCCGATGACACGTCCGATCAAGGGGATCCCGTAGCGCAAGTGCAGCGTTATCAGGGGCTTGAGCAGGTTTTCCGGCGGCGGCGACGTATCCAGGATGACTATGCGTCCACCTGGCTTAAGCACGCGTCTCTGCTCACCGAGCGTCTGCCCGATGTCCACAACGTTCCGCATCAAATAACCCGACGCCACCGCGTCAAAGCTGCCGTCAGCGAAGGGCAGTCGCAGCGCGTCCGCGCCCGCCCAGGCGACTTGTCTTCCGAACGGGTTGCGCCGCCGGCCGACTTGCATCATTTGCAGGGCGAAGTCGGCGCCGACGACCCGCGAACCGGGAGCGTGCTTCAGCGCTTCGAAGGCGATATCACCAGTGCCGGCCGCAATATCGAGAAAGGCGCCATCTGGCGGGAGCGTCGCCATCTCCACCACGAATCGCCGCCACTTGAGATCTTGTCCACCGCTGATGAGCCGGTTGATTAGATCGTAACGCCCGGCGATGCGATCGAACATCGCCTGGACATACTCGGAACGCTCATCGCCGCTCAGTTGCGCCATGCGCTTACTCGACGGGCCGTCTGGCCTGGATCAGCATCCAGTCGCCACGCCGTCGCTTGGCGGATGGCTGCAATCCTGCGTGGCGCAGCACTGATTCTACAGCGTCCATCTGCGAATCGATAATGCCGCTGAAGATCGCCGTCCCACCCGGCCGCAGGACCTCGCCCAGACCTTGCTCGGTCAATTCCAGGATGATCCGCGCCAGGATATTAACGACGACCAAGTCGAATCGGCGCGCTGAACCCAATACAGTTTCCAGGCTTCCATGCTCAGCAACTATCTTGCCGGCGACGTCATTGACGTCCGCGTTGCTGTGCGTCGCGTCCACCGCTAGCCGGTCATTATCCAATGCCAGGACGCGTCGCGCGCCCAGCTTCGCCGCCGCAATCGACAAGATGCCGCTGCCCGATCCCAGATCCAGGACCTCTTGAGCCGGCTGGACTAACTGTTCCAGCGCCTCCAGGCAAAGCTGGGTGGTGGGGTGTGTCCCGGTGCCGAAGGCCATGCCGGGGTCAAGCGCTATCTCGATGTCATCTCGCGCCAACTCGATATCGATCCAAAGTGGACGGACGACCAGCCGCTTGCCGATGCGTATCGGCTGATAATGCGCCTTCCAGGCTTCGGCCCAATCTGCCGCCCGCAAAGGGCGATATACCGGCGTCGGCATCGGATACATCAAGCGCATATGCCCAAGGGACGTCTCCAACTCGGTCTTTTTGTCTCCGAATGTCGCGTCCGCGGGAAAGTAGGCGCGCAAGACGAAGTCCGTCGCCGGCGGCACTTCCGTCTCGTCCCAGGTGTCCGGCGGTATGCCATCTTGCTCGATCGCAACGCCTTGATGCCCGAAGCGGCCCAACAATTCGGCAACCGCTTCCGCGCTCTCGCCATCGACCCGCAGGCTGACTTCGATCCAGTCGCCGCTAGTTGTCATCGCCGGCGAGGAAATCCATCACTTTGTCGAAGAAGCCTCTGCCACCGGTCTGCGGCCTGGATTCTTCGCGTCCGAAGGTCTCCGCCAGCTGCTCAAACAGCTCACGCTGCCGCTCGTTAAGTCGGGTTGGCGTGGTCACTTCTACAACCACCAGTTGATCGCCGCGACCGGAATTGCTGCCATCGGAGCGCAAACGGGGGAAGCCTTTGCCGCGCAGCCGGAAGACCTTGCCCGTCTGCGTCCCGGGTGGCATCGAAAGCTCCTGCGGTCCGTCGACGGTGTCCACCTGGATCCGGCCGCCCAAGGTCGCTTGCGCAATGTTGACGCTGATATCGAGGATGATGTCATTCTCTCTGCGCTTGAAATAGTCGTGGTCCTTGACATGCACGACGACAAAAAGGTTGCCGGGCGGCGCGCCCCGCTCGCCCGCATCGCCATCGCCGCGGACTTGAATCTGTATGCCTTCGCTGACGCCGGCGGGAATCTTGACATTCAGCACCGCCCGCTTGCGCCTGCGCCCGGAGCCGTCGCAGTTACGGCAGGGACTGGTGATGACTTTCCCTTTGCCGCCACAGTTGGGGCAGGTATGCGACTGGGCGATTGAGCCGAGAATGGTCTGGCGCACGACGCGCTCTTCGCCGCTGCCATTGCAGCGCGAGCATGTCGTCGGACGGGTGCCTTCAGCAGCGCCGCTGCCATCGCAATGGTCGCAAGTCTCCAGCCGCTGAAACTCAATCTCCTTCTCGACGCCAAAGACCGACTCGACAAAGTCGATCGTTACATCGACGCGCCGATCGCGTCCCCGCGCCGCGCCACGCCGGCGGGAGCCCTGGCTTCCACCAAATGCGCTGTTAAAGACTTCGAAAATATCGCCGAAGTCATCAAAACCGAAGCCGCCCATGCCTCCGCCGAAGCCGCCCGCGCCGTTGACGCTGGCATGCCCAAAGCGGTCATAACGCGCCCGCTTGTCGTCATCCGAAAGCACTTCATAGGCTTCGTTGATTTCTTTGAACTTGTCTTCCGCGCCCGCTTCGTCGCTGACATCGGGATGATACTGCCGCGCCAGCCGCCGGAATGCGCTTTTGATCTCGCTCGAATCCGCGCCCCGCGCTACACCGAGCACATCATAATAATCTCTTGGCATGAAGCTGGTCCTGTGAATTTGCTCTCGGCTTGGCGCTACTCAATTAGAATCGTGTAGAACGGTTGATAAGTCAATACGGCGACAGATTTTGCGGATATTGCGGGCTGGCGCAAATCGACCAGAATCGTCCAAGGATGGTCCCATTGAATACCCTTGGAGTTCCCCAAGCCTCACAAAGTACCCAGAAAATCCCGAAAAATAGGGCAAAACTGAGATACTGTATAGATACAGT
>JAPOYU010000056.1 GCA_026706395.1 Chloroflexota bacterium
GCCTATTGTCCGAAAAAAATTTTTCTTTGTCCGACAATGGACAATGTCGGACAATGCGCAAACGCAAAGCTAACAATCGCTCCGCCAATTGCTGCTCGCTCGCGAACCGCCATAGTGCCGGGATACAGCGGTAAATGATCAGGACGAACCGCGGACGCGAGCAGAGTCAAACGCCAGGCCGCCAGTATCGGACAAGCCTTGTAGGGTTGAGCCTCGGCTCCCCGCCGCCCCGCCCGCAAACAGCCTACTTCACATCATCCCGCCTTGCGCTACAATACGCCGCGGAGAGAAAGGACCTGGCCTATGAAATACAGCACCATCCCCGGCATCGACAAACCAGTCGCGCGCCTGCTGCAAGGCGCGATCATGCTCAACGCCGACGACCGCGAAGGCAACTTCCGCCTGCTGGACGCCTGCTTCGAAAAAGGCTTCACGGCCTTCGACAACGCGCATAGCTATGGGCACGGCGCCACCGAGACCGAACTGGGCGCCTGGATCGCCGACCGCGTCATTCGCGACCAAGTGGTCATCCTGACCAAGTGCGCCCACCCGGAAGACGGAATCCCCGACCGCGTGCGACCCGACTTCATCCGCAGCGACCTGCAAGAGTCGCTCGAGCGCTTGCAGACCGACTACATCGAACTGTATTTGCTGCACCGCGACAGCCGCGATTATCCGGTCGGCGAGATCGTCGATGTGCTTAACGAATTCAAAGACGCTGGCCAGATCGGCGCATTCGGCGGATCCAACTGGCTGGGCGATCGCGTCAAAGCCGCCAACGAATACGCCGCCGCCAATGGCAAGACGCCCTTCACCGTCAGCAGTCCGCAATTCAGCGTCGCCGAAATGATCCACCCGCCCTGGGAAGGCTGCACCAGCGTCAGCGGCGAACAAGGCGAAGCCGACCGCGCCTATTACGACGCCAACGAGATCTCGCTCTTCACCTGGTCAAGCCTAGCCGGCGGCTTCATGACCGGCAAATTCACTCGCGACAACCTCGACAGCTTCGAGAGCTATTGGGACACCAACCCCATCGGCGCTTATGCCTACGAGAGTAACTTCCAGCGGCTGGATCGCGTGCGGGAACTGGCGGCCGACAGAGGCGCGACGCCGGCGCAAATCTCGGTGGCCTACGTGCTGAGCAATAATCCACGCTACCACGCCATCGTCGCCGCCTGGCAACCCGAAGAAGCCGCCATCAATGCCGCCGCCGCGGAAATTGAACTCAGCCCGGCGGAGATCGCCTGGCTGGAAATGAAAACCGAGGAGAAACCGGCATGAGTGAGAAGATCCGCTGGGGCTTGATCGGTCTAGGGAGCATCGCGCGCAGATTCTCCAACGGTTTGATGCTGGAACCAACTGCTGAAATCTACGCGGTGGCTTCGCGGTCGCAAGACAAAGCCGATGCCTTCGGCGCGGAGTTCGGCGCGACCAAATGCTACGGCAGCTATGAGGCGCTGGCGAATGATGCCGATGTCGATGTGGCATACATCGGCACGCCACATAACTTTCACCTGCCGCATACGATCATGTGCCTCGAGGCGGGCAAGCACGTTCTCTGTGAAAAGCCCTTCGCGGTCAATGCGACCGAAGCCAAAATGATGATAGATTGCGCGCGCGCCAACAATCGTTTCCTGATGGATGCCTTCTGGACCCGTTTCTTCCCGGTTATGAAGAAGCTGCGCCAGTTGCTAGCGGACAAAGCGATCGGCGATGTGATGCTCGTGCAGGCGGATTTCGGCTATCGTACCGCCAGCATCGTGCCGGAGAGCCGGGCATACAGTCCCGATCTGGCCGGAGGCGCTTTGCTTGATGTCGGCTCCTATTGCGTGCAGTTGGCCTCGATGGTTTACGGCAAGCAACCGCGAGACATTGTGTCGCAAGTCACGCTAGGCAGCACCGGCGTCGATGAACTCTCGGTGTCGGTATTTAAATACAGCGACTACGAAATGGCGACCATCACCACCGCCATCCGCCTCAGCACACCTCATGAGGCCCGCATAATCGGGACGGAGGGATACGTCTCGATACCGGGCTTTTGGAGTCCCTACGAATTGACCGTCACAATCCATGGCCAGGAGCCGGAAACGTTCCGCTACGAGCGAGAGGGCGAAGGCTTCCAATACGAAGCGGCGGCGGTCGGCGAGTACATCCGCGCCGGCAAGATCGAAAGCGATGTGATGCCGCTTGACGAAACCTTGGCGATCATGCAGACCTTGGACCGGATTCGCGAAAGCTGGGGTTTGCGCTACCCCGGCGAGCAATAACCATTGCTTGATGGAAGAGAGCGCTTTGATCTCCGCCATAAGTCTCTTCGCCGGTGTCGGCTTGATGCCGGCGGTCTTCCTCATCTTGCGCGACAAGGAGATTCCTCTCGAGCCGAATGTCCGAATGAGAGGCGGCGCGGCGATCGTATTGGCTTTCATCCTCTTGGCGCTGGCGGTTCTGTTCCTGCTGAACGCTCTCGCTCAAGACCTGTCGCTTCTGATTGCATCCGCCATCGGACTGATCGCGCTGCCGCTGCTGGTCATTCAACTTGATAAGCGGCGACGAAGCCGGGGCGTTTGACAACTGTCGCTGGCCGTGATAGGCTATGCCAACTTACATATTCTAAGACTCAGGCGCGTCTGAACCCGGATGTTGGACGCGTAAAGGGGAAGTCGGTGCAAGTCCGACACTGTCGCGCAGCGGTAACTGACTGACCGTCAGAAGTCCGAATGCCTGCCTGAGCCTTAGCTCGTAGAACTTTCGCGTCAAAGGGGAGACGAGCATGGTACAAGAAACCGTTGCTCGCCCGTAAAGGCGGGCATTTTTTGTGGCTAATTGTATCTGCCCCGTTTCCTCCTAAGTCCAAAGGAGGGACTCAAATGAAGATCAAGCTCTTAGTTGTCGCATTGCTTGTTGTCAGTCTGATGGTGGCGCAGGCGCAGGATGTCAATCTGAGGGAGAGTTGCGCGAGCGACTACTCAAAGGAGGTTGACTACTTCCCGCAAAAGGTGGAAATCGTCGACGCCGTACGCTTCTCGGTCGAATACTTCAACCATTACAAGGTTGTCAGCGTGAAAGATGCCTTTGACGGCGCGTCGGACTTCAGTTACGTCCTGGTGCAGTGTGGCGCGCCCATGCCGCCTCCCGATGATTTCGCCCCCGGTACGCAGTTCATCGAGGTTCCGGCGAGCAGGGCGATCACGCTCTCGACTACGCAGTTGCCCACCCTGTGGCAGCTTGACTTGCTGGATCATCTCATCGGCGTCGACAGCGGCTTCTATATCAGCACCCCCGACGTGACGGACATGATCGCCGACGGCCATGTCGCTGAGGTTGGCTTCGGCGCCGAGATCAACATTGAAAAGGTGCTGGAGCTGGAACCCGACCTTGTAATGAGTTACGGCTACAATCCAGCCACCGATGCGCATCCCGTCTTGCTTGAAGCCGGTGTATTCACCGCACTGGACGCCAGTTGGCGCGAGCTTTCCCCTCTGGGACGGGCGGAATGGCTTAAGTTCACCGCGCTCTTCTTCAATTACGAAGCTCAAGCCAATGAGCTTTACGCGGATATCGTCGAACAATATGAGGCCGTGCGGATGCTGACCTCCGATCTGGCAGAGCCTGAACGGCCAAAGGTCTTGATCAATTCCTTCCTGGGTTACGCCGATGCCTGGTTCATCCCCGGCAACGATACCTATGTCGGTCAATTGATTCGCGATGCCGGCGGCGATTTGCTGCTCGCGGAAGATGGATCGACAACCAGTCAAGGCCTGAGCTTCGAAGCAGTCTACGATCGCGCTTTTGATGCGGACATCTGGCTTACAGAGACCTTTGGCGTATATTCGGGCGCCGACCTTCTCGCGCTGGACAGCCGCTTCGGTGATTTCTCCGCATTTGAAACTGGCGATCTCTGGAACAACAACCGCGACGAGAATGCCAATGGGGGCAACAACTATTACGAATGGGGCGTGACGAATCCCCATCTCGTCCTGGCTGACCTGCTGGCAATCTTCCATCCCGATCTGCTTCCCGAACACGACTTTGTCTTCTATCAGCGCTTGGCTCTGGAGTGATATGCGCCAACTGGTCGATAAACCTTCCCTAAGCGGGGCAAGCCTCCGCGGCGATTGGTCCAGAGCACTCCAATCGCTGACTGCTCAATCCGGGCGGGCTATCAGGCGATGGATGCGCGTCGGCGGGCGGGAGTTCGCTGGCGCCAATCCTCTTTTGCTGCTGGTTCTGCTGGGGGCGTTGGGAATCCTGCTTTTGCTCAGCCTGGCCTTGGGTTCGGCTTCGATTCCGCTTGAGCAAATCGTGACAATATTGCTCGGCGGCGAGGCCGATCACCAGTCCTGGACCAACATCGTGCTCAAGTTCCGCCTGCCGAAGACTGCTACGGCTGCGCTGGCGGGCATGGCGCTCGGCGTCAGTGGCCTGCTGATGCAGACTTACTTTCGCAATCCATTGGCGGAACCGTTTGTCTTGGGCGTCTCGTCCGGCGCGAGCTTTGGTGTGGCCTTGATCGTGCTGACCTCGGGCGCTGTCGGCGGCGCGCTGCTGGCAGGCCTGGGACTAGCCGGCGACCTGCTTTTAACAGTGGCGGCGGGCGCCGGCGCCGCGGTGACCATGACCCTGGTGCTTCTCGTCGCCGTCCGCATCCGCAGCAGTGTGACTCTATTGATCCTCGGCTTGATGTTCGGCTATTTTGTCGGAGCGATGGTCAGCCTCCTCCTCTATTTCGCCTTGCCGGAGCGGATTCAGGCTTATGTGAATTGGACCTTCGGTTCCTTCAGCGGTGTTACCGCCGCGCAACTGCCGATACTTACGGGCGTCGTCGCCGCTGGATTGCTGCTTGCGGCTGCACTCGTCAAGTCGCTAAATGCTCTGCTGCTCGGCGAAGACTACGCGCAAAGCCTCGGCATCAACCTCATGCGAGCGCGCATTGGCATCGTGCTGGCCACCGCTCTGCTGGTCAGCGCTGTCACCGCCTTCTGCGGGCCGATCGCCTTTATCGGCATCGCCGTGCCCCATCTTTGCCGCGGTCTGCTTGGCAGTTCGGATCATCGTTTGCTGCTGCCGGGTTCCTGTTTGGCGGGCGCCTGCGTGGCGCTTTGCGCGGCGATAATTGCCGAACTGCCCGGCAACAATCTGGTGCTGCCGCTGAATGTGGTCACTGCTTTTCTTGGCGCGCCGGTGGTGATGCTGGTTGTGCTGCGGCAAGCGCGGGGCAAATTATGACGCTGCCACTGGAAACCCGTGAACTCGCTATCGGCTACAGCCGCCGGGGCAGGGGCGATGTCCGACTGGGTCAAGGGCTTAATCTGCGCTTGCAAAGCGGCAAATTAGTCGGCTTGCTGGGACCGAACGGCATCGGCAAGTCTACGCTGTTGCGCACGCTCGCCGGTGTACAAAAGCCACTGGCTGGAGAGCTGCTTTTGGCCGGCGACGATATCAGGCGGCTCAAACCGCGTGATCTGGCTGGCAGGTTGAGCATGGTCCTGACCGCAATACCGCCGCCAAGCTTAATGAATGGCTACGCGCTTGTCGCCCTGGGGCGTCATCCACATACCGATTGGCTCGGACGAATGACCGAGCGGGACCACAGACAAGTGACCGCAGCACTGCGCTCGGTCAAGGGCGAGGACCTCGCAGAGCGACCAGTGGCGGAACTAAGCGACGGACAGCGGCAAAAGCTGCTGATTGCGCGAGCGTTGGCGCAGGGGAGTGAAATCATGCTGCTAGATGAGCCAACCGCCTTCCTCGACTTGCCTCGCCGGATACAAACAGTCGCGCTGCTAAAGCACTTGGCGCGGAACGAAAAGCGCGCAATCCTGGTCTCCACGCATGACCTTGATCTGGCAATTCGCTACTGCGACAAACTTTGGTTGATGAGCGCCTCAGGTATCGTAAGTGGAGCGCCCGAAGACTTGGTCCTTGATGGCAGCCTAGGCATGGCATTTCGCGCTAGCGGCATCCGCTTCGATACCGATCGCGGCAGCTTCTTCCTTGATCCGCCTGGCAGAGGGACAATATACGTGGAAGGCAACTGCGAACACGCCAATTGGCTGCGCCGCGCAGTCACACGTGCCGGTTTCGAAGTGGGAGAAAAGCCGGGGAGGACCGTCCTCTCGCGATCCGGGAACGGACATGATCCCGGATGGAAACTTCGTATTGATGAGCGTGTTACGCTGCACGAAACCATCGAAGCAGTATTGAATGAGTTGGAAGGTCAATTTGAGTGACACGGCGAAACGCAAGGCGCGGAAGGGTTCTGGTTAACACTGGTGATGGCCGCGGCAAATCAACATCCGCCTTCGGCGTGGTCCTGCGTATGCTCGGTCGCAAGAAGAAAGTCGCGCTGATTCAGTTTCTCAAGCATGAAGGCGGGCAGTGGGGCGAGGTCCGCGCCCTGAAGGCATTGGGACTTGAGCCGATCAAAACCGGCGACGGTTTCACTTGGACGAGTCGCAACCTTGACGAAACGCAGGCCCGCGCCCTGCATGGCTGGGAAATAGCGCAGAACGTAATCCGATCCGACGAATACGATCTGGTCGTTTTGGATGAGTTTACCTATTTGCTGGATTTCGGCTGGCTGGATCCGACCGCCGTAACTCAGTGGCTTCGCGCGAATAAACCAGCGCGCCAGCATCTGCTCATAACCGGTCGGAACGCGCCGCCTGCCCTGATAAATTACGCCGATACCGTAACAGAGATGGCGAAGATCAAGCACGCCTTTGACACCGGCGTCAAGGCGCGCGCTGGTATCGAATTCTAGCTCCAAGCATTTGCACTCCGCGCATAATGACCCCTGTTTGCTGCATCGCCGATGCGCAGGTTACAATGCGTCCAAGATCTTAAGGCGAACATTCAATTAAGGAGTTGCGGGGATGGCACTTTGGCAATCGGACGAAGAATTGTTTGCTTTGGCGCGAAACGAGCTGTTTCCGGCCGTAGTCGGCGATGTCATGGACAAACTTGGCCTGCTTCATCAGTTTCTGCCCCCGCAAATCAAACCTCTCGGAAGCAGCATGGTCGTCATCGGCCGCGCTATGACCGTGCTTGAAGAAGACCTGACGGAGCAATCGACGCCTGGAGACGCTGATGAACGAACTCGCAATCCCTTCGGTTTGATGTTCCACGCGCTGGACACGATGAAACCGCAGGAAGTCTATATCTGCACCGGCGCCTCGCCAACATACGCGCTCTGGGGCGGCTTGATGAGCACGCGTGCGCGCCTGCTTGGCGCTGCCGGCGCCGTCGTTAACGGTTATTCGCGCGACACCAACGAAATACTGAGCTTGAACTTTCCCACATTTTCCTTCGGCGGGTATGCGCAAGATCAAGGCGCGCGCGGCTGGGTCGTCGACTTCCGCTCGCCTATTGAGATGGATGGCGTAAGAGTAGACCCGGGCGATATCGTGTTCGGTGATATTGATGGCGTCTGCATAATCCCGCAACGCGCGGAACGCGAAGTCTTCACCGCTGCGCTGGAAAAAGCCCGCGGCGAGCAGCATGTGCGCAAAGCGCTCGAATCCGGTATGGGCACGGTCGAAGCCTTCGAAAGCTTCGGCATCATGTGAATTGGCCTGTTTGAAACGGAAAACCGGCAAGAATGCCGGCGCGACGGATATTCCTATTCCCTTGAATGGGCTGTACAGGACTCGAACCTGTAACCTCCTCGACGTCAACGAGGCGCTCT
>JAPOYU010000146.1 GCA_026706395.1 Chloroflexota bacterium
ACGCGCTCTTCCATGCTAGCCATGCGCTCGTCAATACTAGCGACGCGCTCTTCCAATGAAGAAACGCGCCTATGGATGTTCACAAACTCATTTCGCTGGCTCGTCGCGAGATCTGTTATCAGCTGCGTGAGATCAGCAAACAGTATGCTCGTATGTCGCTCCAACGCGGTTTGCAGATTACTGCGCTCTTCTAGCCGGGTCACTCGTTGATCCAAGGATTCCAGCGTCGTCATCAATATCTCCGTTTGGCAATCGTGCAGTTACGCTACACCGTGTCAATTGTATCATAACACTGTGTCAAGCGACAGGAAGGTGAATTCACAGAGAGCCCAAATCTACGGGATGAAGTCACTCCGATAAACCGGGATAGGCGGCTTTCACTTATGGCGCAATTGCGGCAGGAGCCGTGCCTGCGCGAAGCGCTTCACCTTTCTCCGACGCGTATCAGCGCAGCGCGAGAAACGGCGCCGCTGCAGTTCAGCCCCGCCACCCTACCTGCAATTTAAGCGGCGGCCTGACAAAGGCAGCAGCCAAAACAATCCGCTACGCAACGCTTGTATAAATTCCCGCGCTATTCCGATAGAATACGCGGAATTGTCAATGCCTGGAAACGACGCTTCCGTGAGCTATCGCCGGGTTCTATTGTTCTGGCTTCCCTTGGCCATGTCCTGGCTCTTGATGAGCTTTGAAGGATTATGGATCCAGGGCGTCATTGGCCGCAAGCCGGATTCGGAAACGCAGCTGGCCGCTTTCGGTCTGATGTTTTCGCTGTGCGTCCTCATCGAGACGCCGGTCATCATGCTGCTGGCGACGAGCAACGCGCTGGCGCGCGACCGCCAGTCATTTCGTGTTCTCTGGCGCTTTATGATGGGCGTAAATTTCTTCGTCATCGCCCTGGCTCTGCTCATGGCATTCACGCCCCTGCTCGATCTGTATCTCGGAAGCCTGCTACATGTGCCCGTCCATATTATCGAAGCTGCGCGACCGGGCATGAAAGTGATGATTTTCTGGGGCGCCTTCATCGGTTATCGCCGCTTTCATCAAGGCGTCATCATTCGCTTCGGCAACACACAGTACATCGGCTTTGGCACCATCCTGCGCGCGCTCGTATCGAGCAGCGTCGCCATCAGCCTGGGCGCGATCACGAATATCGCCGGCGCTGTCGTCGGCGCCTTTGCCCTCATGCTGGCGATGGCGGCGGAGACCGTTTACACCTATATTGTCTCGCGTCCCGATGTGAAGCGCCTGCTGCAAAGTCCACGCGCCGCGGGCCGGACCCACTTGACGCAGCGCGATGCCCTGCGCTTCCACCTGCCGCTGGCCGCGACCAGCGTCGTAACGCTGCTAGTTAGCCCGGTCATCGAACGCGGCCTCGCCAGCATGCCTGACGCGGCGCCAAGTCTAGCCGCCTGGCCCGTGATATTCACGATTATGCTGATCGCGCGCTCAGGCGGCATGGCTTACCAGGAGGTAGTCATCTCGTTGAACGAGAGTGAAGAGCGCCACCGCGTGTTGCGAAACTTCACCGTTCGTCTTGGTCTATCGCTCAGCCTGATGATGACGCTCTTTGCTTTTACGCCAGCCATCGACTTTTACCAGCGCGCTATCCTCCAGACGCCAGCGCATCTGCGCGACCTGGTCCTGGTGGGCGCGCAAGCCGGCATCCTGCTGCCGCTGCTGACCACTTTGCAAAGTCATCTGCGCGCCTTGCTCATGCTCAGCCATAAGACCGGGGCGATCTACCGAGCGATCGTCTTCGGCTTTGTATTGACTTCGGTCACCGTTTGGGGCGGAATAGCCGTCGGCCTGCACGGTATTCTGGCCGCCTCCACCGGCTTGACGATCGGATTGACGGTCGAGCTGGCGCATTTGTACGTAGCTTATCGACGCGGACAGTCCGCCTTGCGCCTGCACTGGCAATCGGCTGTCGCTCCATCCATGGGCAATTAGAAGAACGGATCGATGACATGAACCCAAGCAACGAAATTCTCCCGCTGCGCGAGCAGGCAAAGATTCGCGACAATTGGCTGAAGACGCGCCTCGACAGCATCATCCCGCAGCTGCTGGAGCGCGAAGACATGGACATGTGGCTCGTGATCTGCCGCGAATACAACGAAGATCCAGTGCTCATGTCGCTCTTGCCGGCCGAATCCATGTCAGCGCGCCGCCGCACGATCCTCGTCTTCGCCCGCGCGGATACCGGCGTCGAGCGCCTGACCTTGTCGCGCTACGGATACGAGGGCTTCTACAACGCAGCCTGGAATCCGGACGACGAAGAACAGTTCGAGTGCCTGGCGCGCATCGTCAGCCAGCACGACCCCAAAAGAATTGGCGTCAATTTTTCAACGACCTTCGCCTTTGGCGACGGTTTATCGCATACCGAGTTCGAGTTGCTGACAGAAGCGCTTGGACCGTCGTATGCCTCGCGGCTAGCCAGCGCCGAGAATCTCTGCGTCGGCTGGCTGGAGCGCCGCCTGCCGGACGAAATCATCACCTACCCGCGATTGGTGAAGACGGGCCATCAGATCATCGCGCGCGCCTTCTCCACCGCCGTGATCCACCCGGGTCTCACCACCACCGACGATGTCGTCTGGTGGATGCGGCAGACCATGCAAGATGCCGGCTTGTATGCCTGGTTTCAGCCCACCATCGACATCCAAGCGCCGGGGCAAAGCTACCAGGATACGGATAATCAACGAC
This sequence comes from Chloroflexota bacterium, assembly GCA_026706395.1. Next base: position 2,701 of record JAPOYU010000146.1, read on the forward strand.
GCACAATCATGCCCGGCGACCTGCTCCATTGTGACATGGGCTTCCATTACCTGGGTCTCGCCACCGACCAGCAGCAGCAGGCCTACGTCCTGCGTCCGGGCGAATCGGAAGCGCCGGCTGGGCTGCTCGCGGCGCTGCAAGACGGCAATCGCACGCAGGATATTCACTTGGAGGAAATGCGCCTTGGCCGGAGCGGCAACGAAGTATTGCGCGCCGCCCTTGATCGCGCGGCGAAGGAAGGCATCCGCGCGCAAATATACAGCCATCCCCTGGGCGCGCACGGCCACGCCGCCGGACCGCTGGTCGGCTTGTGGGACCGCCAGGAGGGCGTGCCCGGCGTCGGCGATTATCCGCTCTACGATGACACGGTCTACTCCATCGAGCTGAATGTCACCCGCAGCATTCCCGAGTGGGGCGGGCAAGACGCGCGCATCATGCTCGAAGAAGACGCCGCGCTCGTCAGCGGCGCAATCCGCTGGCTGAATGGCCGCCAGGAAGCATTTCACCTAATCGGCTAAGGGACCATTCATCCGCGTTTACAGCTATTTTGCCTTTGGCTGCATCCTTCTTTACATCTCTTTCCTAGGATGACCAAGAGGTGACGCTGACGGTGCATCGAGATGGAGCGCGCGAAATCGAGATCAAGGTGACGCCGGGCAGCCGCTAGGCAGGGGCGCGCAAGCCTGCATGAACTGACAGCGGGGCAGCCACCGGCTGAGCCCTACACACATCGCTTGGAGTGAATGTAGGGGCGACCTATCAGGTAGCCCGCTTCGAACGTCTATATGCGCCCGCCGCCCTCAATCGGCATCGCCCATTGAAGCGCCGACCCCTTGCAGGTCGAGCCAGATCTGTTCATCCATTTCGATTGCGCCGGCAGCCATGACCTGCTCATAAACGCGGTCGCCACGCTCGCCGGGCGCCAGAATCTCGTCCACGCCGGGCAGGCGCTTGAGCTGCTTGACCCGCGCCAGCAAGTCGCTGACACCCGCCTGAAACGAGGCCAAGTCGTCGGCAAGCAATTCTGGATCGATAGCGAAGACGAGATTGCCCCAATCCAGTTTGCGGCCATCGTCCTTGCGGACCGCGCCAACCAGTGGACGCGTCAGCACCTCGACGATGAGCGCCAGCGCCGCGCCCTTGTAGCCGCCAAAAGCTTTGATCGCGCCAGCCAGCGCCGCCGCCGGATCTGTCGTGACGCGACCGTCGCTGTCATAGGCGACGCCCTCGGGGATCGATTCGCCTCCCGCGTTCGCCAGGTGTATGCCGTACCAGGCGATGGCGGCTGTCGCCATGTCAAAGACCAGCGGCGAGCCCGCCGTTGGGATGCCAATCGCCAGCGGATTGGTGCCAAAGAAGGGTTCGTAGGAGCCGTGCATGGCCATCAGTTCAGGCGAGCCGGAACAGACGAAACCGATCAAGCCCGCTTCCGTCAGCCGGCGGGCAAAATAACCGATTGCGCCCGTCGGCGAGTTTGTGCGCCGCGTGCCGACGATGCCGAATCCATGCGCCCTCGCCTTTGATATGACGAGTTCAGTCGCCCGCGAGACGACTACCATGCCTTGGTTCCAGCCGCCGTCGATCAGCGCCGACAGTTGGCTGTCTTTAACAATGACGATTTCGCCCGCTGCCGGATTGGCCGGCATGCCCGCGCCCAGCAGCTTGATCACATTCTGATTGTTGCCGCGCAGCTGCGCATACATGATGATGTCGAGGATGATGTCGCTATCGGCATCGTTGTAGCCCTGCGCTGCAATCGCGCGCCGCGTCGCCGCTCTCAGTCTGTCGATTGACACTTTCATTGGTTTGCTTCCGCGCTCTCGCTCGCGCCCGCTTTATTTCTTGCCACGCGCCAGGCTCTTTGAAGTCAAGTAAGTATAGCTGTCCTGGACAGCCTGCAGCCTGTCGTTGTTGCTGCGATCCTGCTCGACGATGTACCAGCTTGCCGTCTCCGCGCTCGCGTCCACGATGGCGGGCACATCCATTTTCCCATGCCCAACCGCCGCCATGTCGCCGTCTTTATCCAGCCAGCCGTCTTTCAAGTGGATCAGTGGCGCGCGCGCGCCTACTTGCTTCAGCACCTCAACCGCGTCTTCGCCGCCCACTTGCGCCCAGTAAGTATCGATCTGCAGACATACGCTTTCGTCCAATTCCTCCAGCATCACGTCAAGCGTGGCGGCGCCGTTGATGCGCTTGAACTCCCACCAGTGATTGTGATAGTGCAATTGCAGATTATGGGCGCGCGCCAACTCGCCGGCTTGATTGAGTCGTTCGCAAGTCCGCTTGATCGCGTCTATCGTTGCAAAATCGTCGGGCGGCAGAAAAGCGATGGCGACATTCCGCAAGTCGAAGGCGGCCGCAATCGCAAGTACAGCGTCCGTAGCGGCTTCATCGGGAAAGGGCACGTGGCTGTTAAAGGTCCGCAGTTCAAGCTCGCGGAATAGATCAGCCGCTTCCGAGAGCTCGCAGGGCATGCCGCTGTAAGGCTCGACGCCTATGTAGCCCATGTCGGCCACGCGCCGCACCGTGCCTTCGAAATCTTGATCAAGCATCTCGCGGACGGTGTACAACTGGAGCGCTATTGGTTTCAGTTCAGACATTCGACTTCCCTCCCGGCAGTGATTGCTCTCTTGCCTCGTATTGTCGTATTTCTCACCCGGATTTCCAGTGTCGATAAAGGTCGCGCGCGCTCCACAATCTGCCAGGTTTGCGCGTAGTAAATTGACATCCCCTGCTGTACACTGAGAGTTTGTGCGCTAGCGGAAAGTCCGCGATTGCCTCTGCGGACGGGCTGTCTGTCGCTTGCGCTTCCAGGAGAGAGTTCATGGCATCCGCCTCGTCCGCTTCGCAGCTTGACGCTGTCCCGGCAGCCCCGAATTATTCAGCTCTGCGCATCTGGTTCCGGCTGCTGCGATATCTGGGCAAATATCGGCTCTGGGTGACGATCGCCGCCTGCGGCATCATTGGCACCAATATCCTGGCTGTCGCCGTGCCCTATATTCTGCGCGATGTAGTCGATATCGGCATCGACCGCCAGGAAAGCGCCTACATGCTGAGCGCCGGCTTGCTGGTGGTATGCTTGGGGCTGTTTCGCGGAATAGCCGCCTTCTTGGGCCGCTTCTTCGGCGAGCGCCTTTCTCATTATATCTCCTACGACATCCGCAATCAGATATACGACAAGGTCCAGCGCCAGTCCTTTTCTTATCACGACAGCGCGCAAGTGGGCACGATCATCACCCGCGCCATCAGTGATGTCAACGAAATCCAGCGTTATTTCAATTTTGGACTGATGGACGGGCTGAATATCATCCTGCTGCTGATTGGCGTCGTCAGCATCATGCTGGCGACCAGCCCGCTGCTGGCGCTAATCGCCTTCACGCCATTGGTTCCCCTGGCGCTCTATTCCAACCGCTTCGTTATGCGCGTCCATCCGCGCTGGAAAAAGGTGATGGACCGCATGCAAGTGCTGAGCAACCATATCCAGGAAAACGCTCTTGGCGCGGAAGTCGTGCGCGTCTTCGCCCGCGAGCCCTATGAGATTGAGCGATTTCACAAAGAAAACCAAAATCTCTACAACGAACAGCTGGATTTCATCACCCAATGGATCACCTTCCTGCCGATAAGCGCTGCCTTGGCCGCCATGTCGACGGCGCTGGTCTTGCTCTTCGGCGGACTGATGGAAGCGCAGGGCATGGCCAATATCAGCGTTGGCTTGATCGTCACCTTCAACGCCTATGTCCTGCTTTTGACGCAGCCACTGCGCTTCGTCGGTTTCATCATCCTCTTGACGACGCAAGCCGTCGCCAGCGGCGAGCGCATATTTGAAGTGATTGACGCGCCCGAATCCATCGTGAGCAAGGGTGGCGCCATCAAAGCGGCGATCGAAGGTCATGTCCGCTTTGAAGATGTCAGCACGCAGTATCACAGTTCCAGCCCGGCTGTATTGAATCAGGTCAGCCTGGAGGCGCAGCCGGGCGAAGTGGTCGCCATCATCGGGCTGACCGGCTCGGGCAAGACGACGATTGCCAACTTGATCCCGCGCTTCTATGACGCGACCGGAGGGCGGGTCACGATTGACGGCATCGACGTGCGCGATCTCGACCTCGAATGTCTGCGCAGCCAGATCGGCATCGTCATGCAGCAGTCGCTGCTATTCAACGCCACCATCGAAGAAAACATCGCCTACGGCAAGCCCGCGGCGACGAAGGAGCAGATCATAGAAGCGGCGACGTCCGCCAACGCTCATAGCTTCATTTCCGAGTTCCCGAATGCGTATCAGACTGAGGTGGGCGAGCGCGGCGTGACGCTCTCCGGCGGGCAGAAACAGCGGATCGCCATCGCCCGCGCCCTGCTGATTGATCCGCGCATTCTCATCCTCGACGACGCCACCAGCAGCGTCGATACACAGACTGAACATCTGATCCAGCAAGCGCTGGAACGAATCATGGAGGGCCGCACGACCTTCGTCATCGCCCAGCGGATGAGCACGATCCTGAAAGCCGATCAGATCATCGTCTTGCGAGACGGCGAGATCATCCAACAGGGAACGCACGAAAACCTGCTGCAGGATGGCGGGCTTTACGAAGAAATCTACAAGCTGCAGCTCGAGGAACAAGAGCGCGTGCGGCGTGAAGCGATCATCGCCGGCATCATCAAAGTACCGCTGGAGGAGCGGCGCTCGACCCAGCAATTCCGCGCCCTGATTGACCGCCTCGCTGGCAAGTATTCACCGTAATGGACTCAAGAAGATAGGATGACATGGCTGTCCTGAATCACAGAAAGCACAAGCAGACCGCCGCCCAAGACAGGACTGAAACCAAAGAACCGACGATTCTCGAAATCGAGGACGACCACAAACCCGGCTTTGACCGCGATGTCACGGGCCGCCTGTTCTCATACCTGAAACCGCACCGGCGCGAGCTCTCCATCGCCGTCGTCATGATGATGTTCAGCGTCATCGCCAATGTCGCTAGCCCGCCGATCATTGGCTGGGCGATAGACGAAGGCATCAGCAAGCAGGACATGTCGGTCCTCTTCGCGGGAGTAGCCGCCTTCATTTTCCTGCAAGCGCTGGGCTTTCTCGGTTTCCGCATCCAACTGCGCAATATGGCGCTCGTCGGCCAGACGATCATCAAGACGCTGCGCGACCAACTCTTCGATCATATCCAATATCTGTCGATCAGCTTCTTCGCCGATTATGAAGTCGGCCGGCTGCTGGCGCGCATCATCAACGATGTCAACGTCGTGCGCGAAGCGGTGACCTTCGCCGCGGTCGGCACCATTCGCGAGGTGCTGATGCTCTTCGGCATCATTATTTCGATGCTGCTCATCAACGTGCCACTAACGGCGGTTGCCTTCACGGTCCTGGTCGTTCTGATGCTGATCGCCAATTTCTGGCGCATTCACGCGCGCGCCGCCTACCTGCGTGTATCGGACAGCAACGCCAAAGTCTACGCCGAATTATCCGAGGCTTTTAACGGCGTCCGCGTGACCCAGGCCTTCGCCCGGCAAAATCACAATTTTGCGCGCTTCACCGACGAGATCAACATGGCCAGCCGCGACGCCACCGAACGCGCCGCGCTGATCGCCAGCCTCTTCTACCCCACCGTCGAGATGATCGGCGGCGTCGCCACCGGAACCTTGATCTTCGTCGGCGGAACGCTGGTGCTGGACGAGCGGATATCCGTCGGCGTTTTGCTCGCCTTCATCCTGTACATTCAGCAATTCTTCTTCCCGATCCGCTTGCTGGCGCAGCGCTACAATTTGCTGCAAAACGTAATCGCTTCCGCCTATCGCATCTTCAAGCTGATGGACTTCCCGGCGGATATCCGCGACGACATCAAAGCCGATGAGCTGCCCGCAATCAAGGGGCGCATCCGCTTCGAGGACGTGTCCTTTCGCTATTCGCGCGATGGCGAGCTCGTGCTGAAGAATATCAATCTGGATGTCGCGCCCGGCTCGCGCGTGGCCTTCGTCGGTCATACCGGCGCCGGCAAGACCACAATCGTCAAGCTCATCATGCGCTTTTACGATGTGACAGCGGGCCGCGTGACAATCGACGGACGCGATATAAGGAACATCACCCAGAACAGCCTGCGCCGGCAGATCGGCGTCGTCCCGCAAGACACGCATCTTTTCTCCGGCACGGTGATGGACAATATCCGCTATGGTCGTCTGAACGCCAGCGATGAAGAAGTCGTCGCTGCGGCCAAAGCCGTGGGCGCCCATCATTTCATCACGGAGATGGCCGACGGATACCTGACCGAAATCCAGGAGGGCGGCGCTGTCCTCTCCACCGGCCAGCGGCAGCTGCTCGCCTTTGCCCGCGCGCTCCTGGCCGATCCGCGCATACTGATCCTCGATGAGGCGACCAGTAATATTGACACGCAAACCGAACGCCAGATCCAGCAGGCGCTGGAATATCTCCTCCTGGGGCGCACCAGCTTCGTCATCGCCCATCGTCTAAGCACGATTACATCAGCCGACTTAATCGTGGTGATGGATCACGGCGAAATAATTGAAATGGGCAGTCACCAGGAACTGCTTGACCTCGAAGGCGTCTATCATCAGCTATTCACGCTGGTGTAAGGACGCCTCTCATATACCCCATGACTTATAGAAGCTGATAGGGTTTGCTGACTATGACACGCAAAAGCGGTGTGCCTCGCTTCCTAAGAGTTACCTATCTGCGCGTCAGCAGTTATAATATCTTTACTTAGATTATCTGCGAGATGACTTGAAAACCCATGACATCATCCGATGCGGAGGCGATAAAGGCGGAATTGAATCACCGAGTCACGACGGCGCAACATGAACGAGACTTGGGAAAACTGGAAGTGATCTTGACGCGCATAGAAGGCAAATTAGACAATTGGCGTTGGACACTTATCATCGTGCTAGGGATTGCCACGCTTATAATTGGCTATCTCCTATCACGTTTGCCCGCTCTGCCTTAGTCATCGTTAGTTCATGCTTCTCTTGATTTAGCGCTTGTTGTCCTCGTTGGGGCGAAAGTGGAGGTCGCTTGCGCGTGTAATCATCGTCTCGCCGTAGCGGTCGCGCAAACGATCCAGCGCGCTCTGCAATTCCTCCGCTTGCCCCGCGCCCCGTCGCTCATCCCATAAGCCCATCTGGCGATTCGGCTCGCTGAATCCGCCCAAGCCAACGCCGATCAGCCGCACCGGCGCGCCCGCGACCCAGACCTGCTCGAAGAGCTTCACCGCCGAAGCATAAATTTCGCCGTCGGAATTCGTCGCTTGATCCAGGGTCAGCTGCCGATTCAGCGTCGTGAAGTCGGTCCAGCGCAGCTTGATCTTGATGGTCGCGCCGGCGAGTCCAGTCTTGCGCGCCTGACGCCCGACCCCATCGGACAAGCGGCGCAGCGTCAGCTTGAGCTCGGCTTCGTCGGCGACGTCTTTAGCGAAGGTGACTTCCTTGCTGATCGACTTCGCGCCAGGCCCGCTGGAGACGGGCCGGAAATCAATGCCCTGTGCGCGCCGCCATATATCGGCGCCCAGCTTGCCGAGCCGCGCTGTTAAAGCCGCCTCCGACCAACTGGCGACATCGCCGACGGTGGTTAAACCGAGCCTGCTCAGCCTCTCGGCATTCTTGGGGCCAACGCCCCAAAGTCGCCGAATCGGCAGCGGCGCCAAGAAGCTGGCTTCGGCGCCCGGCGGGACGATGGTGATTGCCTTCGGCGGTTTGTCTTTGGGCTTGCGCGCCTTACCCACCGTATTGGCCGTCTTCGCCACCAATTTGTTGGTCGCGCCGCCCAGCGAACATGGCAGCTCCAGCTCGTCGACGATGCGTTTCTGCAGCGCGCGCGCAATGGTCTCGATATCGGCCGGCATAATCGTCACATCGAGAAAAGCCTCGTCAATCGAGAGCGGCTCGACATCGGGCGCCGTATCGCGCAGGATCGCCATCACCGCTTTCGACCGCTCGCTGTATACGCCGCGCGTCTGACCGACGACAATCAAGTGCGGGCACAATCGAATCGCCTGCGCCATCGGCATCGCCGAGCGCACGCCATAAGCCCGGGCCGGATAGGAAGCCGACGAAACGACGCCTCGCTCATCCGGTTTGCCGCCAACGGCGATCGCCTTGCCGCGCAGGTCCGGATTCAACTGCTCTTCCACCGCGCAGAAAAAGGCGTCCAAATCGAGATGAAGGATCTTTCGCATCTTCGCCATCGATCGCCAAAGTCCTGGGTAAGCCAATCAAGCAGAACAAAAAAATCAGCGAAAAGTCAATAGAATATATTTTCTATCGTATCACATTTTGCCGGGTCCTTCAAGAAGACCGTCAGCATCGCCCGGCGGACCATCTACGAAACCGGCGTATTGCCGTTATAATGTGCGCTCGGAAAAGCCTAGCGATCGCGGGACGCAAGATGCCATTGTCAATTCACCCCGATGCGATTCAAGCGCTCCTGAGCGGGGAGATTGGCGCGCCCTCGTCGTTGCTGGGCCGGCATCGGCAGGGCGACGAAGTCTGCATTCGCGCCTTTCGCCCTTGGGCAAAGCGGATCGACCTGGTGAAGGACACGACGGGCGAGCGCGTCGAAATGCGCAAGCGGCACAGTGAAGGGCTCTTCGTCGCCGCGCTGGACGCGACCTGGGCTGACGCCGCTTATCACTTTGAAGCGACGACCGACGAGGGAGACTGCGAGTCCTTCGGCGATCCTTATATCTGCCCGCCCTTGCTTTCTGATTACGACATCTATCTCTTTGGGCAGGGCCAACACAGGGAGATTTACCGCAAGCTGGGCGCGCATAAGCGAGAGATCGACGGCATCGACGGCCTCAACTTCGCCGTCTGGGCGCCCAACTGTTACAAAGTCGCGCTTGTTGGCGACTTCAATCGCTGGGACCCGCGCACGCACATTATGGAGAACAATGACGAATCGGGGATCTGGGAAGTCTTCGTGCCCGGCTTGAAGGAAGGCGCGCATTACAAATACGAAATTCGCTCGCACAACAAAGGCTATCGCGCGCAAAAGAGCGATCCCTACGGCTTCTACGCGGAATTGCGCCCGCAGACAGCGTCCATCGTCTATGACATCGATCAATACCAATGGAATGACAGCGACTGGATGGAGGCGCGCGCGCAGATAAATCCCTTGTCGCAGCCGCTGAATATCTACGAAGCGCACCTTGGCTCCTGGAAGCGCAAAGAAGAGGGAGCCTTCCTCAGCTATCGCGAGTTGGCGGACGAGCTCGCGCCTTATCTTGTCGACATGGGCTACACCCACTTGGAATTGCTGCCGGTGGCTGAACACCCGCTGGACGCCTCCTGGGGTTACCAGGTGACTGGCTACTTCGCGCCTACCAGCCGCTTCGGCTCGCCGTCCGATTTCAAGTATCTAGTCGACCGCTGCCACCAAGCCAATATCGGCGTGATTCTCGACTGGGTGCCGGCGCATTTCCCCAAAGATGGGCATGGACTCAATTACTTCGACGGCACCCATCTCTACAGCCACGAAGACCCGCTGCAAGGCGAACAGCCGGATTGGGGCACCATGGTCTTCAACTACGCCCGCAGCGAAGTCCGCAACTTTCTGCTCGCCAACGCCTTGTTCTGGCTGAAGGAATATCACATCGACGGCTTGCGCGTGGACGCCGTCTCGTCCATGATCTACCTCAATTTTTCGCGCGAGAACGGCGCCTGGATCCCCAACGAATACGGCAGCCATGAAAATCTGGGCGCGCTCGCCTTCCTGCGCGCATTCAATGAGATCGTTCACGCCGAAGCGCCCGGCGCCATCACCATCGCCGAAGAATCGACGGCTTGGGCGATGGTGTCGCGCCCAACCTACGTCGGCGGTCTCGGCTTCACCTTCAAGTGGAATATGGGCTGGATGCACGACACGCTGGCATATTTCGCGCACGATCCGGTGCATCGGCGTCACCATCATCACCAGATCACCTTCGCCCTGCTCTATGCCTTCAGCGAGAACTTCGTCCTGCCGCTCTCCCACGATGAGGTCGTGCACATGAAGGGATCGCTAATCGGCAAAATGCCCGGCGATTATTGGCAGCAGTTCGCCAACCTGCGTCTGCTCTTCGGCTACCAGTACACGCAGGTCGGCAAAGCGCTCAACTTCATGGGCAACGAATTCGCTCAATTCGCCGAATGGAGCGAGACGCGCAGCCTCGATTGGCACTTGCTCGCCTACGCGAAACACGCCCAAATGCAAGCATGGGCGCGCGATCTCAACCATCTGTATCGAGAAGAGCCGGCGCTCTGGCAAGTCGATTTCGAAGCGGGGGGGTTCCACTGGATTGAAGCGAATGACGCCGATTACAGCGTCTATAGCTACATCCGCTATGCCGAAGATCGAAACGACTTTCTAGTTATCGTATTGAACTGCACGCCGCTCCTGCGTGAAGACTATCGAATCGGCGTTCCCGTCGCTGGCTTCTATCGCGAGCTGCTCAACAGCGACGCGCGCTTTTACGGCGGCGGCGATGTCGGCAACGGCGGTGGACGGCACAGCGATCATATCCCCATGCACGGCCTGCCCTTCAGCCTGAGCCTGCGTCTGCCGCCGTTGGCGATACTGATCTTGAAAGTCGCGGCTGGGTAAACGACGCGGATATATTCTCTTTAAGGAGCACAGCCGTCCTTCGCAAGTGAGAACCTGTCCCGCCCAGAAGACAGATCCGAGAACTTAAGGATCTGCATGGCTTGTCCGCTACTCGTTGGCTTGCTCCCGGCTCTTTGAAATGCAGCAGATTTCTAATACTTCACCACAGAGGAAACGAGGGAACACAGAGGGCACAGAGGGATATGGTTTTACGACAAATGTCTCAGTAGGGGCGTTTGGATGAACCGCCCGTCAGTGCTTTCGCATGACCGTAGGCTCTGTCCCATTTATGAGCGAGTACGGGCGAGCCGGTGACTCGCCCGTTGATCGCCATTTTGAATCAGGGCGGACGTTTCACGAAACGCCCCTACGGATGACGCCGGGTTTAGGGCGGCGCGGGGGCGGCGTGAGCAGTGCGGCCACCAGCACGAGCAAACACAAAGCCGCCCCGAGCCACAACACGATGGCGTAGTTGCCACTGGCGTCAAAGCTCAAGCCGAAGATCGCGGGACCGATGGCGCTGCCGATCACGCTCGAAGTATAGACGAAGCCGCGAATCGCGCCCTGGAACTGACGGCCGAACAGATTGGGCCAGACGGCGCCATCAAAGACGTAGCCAATGCCCATGCCCAAGCCAAAAGCCAGCGCGTAAGCGATCAACTGCCAAGTCTCGCGCATGAACATCGCCAGCAGGCAGGCGCAGAGCAGCGCCAGCATCTGAAGCGCCGCCACCAACGAAGGCTTGAAGCGGTCGATCATGTAACCGGCGAGCAGCGCCGAAGCAGCCGCGAACAATGAAATCATGGCGAAGGTTTCCGTGGCGACCTGCGCCCGGTGATTGAGAACCCCGAAGATCGATACTTGATGCAGAATTAACCCGGTGCCCCAGGCGGAAGGCAAAATACGCGCGGCGATAAAGACCCAGAGGATGGGCGTGCGAACCGCTTCCGCCAGCGTCCAATTGTCCTCCTTGTCGGCTTGAGGATCATCGATTGGGCGGGCGCCGCTCTTGGCCTTGTCCGGCGTCAGGCCATAAAGCTCGGGCCGATCGCGCATCAACAGGGCGAAGCCGGGCACGACCAGCGCCGCCACGCCGACGCCCAAAACGACAAAAGCCTGCCGCCAGTCCATCACCTCCAGCAGGGCGCGCAGCGCGTTGACATATATGCCCTGAAACAAGGCGAAAGCCAGCGCCAGCAACGACATCATACGGCCGCGCCGCTGCCGGAACCAGTTCGCCACCGCTGTTGAGCTCGCCAGCGTTAAAGCGCCCTGCCCCAATCCGCGCAGACCGGCGAAGGCGAAGAATAGCATGACCGGCCCATTAATCAGGGAACTCAAAACCAGCACCACAAAAAACAGGATGCCGATGACCGCGCCGACGCGCCGATTGCCGCTCGCGTCAATCTGGCGGCCGACCCAGGTCAAGCCCAGCGAGGCGACAAATGTGCCCAAGCCATACAAGCCGCTGACCGTCGTTCGGTCCAGCCCAAAGTCGGCGATGAAGGCATCCATGAACAGCGAGACCGAAAAGCTCTGCCCAGGCGAGCTGCATATGGCGCCGATCAAGGCGACGAACCAGACGATCCAGCCGTAGTAAACCGGGCTTGCCGTGACCAGCCGACTCTGTAGGCGTACTCCCGCTGTCGTTTGGCTCACGCTGCGCCCGCCTAAAAACTGGATTTGACTAGTAGATTATAAAAGTCAATCCGCCAATTGAAAGCCACTACAAACGCGTCATGCTATAATCGAAGCTTAGAATGCCGCAACAAGATCCAAGGGCGCTATTCAATTCATGCAAACAGTCGCGCGCTCACAGCCCGCCAATGCCGTGAAGCCGACCGCGCTGAAGGTTGAATCTGCATGAAAATCCCGCCGGACCTATCCATCGCCCAGAGCGCTACGCTCGTTCATATCAATGAAATCGCGGAACAGATGGGGCTGGAGCCCGACCAAGATCTCGAACATTACGGCAAGCACATCGCCAAGATCAAGCTCGACGCGCTGGAGCATCTCAAAACCAGGCCCGACGCCAAATACGTTGATGTGACCGCCATCACGCCGACGCCGCTGGGCGAAGGCAAATCCACCACCACGGTCGGCATCGGCCAAGCGCTGAAGCACATTGGCAAGCGCGCCGTCATCACTGTGCGCCAGCCCTCGCAAGGTCCAACTTTCGGCATTAAGGGCGGGGCGGCCGGCGGCGGCTACAGCCAAATCGTGCCGATGGAGAACTTCAACCTGCATTTGACCGGCGACAACCACGCCATCAGCGCCGCGCATAATCTGATCGCCGCCATGCTGGACGCCCACATTTACCACGGCAACCCGCTTAACATTGACATCCACAATATTGACTGGCGCCGCGTCGTCGATCTCAACGACCGCGCGCTGCGCAACATCATCATCGGCTTGGGCAAGCGCTTCGACGGCGTGCCGCGCCAATCGGGCTACGATATCACCGTCGCCTCAGAAATCATGGCGATATTGGCTTTGACGTCGTCGCTGCAAGATATGCGCCAACGTATTGGCAGAATGGTCGTCGCCTACGACCGCGACAAAAGCCCGGTGACCGCCGAAGACATTCGAGCGGCTGGCGCCGCTGCGGTCTTGATGAAGGACGCGATCAAACCCAACCTGATGCAGACGCTGGAGAACACACCGGCCCTCGTCCACGCCGGTCCCTTCGCCAATATCGCGCAGGGCAACTCGTCGATCATCGCCGATATGATCGCCATGAAATGCGGCGACTATGTCGTCACCGAATCCGGCTTCGGCGCGGATATTGGCGCCGAGAAATTCTTCAACATCAAGTCGCGCGTCTCCGGCCTCAAGCCGAACGCTGTCGTGCTCGTCACCACCATCCGCGCCCTCAAAGCGCATACTGGCAAGTATGCGATCATCCCCGGCAAGCCGATTGACCCGGCGCTCAAAGAGGAAAACGTGGGCGACGTCGAAGCGGGCGCGGTCAATATGGTTCGCCATTTGGAAAACCTGGAAAAGTTCGGCGTCAATCCGGTGGTCGCCATCAACGTCTTCGCCACAGACACCGTGGCCGAAGTCGAGGCTGTGCGTGAAATCGCGCTGGCCTCCGGCGCGCGGAGCGTCGCCGTGGCGCGCCACTGGGCGGAAGGCGGCGCCGGCGCGATTGAACTGGCCGAGATGATCGTTTCGGCTTGTGACATGCCGAATGACTTTCGTCTGCTTTATCCGGATGCCATGTCGATCCGAGACAAGATCGAGACGATCGCGACCGAAATATACCGCGCGGACGGCGTCGACTACGCGCCGGTCGCCAGCCGCAAGATCCGCCAATTTGAGGAGCAAGGGCTGGGCTCGCTGCCCATTTGCATGGCGAAGACGCATCTCAGCTTGAGCGACAATCCCCGGCTCAAGGGCGCGCCCGACGGCTTTCGCATCAGCATTACCGATATTCGCGCCGCAGCTGGCGCCGGCTTTATCTATCCTCTCTGCGGTGATGTGCGCACCATGCCAGGCTTGGGCCGGCGCCCGGCGGCGATGAATGTCGATATTGACGACGAGGGCAAGGTAGTCGGCTTGTTTTGAACCATGAGCGCGCGCTGAAAAGTGGCGAACGGGTCGATAGCGAAACTGGAGGGTTCATTGGCAGCCGCGTCAGACATCGAAACATCAATTAGCCGACACGCCCTTCATTACCAGCCCCCTCTTATCAATGGGAACTTCTTGGGCAAGCACATCATCTCCGTCGACCAATTCCAGCGGCGCGACCTCGATATCCTCTTTGACGCGGCCGCCGCCATCCGCAAGCGCATCCGCACCCAGGATCGCGGGCTGACCGAACTCTGCGCCGGCAAAGTGATGGCGTCGCTCTTCTTCGAAGCCAGCACGCGCACCGATATGTCATTTCAAGCAGCCATGCGGCGCCTCGGCGGCGATGTGATCGCGGTCAGCAATGGCGTGCGCTTTTCTTCCATGTACAAGGGCGAAAATCTGTCCGATACCGTCCGCGCCACGGGCTGTTACGCCGATGTGATCGTGCTGCGCCACCCGGAGATCGGTTCGTCTTACGAAGCCGGCTTCTACCTCGACCTGCTCAACCAGCGCATCGACAATCCGACCGTGGCAATCAGCGGCGGCGACGGCATCGGCGAGCACCCAACCCAAGCACTGCTCGATATCTTCACCATCTACGACCAGAAGAAGTCTTTGGAAGCCTTGACGATCACGCTAGTGGGCGACCTCAAGCACGGGCGTACCGTGCACTCCTTGGCCAAGCTGATCGCTTACTATGATGCCGCCGATGTCCGGCTCTGCCTGGTCGCGCCAGAAAGCCTCGCCATGCCGGACGATATCACCGACCTCGTGCGCGCGCATGGCATGGAAGTGGTCGAGACCGACAATCTCATGGATGTCATCGGCGAATCCGATGTCATCTACTGGACGCGCATTCAGGAAGAACGCTTTGCTGACGAGGCTGACTACCAGCGAATCAAAGACCGCTTCATCATGAGGCCCGACACGCTCTCCTGGGCGCGCGCCGACGCCATCCTGATGCACCCCTTGCCGCGCAAGCACGAGATGGGCACGCGCGAAGATCACGATATACTTGACAGCGACAAGCGCGCCATCTATTTCGAGCAGATGGAAAATGGCATGTTCGTTCGCATGGCGTTATTGGTCAAGGTGCTGCGCGGGGTCTACGTCTGATGCCGCCGATCACGATCCCCGGCATGATCGACCCGCATACACATCTTCGCGATCTTAACTGGTCGCACAAAGCCACCTTCGCCAGCGAGACTAAAGCGGCTATCGCCGGCGGCTACTGGGCAGTTTTCGACATGCCCAACACCCCGCCCTCAACCGTTGACGACGCGCTTCTGAGCGACAAGCTGGCGCGTGTCAATCGAGGGGCGCATTGCGATTGGGGGCTATACTTCGGCGCTTCGCAGACCGACAACAGCGCCGAGTACGAACGAATCGCCGCTCGGGTTTGCGGGCTCAAGATTTACAACAATTCCACCACGGGCGATTTGCTGATCGATTCCAGCGCCATGCGCGAGCGCCACTATCGCGCCTGGACGACGAATCGACCAATCGCCGTGCATGCCGAAGGCGAGACGGTCGCCAATATCCTCGACCTCGTCCGCAAGTATCGCCAGCCGACGCACTTCCTGCACGTCAGCAGCGAATACGAAATCAACCTCTTGACGCGGGCGAAGCAGGACGGCTTGCCGATCACGGTCGGCGTCTGCCCGCACCATCTCCTATTATCTGAAGACGATTTGCCGACATTGGGCGCTTATGGCTTGATGAAGCCTGAGCTCAAGCGCAAATCCGATCAGCGGGCGCTTTGGCGCGCCATTCGGCTGGGCGTCATCGACATCATCGAGTCTGATCACGCGCCGCATACGATCGATGAAAAAGAGTCGGACGATCCTCCTTACGGCGTACCCGGGCTGGAAACTACCTTGCCGCTTATGATGCAAGCCGTCAGAGACGGTCGGCTTCCGCTGCAACAAGCCTGTGACATGCTATCGCTCAACGTCCAACGGATCTGGCGCATCACGCCGCTGCCCAAAACGTATACGGTTGTAGACACCGCTGTGAGCTTTCTGGTGGAGCGCAAGCGGCTGGTCACAAAATGCGGCTGGACTCCCTTTGAAGGCATGCGCGTCTGCGGCAAGGTCAAGGAGGTTTGGATCCGCGGGCACAAAGTTTACGATGGCGAGCAGGTCTTGAGCCCGCCTGGCTTTGGACGGAATCTGTTTGGGTTTGTCGCATGAATGCGAATCTCAGGTCGCCGCTATTGGCGGTTATTGCAGCGGTGGATCAACTCTTTAGGCAAGCTGTCATTTTTCGGGGACCCGCGCAGAAGGCGCACGATGATGTTCTCGGTTTGCTTCGCGCCCTGGATCGTCTGCCGATAGCCTGCCATCTCGCCTCCGCGCTCCATCGCTCGACCGCCGCCGAAATCAAAGTAGAGGTCGGCGGCGCGCGCCTTTCGCAGCGCTTGATTCTGGCCGCGGGCTTGGTGAAAGGCGACGGCTTTTGCGCTGAGGATGAGGCGCTGGCGGCAGCAGCCGATGGACGGCGCAATATCATACCCGGCTGGCGCATAGTCCCGGCGGTCCTTGGTCCAGCCGAATTCGGCTCGTTCACGCGCTATCCGAGGCCTGGCAACGCGGGCACAGTCGTCTGGCGCCGCGACGAGACGCGCTCGACGCAAAACCGGGTCGGATTGCGCAACCCCGGCGCGCGCGCCGCCGCGCAATTTTTAGGCGCCCGTCGCGACAGACTGCCCAAAGAATACGGCATCAATATCGCCCTCTCGCCTGGCCTTGACGACATCGCGCGGCAAGAACAGGAAGTGACCGAATCGCTCGGATTCTTCCTCGACGCCGGCGTCTATCCGACCTGGTTCACGCTCAATCTAAGCTGCCCGAACACCGAAGACGACCCGCATGGCTACCAGTTGGAGGCGGAAACCAGGCGGATTTGCGGGGCATTCGTCAGTTGTCTCAGCCGGCGCAAGCTCGACATCCCGCTTTGGGTGAAACTGAGCCCCGGCTTGGCTGCCGAGCAATACCAGGCTCTTATCCGCGTGTTTTCCGAAGTTGGGGTCAAAGCCGTCGTCGCCAGCAATACGCTGGCAAAAGCCAGTCCGGACGACGCATCGCTCATTGCCGGAATCGGTGGCGGCGAACTCTTCGACGATGCTTTGGCCGCCGTCGGTCATCTGCGCGCGGCTAAGAAGCGCGGCGGCTATAAAATCGATCTCATTGGCTGCGGCGGCATACTGGATGGCGAAAGTCTGCGCAAATACGAACAGCTTGGAGTCCGAGCAGCGCAATACTGGTCGGCTCTTGTGTTTCGCGGAGCCTTCGCCGCCGCTCTAATCGAAAGCGAGCTAGCGAGCCATGAAACCGAAATTGAAGCAGTCCATCGCGAAAGCCTTGCTTGAAATCGGCGCGGTCGGCTTCTCGCCCGCTGCGCCCATCACTTTCAAATCCGGCATCCGCTCGCCCATCTACGTGGACAATCGCCAACTGATTTACTTTCCCGCCGCCTGGAGGCTCGTCATCGACGCTTTTAGGTCGCTCATCGAATCGCTGTCTCTCGAGTACGATATAATTGCCGGAGTCGCAGTCGGCGGCGTGCCGCATAGCTCAGCGCTCGCCTACAGCATGAAGATTCCCTCCGTCTTCATTCGCAAAGAGACGAAGGCTCATGGCGCCGGCAATCGTATCGAAGGCGGTTCGGTGGACGGGCGCCGCGTGATTCTGGTGGAAGACTTGGTCACCACCGGCGGCAGCAGCCTCTCCGCGGTCGATTGCCTGCGCGAATCCGGCGCCCGGGTCGACGATGTCCTGGCAATCGTCAGCTACGGCTTCCACGAATCCGAGGCTGCCTTCGGGCGCGCCAATCTTTGCCTGCATACGCTGACGGATTTCGAGACACTGCTTGAGCGCGCGCGCGCGAGTCAAGCGCTGGATGCCGAGCAGATCGAGCTCATTCGCCGCTGGCTGGCGGATCCATACGTCTGGGCGGCGCCGGCTTGATGAAGGCAATCGACAAATACAACGCGCGCGTCGAGGCCGCCGGCTCGCTGCTCTGCATCGGGCTCGACAGCGACAGCAGCAGAATTCCCGCCGACTTCCAGGGCGATCCCGCGCCGCAATTGGCCTTCAATCGTTCCATCATCGACGCGACCGCTGAATACGCCACCGCTTTCAAATTTAACACGGCTTTCTACGAAGCGAATGGCGCCGACGGCTGGCGACAGCTGGCGGCTTCGGTCGAATACCTGCGTCAGCGACATCCGGAAATCCTGACAATCTGCGACGCCAAACGCGCCGACATCGGCAACACCAGCGCCGCCTACGCGCAGTCTATTTTTGGCGAGCTCGGCTTCGACGCCGTCACGCTCAATCCCTACCTCGGCCGCGACGCGCTGCAGCCCTTCCTCGATTACAAGGACCGCGCCAGCATCATTGTCTGCCGCAGCTCGAATCCCGGCTCCGAAGAGATTCAGAATTTGACTGTAGGCGGCCGCCCTCTGTGGCAAGTCATCGCCGAAAGAGTGGCGGACGGCTGGAACGGGCATGGCAACTGCATGCTGGTGGCTTCGGCGACCACCCCGGAAGACATGGCGCGCATGCGCTCCCTCGTCGGCGATATGACTCTGCTCGTGCCCGGCATCGGCGCCCAAGGCGGTGACATAAGCGCTGTGCTGCGCGCCGGATTGAACGGCGAGGGACGCGGCTTGATCATCAATTCGTCGCGCGCCATACTCTTCGCCGACGATCCGGCCGCGGCGGCCGCCGCGCTGCGCGACGCCATCAACGCAAGTCGCTTTGGGCTGACATGATCAATCCGCCCGGGAAAACGCGCGTCTTCGAGAAATCCAGCGTCATTGAAACCTCGCTGGACGCCATGATTCGCTTTCACGAAGCGCCGCGCGCTCTCGCCAGCCTGACGCCGCCGGGGTCCGTTTGGCCGACCTCATCACATTTGCCCATCGCCGCGGCCTCAACGGTCTGCTAACGCGCGTCGCATTTGACGGGCTTTCGCTGCGCCTTCTCTTCGCTTACCGTCATTGACGCACGCGTCGGGCGCTGCAATCTGCATAACTTGCCACCTCGCAATTTGCAGAGCTTGACCCCTTGCTGTATCTTAAATTCACCAGCCTATTGGTTATCAGAGACAGCGCCTTGATGTCGAAATCGGCAATTGCTTTCGCGCGCCCGCGTCCGCCGTTCAGCCATGAACAGAGCGAAGGATCGCGCGATGCCTAGGTCCATCATTGTGATCGGCGCCGGCGTCGGCGGCTTGGCCGCCGCCATACGGCTCGCGTATGCCGGTTTCGAGGTCACGGTCTTGGAGAAAAACCGCCAAGTCGGCGGCACGCTCTCGGAGTATCAGGCGGGCGGCTTCCGTTGGGACATAGCTCCGGCGCCATTCTATTCGCGGTCGTTGCTGGAGTCATTGCTGTCTGACATCGGGCGCGAGCTGGACGATTATCTGCGCCTGCTGCCAATTGATCCGCAGACGCGCTATTTCTTTCCCGACGGTGCCTCCTTGGATCTGTGCCGGGACTGGGCGCGCACCGCAAATGAGCTTAGCCGCCTGGCGCCTGACGCGGTCGCCGGCTATCTGCGATTCCTGGCTTATGCCGCCGACCTCCGCCAAATGCGAGGTCTGGGGTTCGCGGGCGGCGAGTCCTTGGCTGGCGCGCCCGGTCCTTCGTCGTTGTTTCGAGCTTGGCTGCGCGCCGGTCCTTTTCGCAATGCATACGGCGTCAGTCGTCGCTTCGTCGGCTCGGAAAAGCTGCGCCAGGCGCTCGTCAACTGCATCTCACACAGCGGCGGCAGTCCCTTCGCCGTTCCCGCCGCCTTCAGCGAATTAGCGCATTTGATCCTGAGTGACGGCTTGTGGTATCCGCGCGACGGCTTTTCCGCCATACCCTTGACACTGCAAAGGCTGGCTCATGAACTTGGTGTCGCGATGCGCCGCAATTGTCCAGTAGAGCGCATCGAGATTGAGCGGGGGCGGGCGATCGGCGTCATGCTCGAAAAGAATGGCGACTGCCTGCGCGCGGACGCGGTTGTCTCCAACCTCGACGCCATTTCAACGGCGCGTTATTTGCTGCCAGAGGGCGCCATTGCGCCGCCCGCTCTCCGCAGCCTGGCGCAAAGGCCCATGTCCAGCTCCGCCTTCATCATGCTGCTAGGCATCCGCGGGACCTTCCCCAACCTTGCCCACCAAAACATCTTCTTTTCGGACGATTATCGCAAGGAATTCGACCAACTTTTCCGGCGCGGGCTCATGCCCGTTGACCCAACGATCACATTGACTATTAGCTGCAAATCCGAGCCGCTGCACGCGCCCGTCAATCAAGAGAATTGGTTGATCAAAGTCAGCGCGCCGCCTATTTCGGAGAGAATCGACTGGGCGACGGCACGACATGTCATTCGCGATCGCGTCTTGTCCAGCCTCGAAGAGCGACATGGGCTAGACCTGCGCGACCGCATTCGCGTCGAAAGGCACTTGAAGCCGCTTGATTTGCAGCGCATGACTGGCGCCTGGCGCGGCGCTCTGAATGGTGAATTGCCTCACGGGCGCCGCGCTGCCCTGGCGCAGCCGCAGATTCGCAGCCCGCATGTTCAGCGCCTCTACCACGTGGGCGGAGCTGTCGTTCCCGGCGGCGGCCTGCCACAGGCGCTGCTATCGGCGCAAGAGGCGGCGGCGCTAATGCAGCGAGATCTGCGTTAACGCGGGTCCAGGCAGCCTCAAGGCTTTGACATCATCAGCAGGGACAAGCTGCCTTTCTGCACGACGCTGCCGTCCTGCTTGACGACGCGCGTATCAAGCACGACCGTGCCCCCGCCAAGCCGGCGCGCCGCTTTCTTCTCGGCCACCGTCAACTCAACATGGATTGTATCGCCAATGTACACCGGGCGGCTGAACTTCATTTCCAGCCCGCGGAAGCCCAGCACCGTGCGCTCCAGAATGCCCAGCTGATAGGCTTGCCCGACCGCGTAGCTGAGCGTCAACAGGCCGTGCGCCACGCGCTGCCCCATGAACGAGTCCTTGGCGTATTCGGCGTCCGTGTGCATGGGGTTGAAGTCGCCGGTCAGCGCGGCAAAGTTGACCACGTCCGCTTCGGTGATCGTGCGTCCGCGCGTACACAGGGTCGCGCCGATCTCGAATTCCTCAAAGTACAGACCGCGCGGGCCGTCCTGTTCCATTTTCATCAGCAGACCTTAGTTCAGGCGACCTGATAGCTGGTCCCTATGTGTGTGCCTTATAGCGGACGACCCGAGGGTCGCGCCTACAGCGAGATGCGAATTGGTGGAGTTGGCGCGCGCTACATCGGCGGGAAGGCGTTGCCGATGAGCGGCGCGATCACCAGCGACACAATCGCCAGCAGCTTCAACAGAATGTTCAGCGAGGGTCCCGATGTATCCTTGAAGGGATCGCCAACAGTATCGCCGACAACCGCGGCTTTGTGCGCGTCCGAGCCTTTACCGCCGTAGTTTCCCGCCTCGATGTTTTTCTTGGCGTTATCCCAAGCGCCGCCGGCATTCGCCATCATCACCGCCAGCATAAAGGCGGAAACGAGCGAACCGAGCAAGACGCCCACGAGCGAAATCGGCGCGATAAACTCCCCCAGCGCATTCCCGCGGCCGACCACCGCCAGCAGCGCCATGCCAACCGGCACGCCGACGGCGATGACGCCCGGCAGCAGCATCTGCTTGATGGCGCTGTCAGTACTGATGGCGACGCAGGTTTCATAATCTGGCTCGGCCTCGCCTTCCATGATGCCTTTGATCTCGCGGAATTGACGCCGCACCTCTTCAACAATCTGCTGCGCCGCATCGCCCACCGCCACCATCGTCAGCGCGCTGAAGACGAAGGGCAGCAAACCGCCGATGAAGAGCCCAGTCACAAACTGCGGATTCAGCAGCAGCTGCGCCGGTTCCACCGCCGCGCCCAGCGCCGTGCTGCCGCCAGCCGTCAATGCGGTGATGAAAGCAGCCGTCAGCGCCAAGGCTGTCATCGCCGCCGATCCGATGGCGAAGCCTTTGCCGGTCGCGGCCGTCGTATTGCCCAAGCTGTCCAGCGCGTCCGTTCGGTCTCGTACTTCTTCTGGCAGGTCCGACATCTCGGCGATGCCGCCAGCGTTATCGGCCACTGGACCGTAGGCGTCGGTCGCCAGCGTGATGCCCAGGGTCGAGAGCATGCCGACGGCCGCCACCGCCACGCCGTACAAGCCCGCTTGCGAGGTCGCCAGCAGGGTCACCACGACGACAATAATGACCGGCGCCAGCGTACTCATCATGCCCAGCGCCAAGCCGCGGATCACCACGATGCCGGCGCCGCCCTCAGCCGAAGCCGAAAGCGACTTCGTAGGGCCATAAGTATCAGCCGTGAAGTACTCCGTGAAATAACCGATGAGGACGCCGCCGACCAGACCGCTAAGCGTGGCGATGATTACGCCAATATTCTTGTCGCCGAAGGGCAGGCTCGAACCCAGAATGATGATGACGACAGCGATCAAGCCCGACGCGCTATAGATGCCCCGGCGTATGCTGCCCAGCAGGCGCTCTTGATCGGCGCCCTCTTCCGTCTTCACCAGAAAGCTGGCGATGATGCTGACGATCAAGCCGGCTGTTGCAACGAGCAGCGGAAAGATCTGCGCCGCCAGCAGGCTCTCGCCGACGAATACCCCGGCGGTCGTCGCCAGCGCAAGGGCCGCGATGATGGAACTGGCGTAGCTCTCGAAGAGATCCGAACCCATGCCAGCCACATCGCCCACATTGTCGCCCACGTTATCGGCGATGGTCGCCGGATTGCGCGGGTCGTCTTCCGGGATGCCCGCTTCCGTCTTGCCCACCAGGTCCGCGCCGACATCAGCCGCCTTGGTGTAGATGCCGCCGCCGACGCGCGCGAAAATGGCGATCGAGGTGCCGCCGAACCCGAAGCCAGCCAGCGCCGAGGCCGCCTGCGCCGCATCCCCCAACTGATTGACGAACAGAATGAACAGCAGGCTAATGCCCAAGAGCGCCAGCGATACAACCATCGTGCTCATCACCGTGCCGCTGGCGAAGGCCACGCGCAAGCCCTGATTGAGACTGCGTGAGGCCGCCTGCGCCGTGCGCACGTTGGCGCGCACCGCGATGTACATGCCAATGTAACCCGACAAGCCTGATGCCAGCGCCCCGCAGACAAAAGCCGCCGCCGTCAGTATTGACATGCCCGATCCTGGCGCCTGGCTCAATGCCACCAGCGCTATAGTGACGATCGCAACCAGGATCGCCACCGCCCGGTACTCGCGGCTGAGAAAGGCTTGCGCGCCTTTCTGGATCGCCGCCGCGATCTGCTTCATACGCGCCGAGCCCTCGTCTTGCGCCAGCACGAAGCTGCGTTGATACAGCGAAAACAGCAAGCCGATCACAGCAGCCGCCACCGCAATGATGACCGCTGTATTCATGTCTATAGTCATTCAAACTCCCTTGTGAACTAGCTCGCGTCCGTTCGAAATTCAGGCAATTGGACATGGCGCGCTCGGCCAAACCGCGCCCCAAGCCCGAGAGCCCAAACCTGATTCTATCAGCATTGACGTCGATTGCATGAGAGATCCCAAGCAAAAGATACTAGCGCAATTTGCCGCGATTGCAACACTCGGCTGTCGTCGGCTTTGCCGGGCAGAAGCGCCGCGGCTGGCTGGCAGCCATTGCGTGATCACGCCGGACTTCGCCTATAATAGCGTGAGCCCAAGTCGGTCCGGAACCTGTTCTATGGCTAATCGACGACAAACCGGTGAAGCCGGCGAAGACATCGCCCGCCAATACCTGCGCAGGAAGGGCTACGCCATCCTCACCAGCAATTGGTCAACGCGCCTGGGCGAGCTCGACATTGTCGCCGAGCGCGGCGGCGTCCTGGTCTTCGTCGAGGTGAAGACGCGCCGCGGCGCCGATACCGATGCGGCGCTGGCGTCGATCACGCCCGCCAAGCACGAACGGATGCTCAATGCGGTCTACCAGTATTTGCACGAGCATGACATTGACCCCGACAGGCAGTGGCGCATTGATGTCATTGCCGTCGCTCTGAGAGCCGCTGGTCCCCCGCGCATTGATCACGTGGAGGATGCCTTTGACTGGTGACAGGTCCCCGCTCGTCATCATCCTTGGTCCGACCGGCGTCGGCAAAACCACGCTGGCCATCGACCTGGCGGAAGCGCTCGGCGGAGAAATCGTCAGCGCCGACAGCCGTCAAATCTATCGCCACATGGATATTGGCACGGCCAAGCCGACCGCCGCGCAGCAAGCGCGGGTTCGCCACCATCTGATTGACATTGCGCCGCCGGATTACAATCTAAGCCTGGCTGAATACCAGGACGCGGCCTATCGAGCGATTGACGCGACCAGCCAACGCGGCCAGATTCCGTTTCTTGTCGGCGGCAGCGGACAGTACATCACGGCTCTTGAAGAAGGCTGGTCGATACCGCGCGTGCCGCCCGATGTCGAGCTGCGCGCCAAGCTGGAAGCGTACGTCCGCGCAAACTCGCCCGAGAGCCTGCACAAGCGCCTTGCGCTGGTTGATCCGACCGCGGCCGCGCGCATCCACCCCAACAACACCCGCCGCGTGATCCGCGCCTTGGAAGTCCATACCTTGACCGGTCAAGCCATTAGCGACCTACAGAAGAAAGTCCCGCCACCCTACCGCATAATGAGGCTGGGCTTGCAGTTGCCGCGCGCGATTCTTTACCCGCGCGTGGACGCTCGGGTAGACGCGATGATTGCCGCGGGCTTGGTGGATGAGGTCGCGCGCCTTCTTGAAATGGGTTATGACCGCGCGCTGCCGTCGATGAGCAGCCTCGGTTATCGCGAAATCGCCGCGCACCTTCTCGATGGCGCGCCGCTGGACAACTCGGTTGATCGCGCGAAATTCAGCACGCACGAGTTCATCCGGCGCCAGGACGTTTGGTTCCGCGGGCATGACAACGGCATTCTGTGGCATAATGTTGAAGACTTGGACACCGCTACGTTGGCGCAAATCTTGCGCGGCTGGCTGGCGCTAGGCGATTGATCAATTTACTCATATTGGACCGATACCCTTCAAAGGATTTCAGAAGAAACACTGATGGCAGCGACAGGTAAACTGACCCACCTGGATGAAAGGGGCCGCGCAAACATGGTCGATGTCGGCGGCAAAGCAGCAACGGAAAGGCTGGCGCGCGCGGCCGCGGTCGTAAGAATGGCGCCCGCGACCCTGGCTCTGATTCGCGCGGGCGATGTCAAAAAGGGCGATGTGCTGAACGTCGCGCGCATCGCGGGCTTTATGGCGGCCAAGAGAACAGCCGACCTGATCCCGCTCTGCCATCCGCTGCCCATCAACAAGATTAGCCTGGATCTCTGTATCAACGAAGCGGATTCCGCCATCGAGATCAGGTCCGTGGTCAAGACGACTGGACTGACCGGCGTTGAAATGGAAGCGCTGACAGCCGTATCGGTGGCGGCGCTGACGATTTATGACATGGCGAAAGCGCTCGATCGCGCGATGCGCATCACCGATATCCGGCTGCTGGAAAAGCGGGGCGGCGTCCGCGGCGATTACCTGGCGGAGGAGCAGGGATAACAATGCGAATCACAGCGCTCTTCTTTGCCACACTGCGCGATCGCGTTGGCGCGCGCAAAATCATCATTGAGGTAAACGAGGCGACCGAAACCATCGCGGACTTGCGCATCGAGTTGAGCGCGCGCTATCCGGCGGCGGCCGACAATCTTCGCGTCGCCCTGGCCGCCATAAACGAAGAGTTTGCCACCGATGCGGATCGCATAAGCGATGGCGACGAGGTGGCCTTCTTCCCGCCCGTCAGTGGCGGCTCCGGCGACGCCGAGGGGCGCCCAGAGATCTTCCGCCTGCCGATGGCGCCAATCGACCATGATGAAATCGTCGCCGCGCTTACGACTGCGCGCACCGGCGCCGTCTGCCTTTTCACTGGCGTCGTTCGCGGCCAGACGTCCAAGGCGGGTCACCTGCCGGTAACGCAGAGCCTCGAATACGAAGCCTACGAAACCATGGCGCTGGCGAAGATGCAACAGGTGGCGGCCGAAATCCGCGCGCGCTGGCCCAAAGTGGAAGGCGTCGCCATCGTCCAGCGCCTGGGCAAATTGCAGGTGGGCGACAATACGGTCCTCTGCGGCTGCTCATCGCCCCACCGCGATGACGGCTGCTTTGAATCGGCGCGCTACGGCATTGACCGCCTCAAGGAGATTGTGCCGGTCTGGAAAAAAGAAATCGGGAGCGCTGGTGAAACTTGGATCGAAGGCGATTACCGCCCGGCAGCCGGCGACAAAAGTCTGGGCTGAATCGCTTGTCGGCGCGTCAAGAGAAATCAGCTTGTGCAGGGGCGAGCCTTGGTTCGCCCTTTGATGCAATTTGAAACCAAGGGGCAGGCTAACCATGGGAGCGCCAGACGACAGCCCGCCGATCGAAGATGTTCTCGGCATACAGTTCGATGATCCCGGCTTGCTCACCCAGGCGCTGACGCATCGATCATTCGTCAATGAATCTGATAGCGGCGTTGATGAGCGCGACAATGAACGCCTTGAATTCCTGGGGGACGCAGTTCTCGATCTCATCGTCGCCGACCTGCTCTATCGCAGATATCCGCATGCCGATGAAGGCGAACTGACACAGCTGCGCGCCGCGATAGTAAAGACCGAGTCGCTCGCGCAGCTGGGATCAAACTGCCGCCTGGGCGAGTATCTACGCATTGGTCATGGCGAAGAGCTCAGCGGCGGCCGGCAACGCGCGACCTTGCTGTGCCAAGCCTTCGAGGCGCTCGTCGGCGCCATTTACCTGGACCGCGGTTTGCCTGCGCTTCTCAATTTTGTAACGCCACCCTTGCTTGGGCTGCTGGATCACATCGTTGAAAACCGCTTGCACATCGACGCCCGCAGCCAACTACAAGAACGCGTACAAGCCCGCTTGAATATCCCGCCGGATTATCGCGTCACGGGCGCCGCCGGACCCGAACACGCCAAAGAATTTCGCGTCGAGGTGGCGATCGGCGACGTGATCCTAGGCGCTGGCATCGGAGCGAGCAAACGCGCCGCCGCCCGAGACGCCGCGCGCGTCGCGCTCCAGCAGCTCGAAGCGGACGGCTTGCCCGATTCGGTACTGCAAAGTCGTGAAGGCGCCGGAGATGAATTCGGCTGACCCAGTGAGACTGGTGGACAAACAAGAGGCGGTCTCAAGACTCAAAACTAGCCGCAATACTGACTAGAATCTCGCCTCTATGTATGATACAATCGGTCAGAGATTGTGGTGCTGGAGTCGAAAGCATTCAGGATTATCAGGCGCGACGGCGCTGCCCGGAGCTTTGCCATTCGAGATGATTGTGGAACGACAAGAGCAAGGCAAACCAGATGCAGTTTCGAATGCTGAACTCCGTAAGGATACAGTGTTAGTTATGCTCAATGCCGTGAAGGAGAAGTGGGATACGATACTCATTCTCGTCGTTTTGCTCGGCGGGCTTGTAGGCATTATCAATCCCCGTTTTGACTCCCTGGAAGCAAACCTGAATACCAAAATCGCCGCAGTTGAGACAAATCTAAATGCCAGGATTGACGCTGTTGAGACAAACCTAAATGCCAGGATTGACGCTGTTGAGACAAACCTAAACGCCAGGATTGACGCTGTTGAGACCAAATTTGACAACCGGTTCACCAGCCTGGCGGAGATGATGATCGTAGCTCACACCAACGGCGAAGCTACGAGAGAAGAGCTTTTGGCCATCTGGCAGCGTGTCGCCGAAGACAACTAGAGCGTATTCTGCCTATACCAAACGTACAAGCCTCGCTCGCGCGGGGTTTCGCCAATTGAGTAATGAGCAGTTTGTTTCGTACACAAACCCCACAATTAGTAACGCCGCTTCTCGAAGCAATCGTCGCAGATGCGATAGCGATGCCGTGACGGAAGCGGGGCGCCACAGGAACGGCAGCGCCGCGCCATATTCAGGTTTCGCAGCAGCGCCTCGTCAATGGAGAGCGACCATTCGCGCCGCTCTTCGCGCGCTTGCCGATGCGCTTCGCAATTTTCGGTGAACTCCTTCCGCCGCGAAAGCCAGAGATAGATATCGGCGCAGGCGATTGAATATTCGGTCGCTTCCAGATCGCCGCCATCGCGGATCGGCGTCGGCGCGTCCGGCGGCAAGGGAACCTGATAGCCCTCCAGGATCATATAGGCGCAATCCAGCCAGTAGGGGCGCGTCGCCTTGCGCGTCGGCGCATTGACCAGCTGCAGCGCCTTCGCCAAGCCCAGCCTTTCGATATCGTCATCCGACAGCATCTTGGCCAGGGCTATGCGCTCATCCATATCGGCGGTCGTGATGACCGACCGCAATTCCGCCGGTATCGACTTCAGCTCAGCCCATTGCGCCAATTGCTCGGCCAGGTTGCCCGGGATCAACTCCAGATCATCGGCGGTCGGCGCAACGCGCGCGAAGGTCAACTCGGGCGGCGCCTGCGCATACAAGTCTCGAATGACGCGCATTTCCCGCTTGCTGACCGCGCCGATAAGCCCGGCTTGGGACATGCCGTAACGCCCGGCGCGCCCGCCAATCTGGCGCACCTCGCTGGCGTACAGACACCGATCGTTTTTGCCATCGAACTTTTCCACCTCAAAGAAGCAGACGACATCGGCCGGCAAATTCAAGCCCATGCCGACCGCGTCCGTCGCCACGCAGATTTCGGTCTCGCCATTGGCGAAGCGATCGGCTTGCCGCCGCCGCACTTCCGGCGGCAAACTGCCGTAGACCACCGAGACCGTCCGGCCGAGCCGTTCCAGCTTCATCTTCAGATCCAGCACGCCCTGCCGCGTGAAAGCCACCAGAATGGTCGCCGGCGGCAGCGACTCCAGCGTGAAATGCCGCTCAGCCAGCGCGATCGGCGCCAAGCGCTCATGTTCCACCACTTCGCAGGGGATTTCAGCGGCCGCCGCCAACACTTCAATGAGCTTGCGCGCCGTCGGAGGACCGATGATATGCATCTCGGGCGCGGCCGATTCCATCAAGGCGCGCGTCCAAGCCCAACCGCGGTCGGCGTCAGCCAACATCTGCGCCTCATCGATGATCACGCATGCGCCGCTCTTCATGGCGTTGAACATTTCGATCGTCGCCGCGGTGATGCGCGCCCCGTCAACCGGGATATACTCCTCGCCTGTCAACAGATGACAGGCGACCCCTTCATCATTCAGCCGATCGTAGACCTCGTAAGCCAGCAGGCGCAGCGGCGCCAGATACCAGCCGGAGCCAGCCGCCTTCAGCGCCTCCAGCGCGTCGTGCGTCTTGCCGCTGTTGGGCGCCCCGATATGAATAGTGAGCCGCTGCTGATCCCGATATTCGTTCCGCCATTTGGGGAAGGCGTCGATGAGCCGGTTTCGCAGCCGCGTCTCCGCCTGGCGCTTTCTCCGCCCCCGCGAGCGCCCGCCACGATTCCGTTTCCGCTTGCGGCGCTCGCCCTCGGCCTCCGTCTGACCGAGCAGTTGGCTGAATTCGGCGAATGTCTCCGGCAGATTCCAGTATCCGCGCACATCGCGCCAGGTCACATGCTTGGTCGAAAGGCCCGCTTCGCGCATCGTGCTGTCCAAGCGCCGCTTGTCCATATCCAGAACGGCGCGCAATTCGCTCGGGCGCAATCGCTCATAGCCGGCGATCATTTCGCGCAAATCGGGGTCTGACGCGGTTGGCAAAAAGCTGTATACCGGAAGGCGCAGCTTGCCGCGCGGATCGACGAAACTGTCCAGCGCCAGTTCGTCGGCCGCCTTGCGCAAAGCCGATGAAGTCACACCAGCTAGTTTTGCCGCTTGCTTCACGCTATAGCTGCGCGCGAAAACCTGCTCTTCGATTGAGTCGCTTTCCTTGGGCGCCCCGACGCCCTCGCGCAGCCGATCGCCGCAACGATCAAGCGCTTCGCGCCAGGCGTCGTCCAGGGCTGCTGCGCGCGTCAAATCACCGATGAACGCCTCGGGGGTACTCTCCACTGCCAGGCTCCTTCTGTTGCTGCGCCCTAGTCCGTCCAGCTAAGCTGAGGCGCCTCCATGCGCCGGTTTTCCAACTCCTTCGGCGCGGCGCCAAACAGGGGCATCTGCCGCGCTCGTTCGAGGCCATATAGATCGAAAACGCGCTGCACCAATGCGGTTGCTCTGCCGGTCTCCTGGTGGATTTCCGCAGCGAAGCGAGCCGGGTGCTTCTGCCCCTTGCGGCGGTTGCAATCGGGGCAAGCGACCACCAGATTCGTCGCTGCGTTCATGCCGCCCTGCTTCAAACTAAGAACATGATCCAACTCGAATTCGGCGCTGACCAGGCTCAAGCCGCACCATTCGCAACAGCCCGCCGATTCCAGAATCCGATCGCGCAGGTCAGCCGCTAGCAAGCGCCCGCGGGCCCGACTTCGCCTTGCGCGCGAATTCAAAGCGGCGGCGTACTGTTCGAGCGCGCCCGCATCAAGAATATCCTGATAGATCACCTAGGTCAGTATTCCTGCGGATTGTCCAGACGAAAACCATGACCGCGCACAGTCACGATATATTGATGCTCGCTATCGACCTGCGCCAGGCGATCGCGCAGGCGCCGCACTAAGGCGTCAATCGCTTGCTCGCTGACGCCCAATCTCATCGCTTCGGGCCAGACCGCGTCGACCACATCGTGGCGGCTGCAAACGCCGCCTTGACTGGCGAACAAAATTTCAAGCAGGCGATACTGCGGCAGGCTGAGCGGCGGCTCCAGGATCTCATCGCGGATGCGAACCTCGCGCGTCTCCGGATCTAGTTTCATGCGCAAGCCCGTCATCGCGCCGGAGGGAATCACATCGGGCAGCACGCGCGTGGTCGAGGGCGCCGTCGCCCCCGAGCCCACGAAACGTAGAATGATATCTTTGGCAATCCGAATCTCGTCGCCGTCATTCAACTCGCGCATACCCGTCAGGCGGAAGCCATTGATCCAGGTGCCGTTCTTGCTCTTTAGATCTTCGACAAGAGCGCTGCCCTCTTCCAGCCGCAGGCACAGGTGTTGGCGCGAAATCTGCCGAACGGGAATGACAATATCACAAGCCTCGTCCCGCCCGAGCACCATCTCAGCGCGGTCCAGCAACCAGTGCGGGTGCGACAATGATCCATCCAGCCAGACGATGACCGGGAATTCATCGTTTACTTGCGACATTGTAGCAAAAGCCCGCCTTCAATCGTCTAAGCTGCCGCCAACTTCTGACGCTTCCTATTATACAGCATTATGGCAAAAGCCACGACAGCGCATTGTCGCGGCTCGCCCTCCGCTGTATAATCGCCGCTCGACGCGCGACTTGACGGGGGCATTCAATTTGGCAATCTTTCGCCGCGGACTTTCCAAAACCCGCCAGTCTTTCTTCGGCCGCATCGCGCAGATGCTGGGCAATACCGAAATAGACGACGACACATGGGACGATATCGAGACGCTGCTGATACAGGCCGATGTCGGCTTCAACACGACCGTCAAGGTCATCGACGATTTGCAGGTTCGCGTCCGCGCCGACGGCTTGACCAAGTCCGCGCAATTGCAGCAGGCGCTGAAAGAATCGCTCGCCGGCTTGCTGGAATTCCCGCCGGCGATGAACATCACCGGGCGCGAGCTCTCGATCATCCTCGTAGTTGGCGTCAACGGTTCGGGAAAAACGACTTCAATCGCCAAGCTGGCGCACCGCCTGAAGAACCTTTCGCGCCGCCAGGTCATGATCGCTGCGGGCGATACCTTTCGCGCGGCCGCCATCGAGCAACTGCAGACCTGGGGCGAGCGCATTGACGTGCCCGTCATCGCCAACCGACCGGGCTCCGACCCCGGCGCCGTCGTTTACGACGCCACCGTGGCCGCCAAAGCGCGCGGCTACGAAATCCTCATCATCGACACCGCCGGGCGCCTGCAAAACAATTACAACCTGATGCGCGAATTGACCAAGATCAGCGAAGTTTCGGGCAAGGTCGTGCCGGAGGCGCCGCACGAAGTCCTGCTCGTGCTCGATGGTACCACCGGGCAGAACGCCATCGAGCAAGCCAAGAGCTTCAGCGAAGCCGCCGGCGTCACCGGTGTGATCGTCACCAAGCTCGATAGCACAGCCAAGGGCGGCATGGTCTTTTCGATCTTCAACGACCTGAATTTGCCAGTCCACTATCTCGGCTTGGGCGAGAGCATCGATGATCTTGTCCTCTTCACGCCGGAATTCTTTGTCGAAAGCCTCTTCGATGACGATGACGAAGCGGCGAGTTGAACGTCGCCATGCGCATCACGAGCGAGCAGAACAGCAAGATCAAGCTCGTCAAGCGCCTGCGCGGCCGACGCGCTCGCCAAAGCGAAGCGCGCTTCGTCATTGACACGGAACGCGATCTCCAGCGCGCGCTCCAACTGGGCTATTGCGCTGACTTTATCTTGCATCAAGATGACTTTGATGTCTCAAGGTCTTATGCCGCCGTCGAAGCGCATCAAGTCTCGGCGGCGCTGCTGAAGCGAATCAGCTACCGCGAGAATCCCGCGGGCTTTGTCGCAGTCGTGAAGAGCAAACGCGCCCAGGGGCTGCCGGAGTTGCGCGCGGCTGGCATCCATACGGCGCTTGTACTTGTCGATCTGGGGGTTCCAGGCAATATCGGCGCCCTGCTGCGCACAGCCGATGCCGCCGCTATGGACGCGGTCATACTGGTCAATACAGCGCTCGACCTCTATAATCCTAATGTCATCCGCAGCAGCACCGGCGCTTGCTTTCGCCATAACATCTATAACCTAAGTGATGGAGAAGCGCTTGACTTTCTTGCGGCTGAGGCTTTCCAGCTAGTGGCGGCTGACGCGGCCGGCGAACGCGAACTATACGAGGTAGAGTTTGAACACAGGAGCGCCATCGCTATGGGGAGCGAAGACCGGGGCTTGCCGGCGAAATGGATCGAGGCCGCCGACCTGGTCGCGCGCATTCCAATGGCTGGCGCCGCCAGCGACTCGCTCAACGTTTCCGTAAGCGGCGCGCTCTTCATGTACGAGTTGCACCGGCAGAGGCGCCGCGATTAATTCATCCCAAGCCAGAAAGGCGATGGCGGGCGCCCGCCCGCATGCATTATGGAAAACATCATAAACCGGCTTTCCGACTTCAAATCCCAAATCGACGAATTGATGGGGCGCATCGATATCGCCGGCAAGTCGCGCACGATCGAAGAGCTGGAAGACCAAGCCAGCGCGGGCGATTTCTGGAATGATCCAGCGACTGCCCAGCGCACCATGCAGCAGATCGCCAAGCTGAAATCGCAGGTCAACGACTGGATATCCCTGGCCGACCGCATTCAGGACGCGCTTGAACTGGCCGAGATCGCCGATGCCGACATGCAGGCCGAGCTCGCGGCTGAAACCGAGGCTCTAAGCGAACTAGTCGTGGAGATGTCGCTTAGGGCGATGCTCTCCGGCGACTACGACAGCGAAGACGCCATCTTCGCCATTCATGCCGGCGCCGGCGGCGTCGACGCGCAGGACTGGGCGGAAATGCTGGAACGCATGTATCTGCGCTGGATGGAGCAGAATGGCTACAAAGCCGAAATCCTCGATCGCAGCGGCGGCGACGAAGCCGGGCTGAAAAGCGTCACCGTCAGCGTCAAAGGCGATTACGCCTTCGGTTACTTGCAGAGCGAAGAAGGGGTGCATCGCTTGGTCCGCCTCAGCCCCTTTGACAGCAACCACCGCCGGCACACCTCCTTCGCCAAAGTCGAGCTTTGGCCCGATATTCAGTCGGACATCGAAATCGAAGTGGCGGACAAGGACATCCGCATCGATACCTTTCGCGCCAGCGGCGCCGGCGGCCAGCATGTGCAGAAGAACGACACCGCCGTACGCATCACCCACCTGCCAACCGGCATCGTCGTGCAATGCCAGAACCAGCGCA
Source organism: Chloroflexota bacterium (assembly GCA_026706395.1). Next base: position 36,724 of record JAPOYU010000146.1, read on the forward strand.
GCCAAGCCCAGAATCGCGACCGCGCCGCGCAGATACTCAGAGCCCGCCTCTTTGAACTGGAGCGCGCCCGCCAAGAGGCGGAAATGGCGGAGCTCAAAGGGGAAAATGTCGACGCCGGCTGGGGCAACCAGATCCGCTCCTACGTGCTGCACCCCTACCAGATGGTCAAAGACCATCGCACGAGCGTCGAAATCGGCAATACGAGCGCCGTCCTGGATGGAAATCTCAAGGCCTTCATCGAGGCTTACCTGCGTCACAAAGTCGGCGCCTAATTCCATCAATGGCATCACGTTCCGCGGCCCGAACAGGCGACAATTTGAACAGAATATGATAATCTAAGCGCAAAGCTCTCTGCAGGTGATCCACTGATGTTGCCCTCGACCAACGTCTACTCCCGTGACCTCGAAGCGCTGCTGACTTCCCTGCCCGACATCAAACCGAACGAATCCGACCTCATCGCCGCCGCCTATCAGCGCGCGGAAATGGCGCACAGCGGCCAAAAGCGCAAATCGGGCGAGCCCTATTTCACGCACTGCGTCGCCGTCGCCAGCATTCTGGCTGAGATGAAGATGGACGCCGAGACCATCGCGGCCGGCTTGCTCCATGATGTCGCCGAAGACAGCGACATCACCGTCGACGCGCTGCGCGGGGAATTCGGCGCCAGCATCGCCAAGCTCGTCGACGGCGTCACCAAGCTGAAGAACCTTCCCATCAAGAATGTCTCGCCTACCGCCGATACGCGCCGCTCCAGCGCCGTCAACCGCGAAATGGAATACATTCGCAAAATCATGCTGACCATGGGCGACGACGTGCGCGTCGTCCTAGTCAAGCTGGCCGACCGCCTGCACAATATGCGCACACTGGGTTATATGCCGCGTGACAAGCAGCGGGCGGTGGCGCAAGAAACGATGGACATCTTCGCGCCCCTGGCCAACCGCCTCGGCATCTGGCAAATGAAATGGGAACTGGAAGATCTCGCTTTCCGCTACCTCAATCCGGAAGCCTACCGCTCGATCGCCAAAGCGCTCGACGAACGGCGCGACGAACGCGAAACCTATGTCGCCCGCATCAAGGATCGCTTGACAAAAGAACTGAGCGCCAGCCGCGTCACCAATGTCACGATCAGCGCGCGCCCCAAGCATATCTATAGCATCTACAGCAAGATGACCAAGAAGGACTTGCCGCTGGAGCAGATTTACGACGTGCGCGGCATGCGCGTGCTGGTCGATACGCTGGCTGAATGTTATCTGGCCCTCGGCATCGTGCACAATCTCTGGCGCCCCATCCCCGGCGAATTCGATGATTATATCGCCAACCCCAAAGACAACTTCTACCGCAGCCTGCACACCGCCGTCCATGATGACGAGGGAAAAACGGTCGAAGTGCAGATCCGCACCTGGGAAATGCACGAAGACGCCGAATACGGCATCGCCGCGCATTGGCGCTACAAGGAAGGCGGAGACGGGCACGACCAGGCTTTTGAACAGCGTCTCGCCTTTTTGCGCCGCCTAATGGAATTCGGTCCCGAGGTCAATGACGCCTCGCAATTCGTGGACACGGTGAAATCCGAGGTCTTTCAGGATCGCGTTTACAGCGTCACCCCCAACGGCGACATCATTGATCTGCCGGTCGGCGCCACGCCGATCGACTTCGCCTATCATATCCACACTGATATCGGCAATCGCTGCCGCGGCGCCAAGGTCAACGGCCGCCTGATGCCCCTCAACTACAAACTGAAAATGGGCGACCAGGTCGAGATTCTGACGGCAAAGCGCGGCGGACCGAGCATGGATTGGCTCAATCCCGACCTGGATTACGCCGTCACCAGCCGCGCCCGCACCAAGATTCGCCACTGGCTGCGCAAACAGAACCGCGACAAGCATATCGTCATGGGCCGCGATGTGCTCGAGCGCGAACTCAAGCGCCTGGGCGTGCTGGAAAAAGTCACTTTCGATTCAGTCGCCCGCCTGCTGAACATGGACAAGCTCGAGGATTTCCTCGCCGCCATCGGCGCCGGCGATGTCACTGGCTCACAGATTGCCAACCGCGTGCTCGAAGACGAAAGGCGCAAAGCGGCCGAGAGCGCCAGCGAAGAAGAATTGCTGAAACCGCGGACCAAGCTGACGAAAGCCAGCGTCGCCAAAGGTGTGAGCATCATGGGCGCCGGCGGCTTGCTGGTCAACCTGGCGCGCTGCTGCAGCCCAATGGCCGGCGACGGCATCATCGGCTATATCACCCGCGGGCGCGGCGTTACCGTGCATCGCGCGGACTGCCCCAACATGGTCGCCATGCGCGAAACCGAGCGCCTCATCAATGTTTCCTGGGGCACGGAAGAGCAAGAACAGCGCTACCTCGTGCCCGTGGAAGTTGTCGCCTATGACCGGGAGGGTCTCTTGCGCGAAATCAGCACGATCATCGCTGAAGAAAGCGTGAACATTGCCTCGGTTGATGTCAACACCCGCCAGCACATCGCCACGCTAAACCTCCAGCTGGAGATCGCCAGCAACCAGCAGCTGACGCGCATCCTCACGAAGATCGACCTGGTGCCCAATGTCGTTGAGGCGCGCCGCCGCAACACCGGTTGAGCGCCAGGCCAACGATGCGCATCGCCCTGCTAGAATCCTACTACGGCGGCAGCCATAAAGCCTGGGCGGACGGCTACCGGCGTTTCTCCCGCCACGATATCGACTTGCTCACGCTGCCCGCGCAGTTCTGGAAGTGGCGTATGCAGGGCGCCGCCATCAGCTTCGCGCGCCTGCTGGATTCCGCGCCTGACTTGGCCCTCGCCTCCAGCATGATCGATCTTTCCATCTTCCGCGCTTTGACGCGCGACCGCCTGGCTGCTGTGCCAGTCGCAATGTATTTTCACGAGAATCAACTGTCCTATCCGCAGAGCCGGCGTCAGAATCACGGTTGGCGCTACGGCTTCATCAATTACGCCAGCGCGCTTTGCGCCGACGCCAACTTCTTCAACAGCCAGTTTCATTTGGACGACTTTATGGCGCAACTGCCGCGCATGCTCAAGCACTTCGCCGACTACAACGAGCTGCAGACGATTGACGAAATCCGCGCCAAATCAAGCGTGCTGTCGCTTGGACTCGATCTGTGCCGCTTTGATGACCACTTCGCGCGCAAAGCCGAGAATGAGCCGCCCATCATCCTGTGGAATCACCGCTGGGAACATGACAAGGATCCGGGCGCCTTCGCGCGCAGCATGATTCAGCTGGCTCATGAAGGCTTCGACTTCAAGCTGGCGATCACCGGCGAGCGCTTTGGCGAACTGCCCGAGAGTTTCCAGATGGCGCAGTCGCGGCTGGGCGATCGGATCATTCAGCTTGGCTACATCGACTCATTCGCAGACTACGCCCGTTTGCTCTGGCGAGCCGATTATGTCGTCAGCAGCGCCTGGCAGGAGTTCTTCGGCGCATCGGTCTGCGAGGCGATCTACTGCGGCTGCGTCCCGCTATTACCCGATCGGCTCAACTATCCCCACCTGCTTACCGATGATTTGAAAGACGCTTGCCTGTATCAGCGCGACCGATTGACGGCGCAACTGCGCTACCATTTAGCTGGCGACGTCACTTTGGATCTAAGCGAACTGCAGGAAAAAATAGCGCGCTTCGACTGGCGGCTGATGGCGCCGCGCTACGACGATGAGTTGGAGCGGCTGGTTAGTCGACATCGCGCAAGTCTGGATCAGCGCCGTTCACGCTAGCGCCGTTGCCTGACCCGTCGACGCCATCAGCCTCGTCGAGCAGCAACTCAAGCTGTTCCAACGTCAGTTTATCGCCTGGATCAGACTCCTTGCGATCATTCAACGCATCCGCCGTTGCAACGTCATCGGAATCTGTGTCGGCGAGCTCGTCAAGATCCGACTCAGAAGCGGCAATTCGCTCGTATTCGCGTAGAGCCTTGCGAGTCTCTATGCGCCTGCGGAACTCGCAGACGCCAACGATGCGCTCCTTTTCGCGCAGCGCAATTACGACATTGCCGCCAGCGCGTCCAAAGTGCGCCATTTCAGCCAGTTTTAACGACATATATTTGGCTTTGCGTCTGTTGGTCAGCACCAATACCGTGGAGCTTAACCGGCCGTTTATCGCCGCCGCTACCATGTTGCCGTCATCAGGCAACCAGATTGAACGCTTGCCCTGCCCGCCCCGGCCTTGAAGCGCGAATTGCGACATTGGGCAAGTTCGGGCGACGCCGTCGTTCCGTATTGTCCAACTGAAATAGCGATCATCGGCGATATACGCTGCCGCGACTCGGTCAGTCTTTTCCCTAAATGAAATCCCGCGCACGCCGCCCGAATTCAAGCCAGTCGGTCGCACGTCGTCTTGACCAAAACGGATAGCGTAGCCGCGCGCTGTTGTCAGAACCAGTTCTTCCGCGCCCAAACTGAAGAGCGCATCTACAATCCGATCGCCCCGCGTCAAATTCATCACGCTAAACTGGCTTGTCATGATGCCTGGCAAGTCGATGATTCCCAGTCGTTTGACTTGCCCGCGAGCCGTAACCAAACACACGTAGCCCACATCCAAATCTGCCGGCAAACACAAGAACGAGACCACCTTCTGCTTGGAGCTGAAGGAACATAAATCGCTGAAATGCACACCTTGGGCCGCCTGTTCGACCCGAGGAATCTGCTGTACGGGCAAGGTGGCGCAGGTTCCGTCGTCGGCAAAGAGATACAAGACTTGCGCCGTTGTGCTGTGCTGCAGCAGGCGCGGCGGATCTTTGGTCGCAGTCGTCACCCGCGGCGGCTCATCCAGCGACGTCCGCCCCAGATGTCCCCGCGCGCTGAGCATGACCACCGTCTTTTCTTCAGGCACAAAGAAGTCGGCTTGAGTCGCCGCGCCGTCGGAGATGTAAGTTCGCCGCGCGTCGCCATACGTAGCTTTGACCGTCTCCAATTCGTCGGCAATATGTTGACGCTGCTTGAGCGGGCTGGCCAGCAGTTCCTCCAGCGACTTGATCAGCTTCAACTTGGCTTTGTGCTCGTCGCGGATCTTGCGCATCTCCAGCGAAGCCAGACGACGCAAGGGCATGTCGAGAATCGCCGCCGCTTGAATCTCGGTCACCTTGAACTGCTTCATCAGGTTGTTGCGCGCCGTATCGCTGCTGCGCGACTTGCGTATCGTCTGGATGACAGCGTCCAGATTGTCCAGCGCGATGATCAGCCCCTCCAGCACATGGGCTCTTTCGCGCGCTCGCGCCAGATCGAAGGCGCTGCGCCGCTGCACCACTTCCAGACGGTGCTCCAGATACACCCGCAGCGCCTGCTTGAGATTGAGGGTGCGCGGCTGGCCATCGACGAGCGCCAGCATGATGATGCCAAAGGTCGTCTGCAGCGGCGTCAATTTGAAGAGCTGCGCCATTACTTCGTTCGCTTCCGCGCCGCGCTGCAATTCAATCACGAGCCGCACCGTATTCTGGCGGTCGGATTCATCGCGCAGGTCGGCCAAGCCCTCCAGTTTGCCGCTGCTGGCCAGGCTGGCGATGCGTTCGATCAGCGCCGTTTTATTGGTCTGGAATGGCAACTCGCTGACGATAATTCGCGACTTGCCGCGCCCCATATCCTCAACATGCACCATGGCGCGCAGCGTGATTTTGCCGCGGCCGGTCGCCATTGCTGCGCGCAGCATGTCTTCGTCGCCGCGCATCTTGTAGACGACGCCGCCCGTCGGGAAATCGGGTCCCTTGACGAAACGCATCAATTCGTCAACATCAATTCCTTCCAGGCGCTCCCACTGCTCGAGCATATATACCAGCGCGTCACAGATCTCCACCAGGTTATGCGGCGGGATATTGGTCGACATGCCAACCGCGATGCCCGACGCGCCATTGACCAGCAGATTGGGCGCCAAAGCCGGCAAGACTGACGGTTCATTCAGCGTGCCATCGAAATTATCGACAAAATCAACCGTCTCCTTATTGATATCCACCAGCAGCTCGCCGCCGATGTCGGCCATGCGCGCTTCGGTATAACGCATGGCCGCCGCGCCATCGCCATCAATGCTGCCGAAATTGCCCTGCCCGTCGATGAGCGTGTAGCGCATGGAAAAATCCTGCGCCATGCGCACCATCGTGTCATAGACGGCGCCGTCCCCGTGCGGATGATACTTGCCCAGCACTTCGCCAACGATGCGCGCGCTTTTCTTGTGAGTTCCGCTCGCGTGAACGCCCATATCGTGCATGGCGTATAGAATGCGGCGATGCACCGGCTTGAGCCCGTCACGCGCGTCAGGCAGCGCCCGCGATACGATCACGCTCATGGCGTAACTCAAATAGGCGTCGCGCATTTCGTTTTCAATTTTGATGGGCTGAATCGACCGGTCAGTCATCGATGGCTCTCAGTCTTGTCAGTTTGCCGGCTGAAGAAGGGCGGCAGCGGCGCCTGCCACGGCAAGTCGCTATGACGGCGCCCCTCGGAGCCGAGCCGCATAGCTCTCTGGCGGTGATTCGGAACTTCCTTGCCTTCAAAAGCGTAGTTTAATCGTCAGGCTGGTAGCGCGCCTATACCCTGCGGACTTCAATTTCCCATTGTAGAATGCAATTCGAGAGGGTGTCAAATGCGTAGGCGTCTTCGGGAGTGGCTAACTAGGTGGATATGTCTCTGCGTCGAGTGAGACGGGCGAGCCAAGGCTCACCCCGACAAGGCTCCAAAATAGGGAGGACGCAGAAGGCGCAGAGATTTTTGACAAGATCGCAGGCAGCTTAAATCCTCAACGATAGACACTCCCGGCGCCTTCTCTTTCGCCTATATCACCGATGATTAACTTCGTACATTCTCAGTCGGAAAACAGGGCAATCGTATCTGGGTTCAGAGACGGATAAACATGACAGGAACCATCGCGCGCTCACTCGCCGCCGCCAGCCTCATCGTCTGCCTTTGCTCACTGCTCGCCGCCTGCGCCGCCGAGACCCCGGTCAATGTCGCGCCCGAGGTTGAGCTCGAGGCGATCGCCACCCAGCCCTCAGAATTGCCTGCGTTGGGGGCCCTGCCCGCTGTCAATGGCAATCCCTTGCCCACGCTAGACGCATCCCTGCCAACGGCAACCGCGGACGATAGGTCTTTCGGCTCTATCATTGAGCCCGGCTATACGCAGCCGCCTACGAGTACGCCGCGCCCGACTGAACGCCCAACCGCAACCGCGGTTGTCCTCCCGTCGACCCGACCGGCAAGCGCCTACACAACGCCGGCGCAGGCCGACCGGACGCGTCTCAACCGGGCGGAAATGGGTATTCAAGTGCACTACAATCTTGATACGCACGCTTGGTCGCGCACGCTGCATCAAATCGCTGCGCTTCGCGTCGATTGGATCAAACTGCAAGCCAGTTGGAAGTGGCTGCAGCCGAATCGACCGGGCGAATTTGAACAGAATTTTCGCCTGTTCCAGCTGTACGTCCAAGAGGCTGACAAGCGCGGCTTCAAGGTCTTGCTCAGCATCGCCAAAGCGCCGGATTGGGCGCGCAACTATGACCGCAACGAGGACGGACCGCCCGACGACTTTAACGAGCTTCACTGGTTCATCTTCAAGTTGATTGAAAAACTCGGTCCCTATATTGACGCCATCGAAATCTGGAACGAGCCAAACCTCAGGCGCGAGTGGACCGGCGGCTTTCCTCTCAGCGGCGTCAGCTACATGGAGCTTTTCCGCGTCGGCTACAAGGCGGTGCGCGAATTCTCACCCAATACCACCGTGATCACGGCGGGCTTGGCGCCCACTGGAAACCACAGCGGCGTTTCGGTCGACGACCGCGCTTTTCTGCGGCAGATGTACCAGGCGGGCTTGGCAGAGTTTCCCGATGTGAAGATCGGCATCCATCCGTATAGCTGGGGCAACCCGCCCGATTTTATCTGCTGCAATAATGTCGCGGGCCAAGGCTGGGACGATCGGCCCCAGTTCTTCTTCCTGCAGACCATCCGCGACTATAGCAGCATCATCGCCGCCCACGGTCATCAGACGCGGATGTGGGTGACAGAATTTGGCTGGGCGACTTGGGAGCATTTTCCAACCGCGGCGCCCGAAGTTTGGATGGCTTACAATTCCGCGCTCGATCAACGCGACTATACGCTGCGCGCCTTTCAGATCGGCCAATCACGCGCCGATATTGGGCTCATGATCCTCTGGAATCTGAACTTCGCGCATGAACTCAGCATCAACCAGCGCAGCGAACTGGCCAGCTACAGCATACTCTATCCGAGTCTTGACGGCAGCAGTCAGCAACGCGAACGACCGCTCTACAGTGCCCTAGCCGCGCGCGCCTAGCCGACAGAGCCTAAATGAAAACGCGGGAACCAGTTGGTATCCCGCGTCGAATGCATTCATCTCTCGTTGTGCAATTGCTCGTTCACCATGCTTTCGAAGTCATCCTGGCCGCCGGTTGCCTCCAAATCCAAAGCGCCCTGCGTTTCAAGCGTAACCGCTGGCGCCACCGCTTCCCGATCCTGATAGGCGTGGAAGCCGGTGCCAGCTGGAATCAGCTTGCCGATGATGACGTTCTCCTTCAAACCATGCAGCGGATCCACCTGGCCTTCGATCGCCGCGCCCGCCAGCACCTTGATCGTGTGCTGGAAGCTGGCTGCCGATAGATAACTCTCCGTGCTGAGCGCCGCCTTGGTGATGCCGAGCAGCACCGGCTGCCCCGAGCAGGGTTCCAAATTCTCTACCAGCAGACGCTCGTTGATCTTGAGCAGCTTCAACTGATCGATCAACTCGCCGGGCAGCAGGTCGCTGTCGCCGCTGCGCGTGATCTGCACCTTGCACATCATCTTGCGAATGACCGTCTCGAAGTGCTTGTCGGCGATATTCACGCCCTGGCTGCGATAGACATCCTGGATCTCGCCCAGCAGGTACATCTGCGTCGGTTTGGCGCCTTGCACGCGCAAAATCTGGTGCGGATTCTTCGAGCCTTCCGTGAGTTGCTCGCCCGGCTCCACCGTCATGTCATTGTATATCGACTTGCGCAGACGCGCGTTCGCGGGGATCTCGAGCTCCTCCTCATCACGCAGTTCGTCGCGAATATAGATGACGTCTTCTTCAATGTGAACGCGGCCCGACATGCCAGCGAGCAGTACGTCGTCGTTGCCATTCTTGGCGATGACGGCGCCTTCCTTGATGTCGCGGCCATCTTCAGCCACGATCTCCCAATTCTCCGGCGCCACCACTCGCCGGCTCAGCGGTTCGCTGTATATGACCGTCGCAATGCGAGCGCCATCTTCGCGCTCGGTCAAACGCAGGACGCCGCCGATCGATGTGATGACCGACTCGCCCTTGGGTTTGCGCCGCGCTTCAAACAGCTCCTCGACGCGCGGCAAACCGCTGGTGATATCGCGCACTTCGGCCGTGCCGCCGCTGTGGAAGGTCCGCAGCGTCAACTGCGTGCCCGGCTCGCCAATGGACTGCGCCGCGATAATGCCGACGGCCGCGCCGATATTCACCATCTCGCCCGTGCCCAGGTCGCGACCATAGCAGAGCGCGCAAACGCCGTGAATCAAATCGCAGGTCAGCGGGCTGCGCGCCTCGACAACTTCCAACTCCGAGTTTTCGATTTTGGCGGCGATCTCTTCGTCAATCATCTCGTTGCGCGCCACGATCAACTCGCCGCTCTCGGGATCCACCACGTTTTCGGCGGCGCAGCGCCCAACGATCCGCTCTTCCATGTTCTGCCCGGCGATGTCATCGTCGCGCCGAATCATGAGCCCGCGCGTCGTATTGCAATCCCAGCGATTGACGATCATGTCTTGGGCGACATCCACCAGCCGCCGCGTCAGATAACCGGCGTCGGCTGTGCGCAGCGCCGTATCAGCCAAGCCCTTGCGCGCGCCATGCGTCGAGATGAAGTACTCGAGCGCGTTCAAGCCCTCGCGGAAGTGGCTGCGAATCGGCAGGTCGATGATGCGCCCGGATGGGTCAGCCATCAAGCCGCGCATGCCCGCCAGCTGCGTGATGGGACCGAAACCGCCTTTGGTCGAGCCCGAGATGGCCATGATGGCGATGGGTCCGTAGGGGTCCAAGGTATCCTGAATCTGCTCCTGCAGGTAATCCTTGGCGCGGTTCCACTCGTCAATCGCGATCTGATAGCGCTCTTCTTCCGTCATCAAGCCGCGGCGAAAGTCCCGCTCCGCCCGCGTGACCACATCCTCCGCTTGCCGCAGAATCTCCGCCCGCTCATCGGGGATAGTCAAGTCGCTGACGGCGATTGTCGTGCCCGATATCGTGGCGTAATGGAAGCCGTAATTCTTGATGGCGTCGACAACTTCGGTCGTCTTCTCGCCGCCAATGACCTGATAGCAGCGCGCCACCAATTGCTGCAAGCCCTTCTTGCCCAGGGTTTCCTGCACGAAGCGCATCTCATCCGGCAGAATCCGATTGAAGATCGCGCGCCCAACGGTACAGATTTCCGGTTCCTCTTGCGGCAGGCGTTCATCGAAGACGTTGCCCAGCAAAATCGGCGTATGCAGATTGACCAAGCCGATGCGATACAGATACTCCACCTCATCCATATCCACCACCACCCGCCGCTCATGCAAGTTGGTGATCTCGAGCTGATTTTCCAGTCCTTTCGCCCGCAAGTATTTGCGCATCTCATAGGCATTGGCCAGCAGGCAATCGACCTCGCCGGCCAAGAGCGCCTCAACGGTCCGGTCAATCGCCGATTTGATGACGCGGGGCCGGCCGTTCTCGTCGGCTTCCGATTCGTCCAGGAACAGCACGTTATTGGGAACGCGCCGGAATTGCGCGTAATAATAGCCGTTAGAGCGGAAGGCGATGCCGACCTTGAAATCGCCGCCTAGGACCGCGTCGGCTGAACGAAATTCATCGGCGCGCTCGCGCAAGGCGACGATTTCCACCGTCGGATCCATGGTCAAGTAATAGTTGCCCAGCACCATATCTTTGGCTGGACCCACGATCGGGGCGCCATCCGATGGCTTCAGCAGATTGCGCGTGCTCAACATCAATTCGCGCGCTTCCTTGACCGCCTCCTCGCTCAGCGGCACATGCACCGCCATCTGATCGCCGTCGAAATCCGCGTTGAAGGCGGAGCAGACCAAGGGATGGATCTGAATCGCCTTGCCTTCCACCAGCAGCGGCTCGAAAGCCTGAATGCCCAAGCGATGCAAAGTCGGCGCCCGATTCAGCAGCACGGGTCGCTCGCGAATGACTTCCTCCAGCACCTCCCAAACTTCGGGCCGCTCGCGCTCGATGATGCGCTTGGCGCCTTTGACATTGCTGGCGTAGTTGTACGAGACCAGGCGGCTGATGACGAAGGGCCGATACAATTCCAGCGCCATCGTCTTCGGCAATCCGCATTGATGCAGCTTGAGTTTGGGGCCGATGACGATCACCGAGCGGCCCGAATAATCGACGCGCTTGCCCAGCAGGTTGCGCCGGAAGCGCCCCTTCTTGCCCTTGAGCATATCGCTCAGCGACTTCAACTCGCGCCGGCCCCGCCGGCTAAGCGCCTTGCCTCGCTGGCTGTTGTCGATCAAGCTGTCGACCGCTTCCTGCAGCATGCGTTTCTCGTTGCGCACGATGACATCGGGCGCGCCCAAATCCAGCAAGTGCTTGAGCCGATTGTTGCGGTTGATGACGCGGCGGTACAAATCGTTGAGGTCGCTGGTGGCGAAGCGCCCGCCATCCAACTGCACCATCGGCCGCAAGTCCGGCGGAATCACCGGCAGGACCGTCAGAATCATCCATTCGGGCCGATTGCCGTCCGGTTCGTTTTCCTGCTTGGTTTCGTCTTTGTCAATCACAGTCGCGCGGCTGCTGCGCAGGCTCTCGACCACGCTCAGGCGTTTGGTCGCTTTGCGGCGACGCTGCTTCGATCTTGAAGTTCGCACTTCCAGCCACAATTCTTCGGACAGCTTGGCCAGGTTCAAGGCGCTCAGAATCTCGTAAAAAGCCTCGGCGCCCATATTCGCCTGGAAGACATTGCCGAACTTGCCTTTCAACTCCCGGTAGCGGCTTTCCGAGAGAAACTGCAGGACATGCAGGTCGTCCAATTCGCTGATCTGTTTCTCGGCGCTCTCGCGCATGACCTTCATGCGCTCGTCCAGCGCCTTCAAATGCTCTTCCATCGAGCTGTCGACATCGACGTTGGCTGACTCGATATCGCCGCTGATCTTCGCTATCTCTTCTTTAACGAGCAAATCCAACTCGCCTTGCAGCCCGCTCAAATGCTCATTCGCCAGCGACTGTATTCTCGAAATATGATCGTTCGTGATCAGCTCGCCTTGGGTGACAACGACCGACGAGGTCGCTTGCAAGCGGATTTCTTTCGCCGCCGCCTGACCCAGCAAATTCTCGACCTGCGTTTGCGCCGTGCGCGCCTCGCTCATCACCTCATCGCTGAGCCGTTCCAATTCCTTGTCGAAGTGCTCGCGAATCGCCGCGACTTTACTGTCAAATTCCTCCGCGATTTGGTCACGATTTTCGCGGATCCCGCTCATTTGCTCTTCAATATTGCCGGCGAGTTCCGCTTCTTTGGTCTGCAATTCCTTTTCGATGCGCGCGACCGCTTTGACGCGCGCGTCTTCATCGACGCTTGTAACCACATACTGCGCGAAATAGAGCACGCGATCGAGATTGCGCCGGCTGACATCCAGCAGCAAGCCCAAGTAGCTCGGCACGCGCCGCGTATACCAAACATGGGCGACCGGCGCCGCCAATTCGATATGCCCCATCCGCTCGCGCCGCACCGATGAGCGCGTCACCTCCACGCCGCATTTGTCGCAGATGATGCCGCGGTAGCGAATGTTCTTGTACTTGCCGCAGTAGCACTGCCAATCCCGCGTGGGGCCGAAGATTCGCTCGCAAAACAGCCCGTCCATCTCGGGACGCAGCCGCCGATAGTTGATCGTCTCGGGTTTCGTCACCTCGCCGTAGGACCAGGACCGAACCTGCTCCGGCGACGCCAGACTAATACGCAATGCACTGAAGTCTTTCGCCTCCAAGACGGAACCTCCTCCGCGCTATGAAATTGCCGAATGAAAGGGTTTGACCGGATGAAATGCGAACACTTTCAACAAACAGCGACAAAGGCCTACAGAAGGCACAGCTTCTGAGCCCTTCCCAAACAGTGAGTTATTGGCGTTTTTCCATCGCAGGAGATTGTAACCGGTCGCCGCCGGCTTTGTCAAGATGCGTCCAAAAAGTCGCCTTTTGTCGCGCTACCTGTTGTAGGGGCAATTCTATGAATCGCCCGCCGCCACGATCTGGGGATGTGTCGCCCGCGCGCGCCATTACCCCTTCACCGCGCCAATCGTCAAGCCGGATATGAAATAGCGCTGCAACATGAGAAACAGCGCAATCACCGGCACCGACACCAGCGTCGCCGCCGCCATCATTTCGCCATACGGAATCTGCGCCGCCGTCGCCTGGCTGCGCATCGTCGCAATGCCGACCGGCAGCGTGATGACCTCATTGCCGCGCAGCACCATCAGCGGCCAAATGTAACTGTTCCATGAGCCGAGAAAAGTCAAAATCGCCAGCGTTGTCAAGCCGGGCCGCACCAGGGGGACGATGACCTGCGCGTAAATCCGGAATTCCGAGGCGCCGTCAATCCGTGCCGACTCCATCAATTCGGAGGGCACCGCCTGAATATACTGCCGCATCAGGAAGATGCCAAAAGCCGGCGCCATCCAGGGGATGATCATCGACGCGGGATGATTGACCCAATCTATACGGCTCATCAGTATAAAAAGCGGAATCAGGATCAGCTGAAAGGGAATCATTGTCGAGCCGATCAAGATAATGAACAAGAAATTCTTGCCGCGAAAGAAATACTTGGCAAAGGCAAAACCCGCCAGCGAACAAAAGAAAAGCACGAATACCGTCACCACCGCGGCGTAGATGATGCTATTGGCATACCAATAGGGAAAGTGCCAGCCGGTCAGCAGGGTTTCATAATTCTTGAATGACCACTCGGCCGGCGGCAGCCAGGGCGGCAGCGTGAAAATCTCGGTCGTCGTCTTGAATGACGAATAGATCATGAAGGCGATCGGCAGCACCGTCAACAACGCCCCGCTGATGACCACAACGTGCAGCGCAATGACGCCCAGGCGCTGGCCGAATCGCTCGCCCATCAGTCCTCCTTCCGGAAGACGCCGTACCACTGCAGCTGCAGCAGCGACAAAATGAATACCGTCGCGAAGAGCACCGTTCCTACTGCCGATGCGAAACCAAGACGCAAACGCGTGTAGCCGCGCTCGTAAAGATACTGCACGACGCTCATGGTGGAGTTAGCCGGTCCGCCCTGTGTAAGAATCTGCGGTTCGTCGAATATCTGGATTGAGCTCAGCAAGACGATAATGCTGACGAACAAGATGATCGGTCGCAGCATGGGGATGGTGATGCGGAAGAACTTCTGCAGCATGCTCGCGCCATCAATAGAAGCCGCCTCGTATAATTCTTCGGGAATGCTCTGCAGCCCAGCCAAGAAGTAGATGGTCAGCAATCCGGTCGAGCGCCATGCGATCAGAATGATAATTGCAACCTTGGCCCATGATCGATCGCCCAGCCAGTATATCGGCTCCAAGCCCAAATAGATCAGCGGCGCGTTCAGCAGACCGGTGTCGCGATTGTAGAGGATCTGAAAGACCAGCGTAATCGCCACCGTCGACGTCACCACCGGCGTGAAGTACATCGCGCGCCAAACATTGCTGAAGCGCAAGGACTTGGCGTTGAGCAGCACCGCCAGCACCAAGGCAAGGGGCAGGACAATCAGAAGACTGGCAATCGCGTAGATCGCCGTATTCGTCGCCGCCTGCGCGAAGACCTTGTCGCTTAGCAGGCGCCCGTAATTGCGCGCGAGAACAAAGCGGGGATCGTTGATGCCATCCCAACGGAACAAGCTCAACACCAGCGCAATCAGGCTGGGCGCCAGAAAGAAGAAAGCAAACAGGACGTAGAAGGGAGAGATGAAGGCGTAGGGCGC